>NZ_CP019646.1:2256541-2578904 GCF_001999965.1 Limihaloglobus sulfuriphilus | reverse complement strand
CGACGGCACGGGCCCGTTCGATAAGTCGTTTTTCAACCGGTTCCACAATTTGAATGTACACTTTTCCGGCGAATACCAGGAAGCCGACGACCTGATCGAATACCTCGTGGAGGATCATTCAGCGCCGAGCGGGCTGGTGGTTGTCAGCTCTGACCGCAGGGTAAAACGCGCCGCCAAACGCAAAAGAGCAAAGACTATCGATGCACTGGAATTCTGGGAACAGGTGGTCAGTGTCATTGACAGGCCGGAAAAACCAAACCCCGAACCCGGAGCCAAACGAACCGGCGGCCTCTCAAAAGGCGAAACCGATGAGTGG
This sequence comes from Limihaloglobus sulfuriphilus, assembly GCF_001999965.1. Lineage (GTDB taxonomy): Bacteria > Planctomycetota > Phycisphaerae > Sedimentisphaerales > Sedimentisphaeraceae > Limihaloglobus > Limihaloglobus sulfuriphilus. The sequence continues at coordinate 2,578,588 of NZ_CP019646.1, read as the reverse complement.
ATGGATATCTTCGGAATAAAGTGAATGGGTGAGGTATTTGCTGAACAATTGTATCAAAAATGGAAATAATTCATATCCGTTTTAATAATATTTTTGTTTTTGATTGACTTGCAGGGGCGAATGGTATATACTTTGATATATACCTAATAAAGGAAACATTTATGAATACCGCAAAAATATTTTCGAATGGACGCAGTCAGGCAGTTCGGCTGCCTAAGGATTGCCGGTTTGAAACCAATGAGATTGGTATCAATAAAATCGGTAATGCCGTTGTTTTATTCCCTCTTAACAGCGGCTGGGCACCCTTGTTAGAAGCCTGCGGCAAATTCACGGATGATTTTATGGCTGACCGCGGCGACCCATCAGAGATTGACAAACGCGACCCTCTATGATTTACATGCTCGACACAAATATCTGCATTGATATGATTCGAAAGCCGCAAAGCAGGGCACTGGCTCATATTCAGCAATACCGGCCGGGCGATATCGCTATCTCGGCAATTACGCTGGCAGAGCTTGAATTCGGCGTACAAAAAAGCTCCGATCCCGCTCGGAATACTCTTCTGCTCATAAAGGCGTGCAGTGTACTGGAAATCCTGCCGTTCGACAATGACGCTGCAGCGGCCTATGGGATCGTCCGGTGTCAACTGGAAAGCAAAGGCACACCCATCGGTCCATTTGACACGCTGATTGCGGCTCACGCCATGTCGCAAGAGCTGACGCTCGTTACGAATAACATGAAAGAATTCAATCGTATTAAAGACTTGAAAGTCGAAAACTGGATTTAGAATTAATTCTGACTACTAACCAATAACTATGTACTAAAACAATGAAACCATTTTCTTTACTGATAAAACCTACCGGGCCGGATTGCAACATTGCGTGCAAGTACTGCTTTTATACGGGCAAGACGGAAATGTTCGGCACACACAAGCACCGCATGAGCGATGAGGTGATGGAGCGTATGGTGAGCGATTTTATGGGGCTTGGCTTTCCTGTGAGCAGTTTTGCCTGGCAGGGCGGCGAGCCGACCCTGATGGGGCTGGATTTCTACAAACGCGTGGTTGAAACCCAGCAGCGTTGTGGAGATGACGGACAGGCTGTCTCCAATGCCCTCCAGACCAACGGCATACTGCTCGACGATGAGTGGGCGGCCTTTCTCAAGCAGTACAGCTGGCTCGTGGGAATCAGCCTCGACGGGCCCAAATATCTCCATGACCACTACCGCAAAGACCGCGGCGGCAACGGCACCTATGACCGCGTTGTCGCAGGCATAGAGGCGTGCAGGCGGGCACGGGTGGAGTTCAATATCCTCGTGCTGCTCAACAATCTCAATGTGGAAAAGCCCGATGAGCTGTTTGATTTTTTCGTTAAAGAAAAGAACATACGCTTTCTGCAGTTTGTCCCGTGCGTAGAGCCGGGCGGAGAAAAAGGCAAGCTCACCGATTTCAGCACCAGCGCCGAGCAGTACGGGCGGTTTATCTGCCGCATATTCGACCGCTGGCTTGATTACGGCCCGACAAAGCTGAGTATCCGGCTTTTCGATTCGCTGCTGAACTATATCGTCAACGGACAGCATACCAACTGTACCTTCAATAAATCGTGCAGTGATTATATGGTGGTTGAGCATAACGGGGATGCGTTCTGCTGCGACTTTTTCGTCGAGGAGGGCTGCCGGATGGGCAACATCATGGAAACCCATATCGGCGAGCTGATAACCGGCGAAGTGAAAAGGAAATTCGCCCGTGCCAAAAACACCTCATGCACAAAGTGTATGCTGTGCCGCTGGCGCAAGTGCTGTTACGGCGGCTGCCTGAAAGACCGCTATTCGGCCTGGGGCAACTTCGAAGACGCAACACCGCTGTGCGAGGGCTACAAAATGATATTCGACTACACGATGCCAAAGCTGGCGCACCTGGCGGCAAGACTCGCCGCGGGCGAGCTTAGATAGCGAGTGTTTATCCGGCGGTAAATGCCGGATCCCAGTCTTTCCATACAGGCTCGTAGCCGGCGGCCTCTATCATCGCCGCTACCTGCTGCGGGGAGCTTTTGTCGTCAACCTCAAACTGGCAAACCGCTTCTTTGTTCACTGCGTAGCCTCCGGGGTTTGTCTTAGAGCCGGCGCTCATACGCGTAACGCAGAGGTTCATCAGGTGCCTGCGGAATTCGCTGCTCTCGCGGGTTGAAACGACAATCCCCGCATCTGCGAAACACAGCCGCAGCGCCAGCATCATCTGCACAAACTGTCTGTCCGAGATGATGTGCTTATACGGCTGATCCTCAACGTCCTGTGCAGGGCGGATCCGCGGAAACGAAAACGAAATCTGGCTCTGCCAGTGATGTTTCATCAAGTACGCGGCGTGTACAGACAGAGACAGCGTCTCAAGCCGCCAGTCCCACAGCCCCAGCAGCGCACCGATTCCAAGCCGCCTGAAACCGGCCCGTGCAGCCCTTGACGGCGTTTCGAGACGGTAGCGGTAGTCCGCCTTCGGCCCTGCGTGAAGCGTTTCGTACAGCCGGCGGTTGTAGGTTTCCTGATAGATGCTCAGGCCGTCTATACCGGCATCAAAGAGCCGTTTGTAGCCGTCTGTATCCAGCGGGTATATCTCGATTTCGATCGCGCAGAACTTGCTTCTGAGCCGTTTTGCCAGCTCGGCGAGATAGTCAACGTCAATGTGTTTTGGGTCTTCGCCGCTGAGTATCAAAATATGCCGGAAACCTGCGCTTGCTATGGCGTCTGCTTCCTGAACGGCCTGCTCCATTGTCAGCCGGCTGCGGTTGAATTTGTGGTCTGCGTTGTAGCCGCAGTACTGACATCTGTTGATGCAGTAATTCGACACGTACATCGGCACGTAGAGCTGCATAGTTTTGCCGAACCGCTGGAGTGTCAGGGCGTGTGCCTGCTGCGCCATATCTTCGAGGAAGGCTCCGCCGGCTTCTGAGAGCAGAACAATCAGCCGCTCAAGCGAAAAATGCCCCGGCTTTATGGCAAGCTCCCGCCGCACATCGGCCTCTGTTACAGATTGTATTCGCGAGAGGTATTCATCCTGGCGGGTGTCAATACCTGTATCATCAAGAACGCTGTATATGTCAGTTTTTGTATTCATAATTTATGTTGTTTTCTTTTACATTTAATCTCGCAGAAATCCGGTCAGCGGGCTTGAAGCACTCGCTGTTTTCAGTACAGGTGCCGCGCCCGTTACAAAGGATGTTCTGCCTGCCTCGGCTGCCATCGCGAAGGCCCGCGCCATAGCCACCGGGTCATTTGCCGAGGCTATCGCCGTGTTTACAAGCACCGCGTCGGCTCCCATCTCCATCGCCTCTGCCGCGTGTGACGGTCGGCCAAGCCCTGCGTCAACCACCACCGGCACGGTTGCCTGTTCAATGATAATCTCTATCGATTCGCGTGTTGCCAGCCCGCGGTTTGAACCGATAGGGCTTGCCAGCGGCATCACAGTTGCCGTGCCCGCGTCCTGCAGGCGTTTTGCCAGTATCGGGTCGGCGTTTATATACGGCAGCACGACAAAGCCCTCTTTTACGAGAATCTGGGCCGCCTTGAGCGTCTCGCCGCCGTCGGGCAGCAGGTAATACGGATCGGGTGTTACTTCGAGCTTGAGCCAGTTGATCCCCGATGCCGCACGGGCCAGCCTCGCCAGCCGGAGGGCTTCTTCGCAGTCACGGGCGCCGGATGTGTTTGGCAGCAGCAGATATTTCTCTCTGTCAATCGCCGCGAGCATATCATCATTTTCGTTCTCGATATCAACCCGGCGAAGCGCCACTGTTACGATCTCCGCGCCGCTTGCACTAAGAGCCTCTGCCATAACTCTGTTTGAAGAGAATTTTCCCGTTCCTACAAAAAGGCGGGATTTTATTTCACGTCCTGCGATGATAAGTTTGTCATTATTCATATTTTATCTTAGTTTTAAATCTCATTATTAGAATTATCTGCCGCCTCAGCCGCCGCCGACAAAGCGAATCAGCTCTATTGACTGGCCGTCTTTGAGCTCAAAGGTCTCGAAATCTTTGCGTTCTACGATTTTACCGTCGATTTCTGCCACGACAGTAGCCTTGTCAATATTCATGTTCTCCAGCAGTCCGGCGACATTGGCCGGCAATTTTCCTTCGCCGTAGTCTATTGTTTTACCGTTTACTTTCAGTGATGCCATTTAAAACACCTCGTTTATAAGTTGTATTATCGCGTTTGCCTGATGATTTGCCGCAATCCCGACGCGGGCGGCGAAAAGGCCGCAATGTTTTTCCAGCGTGCTCTCGCCGTCGCCGACAATCTGGAATTTTTCGCTGATTTTTCTGGTTTGTATCATGTTGCTTCTGCCAAACCCCGCAAGGCCGCTGGCGGCAACGATATATTTTTCCGGATACCGGCTCAAAGCAGTTTCGACTATCATCTGTTTTGCCGCTGGATTGTCAAAACATTCCGCCACGATATCCACGCGGCTGATAAAATCTCCTGTGTTGTCGGCGGTTATTGTGCAGGCGAGTTTTTCTATTCTCAGATGCGGGTTAATTGCCAGCAGGTTATCTTCGCAGGCATCAGTTTTGAGCATACCGATCTGGTCAAGCCGGTACAGCTGGCGGTTCATATTGCTAAGTTCCACACGGTCAAAATCCGCGAGAATCAGATTGCAGACTCCCGCCCTGACAAGGGACGATGTAACCACGCTGCCCAGCCCGCCGAGCCCGGCAACGCCGACACGCACGCTCCGCAGTTTCGCCGCAAGGGCCGCACCGGTATTGCGGTCTGTGGACGCCTCGATCTGTTCTTTTGTAAGTGTATTTTGCATAAGGCTATATACCAAAAAAGCACACCCGCGAAGGTGTGCTCTGCAATTTTCAGCATTGGCTCCCTACGCCGGTTCTAACCAACAGGTTCAAAGGGTCGTTACTTCGGTAACCTCTCAGCCGCCACAACGGCTCCCCTGACAATATTTAATGCTATTATACGAGTTTTAAGTTAAATAACAAGTTATTATTCTAATAATGCTGTGTTTTGCGATAACAGCAGAAACGGTTTATCATCAGGCGTTTGGTGTTTTTACGTAAGATATTTACAATCAGTATATTACGCGTATTTTCACAGTTTGCTGCCTGCCGGTCTTTACCAGTCCGGCAGCTATCTCGGTAACGCCTTCACCAATTGGGTGTGCCTCCAAACAGAGTAATTATATCGTATAACAATAGTATATACATCAACTTGGAAGCAAAAATCAACCGCAAAACAAATCCGCAACTGAGGAATTCAGGGTCAAAGTCTGGTTTCGATTTCCTTAACTACGTCATCAAAGCCGCACCTGCTCAGGACGGAGTCGCCGACACGGACATTAGGGCCGCTGCCGCAATTCTCGTAGCAGAAAGTCGCGGTGACATTAACCTTATCGCCAAGCTCTTTTTTGCGGACGTATTCTGTAACATTATTGAGGATATCCTGTGAGCCGCGGAGATAACAGCTCGTGCCGACACACACATTGACATCAAGCATACCGGCTGTGTCAGCCTTTGCATCCGTCTCAAGGCTTATCCCGCTGATTCTCCTGCGGTTGCGGTATTTGGTGTGCAGAAGCTCATGAGCGGCATGGCTGCCCGGCTCGCCCAGAGTTTCGCTGTAGGTCTTCTGAACGTACGGGTTATCCTGCGGGTTGTGCAGTTGGTGGCGTTTATCGCTTTTGTAAAGTCCGCCGGCGCGTTTTGTCCGGGCATCGGCGTCCCAGGATACGGGTTGGCCGGCTCCGGCGACACATCCGCCGGGACATGCCATAACCTCTATGAAATCATAGTCGCTTTTGCCTTTACGGACATCTTCAAGGACTTTCCTCGCGTTGCCAAGGCCGTTGACGATTACCATTTTCAGCGTGGTTTCGCCTATTACCGCCTCGTATTCGCGTATGCCCTCGCTGCCGCGTACTTCGTGGAAGTCGCTGTCGCTGAGTTTCTCACCGGTGAGCCGCTCGCCTGCGTAACGCAGTACGGCCTCACTGACACCGCCGGTGGCTCCGAAAATCACGCCGGCACCGGTCTTGAAGCCCATCGGCATATCCAGAGACTCCGGCTCAAGGTCACTGAAACGCACGCCGGTTTCTTTTATCATGCGTCCAAGCTCCTGTGTAGTTATCACATAATCAACGTCCGGCCGGCCGTCGGTCGAAAATTCTTCGCGGGTTGCCTCAAACTTTTTGGCGGTACACGGCATAATCGATACAATGACCAGATTCTCCGGCTTGACTCCAAGATATTCCGGCAGTGTCTTGCGGGCTACCGCGCCGAACATCTGCTGGGGAGAGCGGCAGGAAGATACATTTCCCAGAAGCTCTGGATAAAACTGCTCTGCATATTTGACCCATGCCGGACAGCATGAGGTGATAAGCGGCAGTTTACCGCCGTCTGATTTGCGCTGTATAAACTCGTTTGTTTCTTCCAGAACGGTCAGGTCCGCCGCGAAAGATGTATCATAAACCTGGTCGAATCCCATCATCTTTATCGCCGCGACCAGCCGGCCGGTTGTTACTTCGCCGGCTTCGAAACCGAACATCTCGCCGACGGCAACCCGTACCGCCGGGGCAATCTGGGCTACTACGACCTTGTCCGGGTCATAAATCTCGCTCCAGACCTTATCTATATCGGGTTTTGGAGTAATCGCACCCGTCGGGCAGACGCTGGCGCAGAGGCCGCAGTAAACACATTCAACCTCGCAGAGGTCCTTGCCGAACGCCGGAGATACGCATGTATGTGCGCCGCGGCCGGTAAAGTCTATCGCGCCGACACCCTGTATCTCGTCGCACGCCCGGACACAGTCGCCGCAGAGCACGCACTTGTTGGGGTCTCGGATTATCGCCGGATTGCTCTCGTCGAGCGGTTTGGGCTTGTATTCATTGCCGAAGGGGATTTCCTGGATACCGAAGCGGTTTGCCAGATCCTGCAGACGGCAGCTGCCGCTCTTTGAACAGGTGTAGCAGCTCTGGTCGTGGTTTGCCAGCAGCAGCTTGAGATACACCTTGCGCATCTCCCGCAGCTCGGCGGTATTTGTGCGGACAACCATGCCCTCTTTGGGGGTTGTGCTGCATGAGGTTACAATTCCCATACCCTCGATGTCAACGACACAGAGCCTGCACGCGCCGTAAACACTCAGTTCTGAATGGTAACAGAATGTGGGAAGGTCTATTCCGATTCCGCGAATCAGCTCAAGCAGGTTGCGCTGGTCTTTTATTTCTACTTTCCGGTTATCTATTGTCAAATATTGTTTCTGCATTTCTACACTCCGATTACTGCGTTAAACTTGCAAACCTCGGCACACACGCCGCACTTTATACATACATCAGGGTCTATTGAATGGGGCTGTTTCTTCTCGCCTGTGATCGCGTTTACAGGGCATTTCCTGCTGCACAGCCCGCATCCGATACATTTATCTTCCAGAATCTCCGGCATCGCCAGGGCCTTGCACTGGCCGGCGGGGCAGCGTTTATCCTCTACGTGAGCGATGTACTCATCGCGGAAGAAACGCAGCGTTGTCAGTACCGGATTGGGGGCCGTCTTGCCAAGCCCGCATAGCGAGCCCTTGCCCACTGCGCTTGCTATCCGCTCGAGCAGCTCTATGGTTTCCATTGTTCCGCGGCCTTCGATAATATCTTCCAGAAGTTTGAGCATCTGCTTTGTGCCCTCGCGGCACGGAACACACTTTCCACAGGATTCGTTCTGCGTAAACTTCATGAAAAAGTGGGCGATCTGAACCATACAGGTATTTTTGTTCATAACCACCAGACCGCCGGAGCCGACCATCGCGCCGATACTGCGGAGCGAGTCGAAATCCATACCCAGGTCTAAGTGATCTTTGGTCAGACAGCCGCCCGAGGGGCCGCCGACCTGCACGGCCTTAAATCCGTCTTCGAGTATGTTGCCTGCATCGTCTGTAACCCCGCCGCCGATGTCATATACAATCTCACGGACTGTTACACCGAAAGGCACTTCTATCAGGCCGGTATTGGCGACATGGCCGGTAAGGGCGAATGTCTTTGTTCCGGGCGAGGATTCTGTGCCGTAGGCGAGAAACTTATCAACACCGTCGCGAAGTATCAGCGGCACGGTGGCGAGAGTCTCTACATTGTTTATACATGTAGGCTTGCCCCAGAGCCCGCATTCTGCGGGGAAGGGCGGTTTGGGCATCGGCATTCCGCGGCGTCCTTCGATGGAGGCTATCAGGGCGGTTTCCTCGCCGCAGACAAACGCTCCGGCACCTTCCATGACAAAGAGTTTTAGGTTTACTCCGCTGCCGAAGACGTCTTCACCGAGTATGCCCAGCTTTTCCGCGTCATCAACGGCCTTTTGCACGCGCTCAACCGCAAGCGGGTATTCCGCACGCACATAGATATAGCCCTCGTCTGCTCCGATAGCCCGTGCGGCGATCATCATTCCCTCAAGCACACGGTGCGGGTTGCCCTCCATCAGCGATCTATCCATAAACGCGCCGGGGTCGCCCTCGTCACCGTTGCAGATTATATATTTCTTGTCCGATTTCTGCGGCAGAGTCAGGTTCCACTTGCGTCCGGTAGAAAACCCTCCGCCGCCGCGGCCGCGAAGTCCGGCCTTTTCAACCATATCGCAAATCTGTTTTGGCTCAAGCTCTGTGTAAGCCATCCTCGCGGCAGTGTATCCGCCGTCAGCGATGTACTGGTTGATATCCTCGGCATCGAGCCTTCCGCAGTTGCCCAGCACGTAGCGGTCCTGGCGTTTGTAAAACGGTATGTCCGCCGTGCGGCTGCATTTCTCGCCGGTTACAGGGTCAACATAGAGCAGCCTCTCTACGTATTCATCGGCCATTATGGTCTTTTCCACGATCTCATCTGCATCCTCGGGCTTTACCTTTACGTAGTGAGTATCTGAGGGCTCAACAGTAACCAGCGGGCCTACCTGGCAGAAACCGCGGCAGCCGCTGCGTGAAAACAAACAGTCAACGTCATCATGTTTTTCGAGCTTTACGTCCACCTTAAGGCCTTTGGCCCGGACAGCTTTTTTCAGCGCCTCAAAAACTTCGAGTGAGCCGTTGGCAACGCAGGCCGTTCCCGCACAGACCACGATACGGCGTTTGCATTTTTTCAATGCCGTTTTATAGTCCTTTTGTATTCTTTCAAGATTTAACATCTGTTTAGACATTTGCCACCTCTTGGGCTGAGAGTTCATCTATAATTTCTACGGCCTTTTCGGCAGTAACCTGACCGTAAACCTTGCCGTTTATCGAGATCACCGGTGCCATCCCGCACGCGCCGATACAGCTTACGGTCTCAACGGTGAACTGCATATCTTCTGTGGTTGATTTCTCCTCCGAGACATTGAGTTTCTCGCAGAGGGCGTCGTATATGTTCATCGAGCCCTTTACATGACAGGCCGTTCCGTCGCAGATATGCACGACATATTTGCCCTTGGGCTCGAGGGCGAAGTGAGAATAAAAACTCGCTACCCCGTACACTTTTGCCGGCGGCAGCTTCAGGGCTGTCGCGATGTAGGCAAGTACATCTTCGGGCAGATAGCGAAACTCTCGCTGGACCTCATGCAGAATCGGGATCAGCTTTGACGGATCATTATCGTTCTTCTCGATTATCCGGCAAAGTTTACTCAACCGATCCTGACCGCTTTTACAATTCTGGCAAGCCATTAAATTATTCCTCTCATATTAAAACTTCTAAATTTCAATTCCTGGTTATTCTTATTACTCATCAACTATTAGTTCTTAGTTTTTAGTTTAACTATATCAGTCTGTATTCTGCCTCTTTGAGGTATCGTTTGTTGAGCAGCTCCACCAGCTCACGTATCAGGTTTCTTCTTATCGCCAGCTCATCGGGCAGTTTGGGATCCTGATGCGCCTCGTTAATCTTGGTGCCTACAACAAACTCGATAATGTCGCTCTCAAGCAGCATAGAAGCCAGTCTTACCGCCGCGTCTTTGGCGAGCCGTTTTAACTCCGCTGAACCGCTGAGAAGTTTCATTGTCTTGCTCAGCGTAATTGTGCCCTCTGTTACCAGGTCAAAGCCCTTGAGCTTTGAGGCGGGCGGCACATCGCTGTAAATCTGATTCAGGTCAACCTCCACATCGCGATCGAGTTCACGGGCGATTATTTTGGCGGTAGTTCCGCCGCAGATAATCTTGCGTCCTTCAAATGCGTCGGCTTTCAGGGCAAGATCCGAATCCATTTTATTGTCGTATGGCGGGCCGGTCATAACCAGCAGCCGCCGCGGCCTGCGGAAATTTATCACCGCACAGGTTATATCGTCTTTGGCCTTGAGCCCGTCATTTTTCTCGGCACGCTCAACAATGTCCTCGGCGAGTCCCTGGGCGGTCAGCTCTTTGCCGGCTTTGCAGCGGGCGGCGACAAAATCCGCGGCACCCTCGAAGCCCCAGCCGAGCGGCCTTACCCGGCTGCCCATGCCCGATTGTGTTACGCCGTCGCTGAAGAAAATCATCCTGTCGCCCTCACGCGCCTCGAATGAGCTGTACTCGAGTTTGCGTTTTCCAAGGCCGGCTGCCTCTATTTCAAACGCCGTCTTCTCTGCCTTTGCCGGATTGTCACCGCGGAGCAGTATATAAGAGGGGTTATCGTATTCAATTATGCTGACCTTGCCCCCGCCGCTTATATCGACGATGGTAAAGGTGCTGTAACCGACTTTTCTTCTGCTGCATACCGGAAGGGTACGCATGATTATCTCGGAGGCCTTTTTTACGTCTATATCGCTTTTGACATATTTCAAAGCCATTGTTGATGTCATCGTCGCAAGCACATTGGCCTTTACCCCGCTGCCCAGGCCGTCCGCCAGAACACATATTGTCCGGCGGCCCCGGGCCGGCTTCTCGGAGAGAAAGACATCGCCCCCGGCGGCCTGGCCGTGTTTCTTTATCTGGCTGTGAAACACCTCTACGTATATGTTGTCAGTCTTGAGCATCGGGTTTCTCCAAAGGCTGGGCGGTAAAGGTATTCACTATTGAGTTGAGTATAACTTCAGAGTCGGCGGCGTTTTCCCCGAGCAGGTACGCGATCTGCTGTACAGTCTGGAGGTTCTTGGCGATAACCTCTCTGGCGCGGTTTACGATCTGTTCCTTGTGCATGGCAGGAGCGGTGATATCCTGGAGGAACCCGCCCACAAGCCGATGCGGCTCGATAGTGAAAACGCATAGATGCAGAATGCTGTTGTTGAATTTTATGTCTTTTTCCGCGGTCTCACTGCCGCTCTCGAGAACATTTCTGAAAAGCTCGGGAGCCGGGAGCAGCTTAGCTATGTCCGCCCCCGCCATTCCCGGCCTTGAAAGGAATATATTTAAAACGTCTCTGCCCAGCAGCTGCGCGAACCGCTTGTTGCATTCGATGACTTTCATGTTCTCATCGACCATAACAACCCCGCCGGGCATTGTACGGATAAGAGCGTCAACCTTTTTGTTTGCCAGCTTCCGCATATAACCCAGACACATCTGCGGCTCGGCTTTGCCTTCTAAAAGTGCCTGTGCGAACTGCCGGCACGTTTCATAGCCGCAGCCGCCGCAATTGAGCTCATCGGCAGGACTGTACTTGCCGACCTTCTCAAGTGCGTTGAAGATGTCTTCCCGGCTGAAGCTGCTCTGTGCGACCGGCTCTGTCTGCCATTGGCAGTATATATCAAACTCCGGTTCGCGCTGTGTGTATTCCGCCGCGTCAAGCTCTGAAATAATCTCAAGCCGCTTTGAAACGGTTCCTCCTTCGCGTGAAACCAGCGGGCCGTTCACACAGCCGCCCTCACAGGCTAGCAGCTCGAGAAACAGGGGCCTGGCAAGTTTTAGCCCTTCGAACTCGCTCAGCGCCGCCCTGATATTGCCGACGCCGGAGAATGTCATGAACCCGCTCTCGGTAACACCGCAGCCGGCCTTTATGCCCTCGATCATGCCCCCGTCAACGGGGTAGAGCCGGCCCTGATTCGCCCTTTCGGGGATAAAACCGTCATTCTCCAAAAATGAATCGCCGCAAAGGCCGCTCTCGAGGTTTATACGCTCTCTGGCAAACCACTCGTGCAGCTCACGAAAGCTCAAGGCGGCAGAGAGTAGATTGGGATATCTGTCAGCTTCGATTTTTTTGGCTATGCACGGTCCGACAAACACGATTTTTGTGTCTTCGCCGTAGATTTTTTTAAGCATCTTCGCGTGCGTCAGAGCGGGAGAATATACCGGAGTTACACAATCGGCGAAATCAGGATAATATTTTTTTACCAGCTCAACTACAGAAGGGCAGGCCGAGGATATATGTATCCCGGGCTCGGCGGTCTTGAGGTATCTGGCGATATTTGCCGAGACCTCCTCTGCGCCGATAGATGTTTCAGATACGCCGTAGAAGCCCAGCCGTCTCAGTCCCGCCGCCAGCACTTGAGGCTTTGTTCCGGCGAATTCAGATACAAAGCTGGGAGCCAGTGAAACGATAACCCTTTCGCCGCCGCTGATGAGCAGCTTAACCCTCTCGAGGTCTGTGCGGACTTTTTTTGCCTCTGCGGGGCAGTTCTTTACGCACTTGCCGCAGTACACACACTGGCTGTCCATCACTCTGGCATGGCCCTCGAGTATCTGGATCGCTTTCACATCGCACCTGCGAAGGCACTTGTAGCAGTCCTGACACTGTGCGGATTCTGTGTAAATTGGCTGTAAGTAGTTCATTTGGTTACCGTTTAAATAAGTTTAGAATATGTCGATTATGAGATTGAGCCGCGGGTAAACTCTCCCGCCAAACCCTTTAGCCGCGGTTTTGATTTTTCAGTTCATTTTCTATAAGCTCAACCGCCGCGGCGGCTGTAATACTGCCGTAAGGGCGGCCGTTTATAACAATATTTGGCCCATGATGGCAGTTGTTCTCGCAAAGACTGCCCTCGAGCCGGATAAGCCCCTGATCCTGTGCCACCTGAAAATGGCTTCGGATACAGGCAAGCGTATCAGAGTTGCCCCGGGCAAAACACGAGCTGCCCATGCATATGCGAACGTGAACCGCCTTATCAGCCATTCTCTGCGGCCTTTCTTTGTGCTTTGGTCGCAAGCCTCGAGGATATCTGGGCATAGCCGGCGGCCAGGTCGGTACGTTCTACTATCACTTCGTCGGGGACGATGATTTTTGTCGGCGTAAAGTTCCAGATCGCCTCGATGCCGTCACTGACAAGCCGCTCGGCGGTCTGTTGTGCCACCTCTACAGGTACGGTGAGTATTGCCAGCTTGATGTGCATTCGGCCGATAAGGTTTTCCAGACGGTCAATGCTGAGAACCTTTACGCCGCGGATTTCTGTTCCTATCTTGTCAGAGTCATTATCGAACGCCGCGACAATGTTGAGCCCGTTTTCTATAAACGGCTCATATCCGATCAGGGCCGAACCGAGATTACCCGCACCGATAAGGAACGCCTCTTGTAGGTTGTCCCAGCCCAGCAGCCTCTCGATCGCCGCGGCAAGCTCTTCTGAGCAGAACCCCAAACGTGGCTGGCCGACAACGCCGGTCGCGGCCAGGTCCTTGCGAACCTGTATGGCCTCGGTGTTGAGCTTTTCAGCTATAAATGTGCTGCTGAGGGTTTTCTCGCCCATCGCAATCTGCTGTTTTACCAGACTAAGGTAAAGCGGCATCCGCCTGATGGCGGCCTTTGATATAGATTTTATTTCTTTTGTTTCCATTTTCGCGTGCCTGATATTTAGTTTTTTATTTAATAGATATTTCCTTATCGATATATATTACTCGATATTTTATTATCGGTTCGCGGCATTTCAAGCACTTTTTGAAAATTTTTTAATTTTTTGTTAAAAATGGCGGAAAATTGATTGTGTTTAGAGTTCAAACTTTAGTTTGTTTCCCCGTCGTTTGGTGCCTGGTAACAAGCTAAAGCCTGGACTCTTACAATCTTATGCCGGCGCTTGCACCCGCACTCCCCAAAAATGATACACACGCAATGCCAGTATCTGTCAGGGCAGGCTGACTATGATTTTTTTATAAACAATTGTTAATAAATACCTTGCACACAAAAGAAATTTAATCCTTTTATTTGCTCTCTTCGGAGGCACCTGTTTTATTTTCGCTTTTGTCCCACATCCAGACTGCGGCGGATACAAACCAAACTACGGTGCAGATGCCCATTATTAACTTTACTTTGTCCAGTTCCATTATGCCTGAAAGATACAGCAGCGAAGGTACAATCAGCATTACAAGTGATAGTAATGCGGCTGATTTTGCAATTTGGGTTACCATGCGTCAGCTCCTTTTTTGTCTTGATATATCTTACTGAGGATTATATATCCGGCCGCGGCGATAAACCAGCCCGGAAGGCTTACGAAAAATATCTGCACCCCGGCAAATTTTACCAGAACCACACATATTAACAGCGTTCCCAGCCATGCGATGCCGGCCGCCCAGTTAAACAGTTTTCCGCTGAGCTCGGCGTAGTTGCTCTTCAGCCCGAATCTCTTCATCAGCCAGAAGTCAACGAATATCACAGCTCCCATCGGCATAAGAACCATTCCATAAAGAGCAACAAAGCCCAGAAGTTTCATTGCTATCGCGGGAAACATTCCGGCAATTGTTGCCGCCGCACCTGTTGCCAGAGTCACCTTAAACCGTGAGACATTCGGCATGATTGCCTGAAAAGCAAGCCCCGCCCTGTATATTGTCGGGTTTGCCGTGGTCCAGCCGGCTATTATAACACATATTATCCCTGCAACGCCGGCCACTCTAAATGCCATCGGCCCGGGCAGCACATTCGTATCGGCGGGATCAAGGTGGAGCTGGTAGGCATAAAGAATAGAAGCGGAAATCCATGCCATAAAATGACCTACATACATTCCCGAAGCTGATGCCAGGCCATACCATGATTTTTTTGCGTACCTGAAAACACTCAAATCGCTCATTCCAATATGCATCGCCATATTGCAGAACCACGCAAAAAACGTCACATGCCAGAAAGTGAATTTAACCTGTCCCGCAAGCGGTTCGCCGCCTCGCCATATATGCACCTCTGCCAGATTCCAGATATCAGAAAGCCCTGATATGTCTTCGCCGGTTATGTCGATAAAGTTTTTTAATCCTATAATACCAAACGCAGCAAATACAAGAACCATCCAGGGCGAAGCTATATTTGCGAACCTGGCAACAATTTTGTACCCGTAAGCAGCTACAACCGCTATCAAACCGCCGACAAAGAGAACCGCAATTACCCAGCCGACGCTGTTGGGATAAAGATCATTGAGCCCCGGCATAGGAAATTTGAACCAGACACCGATCGCCGTCGCCGAAACGGTTATCATAGAGCCGGCGAGAAAACAGAACATTATGCCGTTTGCCAGGTTATACAAAACCACCAGGTTCTTGCCGCATATCTTTTCAAGCTGATAATACAGCGTGAGCCGGGCTCTTGTTGCTATTGGTGCGCACAAAAACATCCAGCTCAGTACCGCCAGCAGATTGCCCAGAACCAGCCCCCAGATCAAATCGAATATACCTACCCCGGCAGCAACGAATAACGGGCCTATCATCAGCTCAGTGCCCGCGCAGTGCTCACCGGCGTACATACCGATAAAATCCTTGAAATTGAGCAAGGCACTATCAGGCACCCGCTGACGTTCAAATTCGTTTACCACATCGCTTGCACCTTCTGAATTATTCACATGATCATTTTCTGCCGGCATAATTATACCCCATAATTTTTAATTGTTTATAAACCGGATTCATAGTTTCTCGATTGCTCTGTCTGTAAGAGTCCGCACTTCAGTGTGTCCTGTCTGTGAGGTTTAACACGCTCAAGCGTGAACTCTAACAGATTACGCTGCTCCACGTTCCGCGAAGTTTCCATCTTCTCAACCATCCGACCCTTGTTGTCATAATAATACATCCAGGGATAATCCATCGTATTGTCGTCCTTCATAATCCGCCTGCTAAGGGCATCATAGCAAAACTGAGCAACTGCCGTGCTCTGGCCGTTTTCACTCCTGTTAAGGTAGAATTTAATAGCTTTTTAATTTTACTTATTCATAGCATATTGTCGAGGAAATACCTTGGAGTTACAATTTTTGTGTTAAGAAACTGGCCTATTTTGAGCAAATGTTTATCACCGCTTATGATATACTTACTTTTGGCCGCAATTGCACAAGCAAGGAATTTGTCATCGTCCGGGTCCTCGCAGATCACTTCATTAAATGAATACGAAGGAACCAGCTCAGCTTCGATAAGGAGTAGTTCCCAGAAATAATCAATATCGGTACTTTCGAATTTCTCCGACAGGGTTTCAATAACTCTCCGATATTCTTCAATTATCTCTTTGGTGACAGCAATATGAAGCCGGTCATCCTGCCAGGCCTTGAGAATACTATACGGCGGTCCACTAAAAAAGATGCCCGAAACAAAGACATTTGTGTCAACCACAACTATAGGTGTTTTCACTTTCTGCCTCTAACTTTAGCGATCGCATTGGAGATATCTTTGGGCTCTAAGCCGGCTTTTTTCGCTTCCTTACGTGCTTTAGAAATCAAGCTGCTGAACTCTTGCTTGGAAGGGGCAGAGATTGCTTTGAGAATAACAGCATCTTTTTCCCCTAAAACAAGAAACTGGCAGCCGTTCTCCAAACCGAGTGCTTTCCTAACAGATTCAGGGATCACGACTTGCCCTTTAGAGGACATTTTTGTTGTAGCAAAATTTGTCAACATAAGAAACCTTTCTTAATAAATAATCTTACCAGTAAGATTTTACGGGTTTGACGGCACTTATTCAAGTGGAAACTAAAAATAGTTTTAGTTCTCATTTTTAAGCATGAAGGTATTGAAGGAATTGAAGTTTAAATCATAAGAAATTCTTTGTGTTCTTCATGAACTTCATGGTAATTTAAAATTCTTATCAGACAGGATTTACAGGATCAAAAGTTAAGAGTGATAAGTTAAGAGCAAAGAGTTTCGGCAGTATTTTTTCAGGTATATGTATCTGATTTTGTTTTATAACTTATTATTGTAAAGGGTTTTACACATAAAGAGAATTCTGTCGTTACGTATCTCCTTTACTTTCAAAACGTTACACTTGCTAAATCTGTATTCTTTAAAAGTATTATTCATGTTATCCGTTTTTTCGAGCCCGCGACAGGTGCTATAAACTTAAATACCGAGCCCAGCCGGTCACAACCTGTTCGTATTCGCTAATCACTTTACCCATCTTATCATAAATGAATCAGGTTTCAAGGATATAATACATTTAAACAGTAACCATAAAGTATTCATTTGCAATACCTTACAAAAACAAAGAGTCTCAACCCTTTTAATTTACCCCTTTTAATTTCCCCTATTCAGGATTTAAGACTCGGACAGCCTTCCACACGTAAAGTGCTTATAATAAAGATCTTGTGTGCCCGTAATGTTTAAAAAGAGACTTGACCACTTTGTTTCTTCGCCATTTGAGATATTTAATGACCATCAATTTCCACTAAGCCAGCTCTCGGCCAACACAATAAGATCTAAGTAATCGACATAACCATCACATGGTTCAGAAACATCTGCCGATGCTACACCTGGGGATGCCAGCCATTGTGATGCCAAAATTGTAAAGTCCCTTAAGTTTACAAGACCCTCACCTGTAATATCTCCTGCTATCAACGGAGTCAGTGAAATCATGTCTGCATAAATATTAACTGGCTCGTTTAAATTGTCGAAACTGAAACTCTCTCCACCGTCTTGATAAGCAATACCATTGACATACCACTTATTTACACCAAAACCCTCTTGAGGTTGAATTCGGGCATCTATGGAACTGCCTGTATCTTTCCAACCAGCAGGGTTTTCCACTATTGAACCTCCATAAGCAACATCCATAGAAACCATATATTGAGGATACCATTGCCATATTATGCAAGAGTCCTGTGTAATTGAAAATGAGGAATATGAGGTTTCCCTACCGCTTGGAGCGTCACCAGTCCCCTCAAAGCCGGAACAAATGAAACGCTGACTACCGTTGTCATCTGCCGGAGAATTAACACTTCCTTCTGGAACTATATCATTGACAACGTAAGAATAGCTGCCGATTTCAGGACTGGATTCCCCGTGTTCGGATACAATAGAAAAATTGATTTCAATTCCAGAAAATATCACAAATATATTTTTGGCATTTGAAATATTATTCAGTGATAAACTTACACCCCCATTTTGCACGTTAACGCCGTTTACAATCCATCTGTCAATTTCATAACTATTGTTGGGTTGTGCCGAGACGGTAATTGACGTACCCCTGTCATGCCAGCCTGATGGATTTAGGGTGAGGTATCCATTGTTACCTGCCGTAGCAGTCACCATATACTGAGGGTTCCATTTCCAGGTAATGGATGATTCTTCTGTAATTGCAAATGAGGTATAAGAATTTGTATTGCCGCTCGGAGCACTGCCGGTGCCATAATAGCCGGTACATATATACCTTGTTGTATTTGTTTGATCTGCCGGCGATTGCACTGTACCAGGTGGAACACTGGCACCTGCTATGTATTTATATGTATCAGGTTCAGGAACTGGGTTTCCATGACTGGAGTTTAGTGTGAAATTCAGTTCATGCCTTGCAAAACCTGCATCAGCTTCTGAAAAATACATCTTTCCATCTACCTCGGTTCTGACTGAATAATAATAAGTACGTCCCGGTTCAATAGTTGTATCTTCAATAGTCTCTGCGTAAACTGCACTGAATAATATAGAAATATCTGATGAATCTGGCTGTGTTGACCTGTAAACAGTATATTGAGTTGCATTATTTATTGGCGTCCAGCTGATAACCACCTTCCCTGGGTACTCACCATCTGTTGCTGTAGCAATAATATCATCTAGAAGTACCGCTACATAATCAATTATGTAAATGTAATATTGAAGTTCGAGGCAATTTTTTTCATGATCATAAACTCTATAAGCTGATTTTAGCATATATGGAATAACTTGAGGAATAAGCCAATCATCAAGCCCACTATCAGACTTGACATATTTTAGTACAGCTTTTGAAATATCAAGCAATAATGCATCGAAATTTGAATATCTACCTGATGCAGCTCCAGCCGCTACCATAACTGGTTCTGGAAAAACAAAACCAAACACATCCCATATTTGATCTTCAATTGCTGCTTGTGCCTTATTTTTGATTTCATTTCGAATAGTTGTATAAACATTCATATAGCGATTATATATATCCAGTAATTTCTCTCTACTATAATTCTCAAACTCTCCCGATCTTATCAATATCCAGTCACGTTTTGCCGATGCAATATTAGGTATTTGAGGGCGATAATCAGTGCGAAGGTTTTCTGAAACCGTCAGAACATCATAATCCGTATCATTGGGTACTTGGTAGTCATATTCACCGTTGAATATATATGCAGAAAAAACAACTTCATAGGTATTTTCATCTCCCGGCAACGGATTGCCAGATCCTAATAATAATGAGTTGGAACCAGAACCTGTAGAAACATTACTGTTTGAATATAACAACTTTGGATATGTTGAACCATTCGGACCATAAGCAGTTGCATATATTTCTATTTTTGCGTAAGAATCTGTTTCCCATGAGAAATCCAGTGTTGTATTATATGCAACATGTCCATCAATAGGAATGTGCCACTTCCATGTTCCTCTGGGCATGTCGTCACTAGAGAGAGTTCCGAGAGGACTTGCTACCTTATCAATCGAAATGTAACTTTCTCCATAATCTGCGTTGTTGTGAATTGAAAAAATATCTGATATACCTTCATCTGTCGCTGTAATGGTATCTAATCTGAAAGTTACCTGCCCATCTCGATGTGTTAGTGTATTGCCGGTACCCACTGGCTCATCCCACAACCACACCCTTAAATAAGTATCATGTTCAATTTTTATATAAGCGGGAGGCAAACAATCTAAACATGAAAGTAAATCATTTAAATATAAATAATAACCCCAACATTCTTCAAAAGGAACTACATGATATGTTGTAGCTTTAAAAGAAACACAATTGCAAGCATATCTTCCCCAGGCGGGTTTTGGCGAACTCAAAGAAAAATTCGTTGTATAACCTGAAACATAAGATATTCTAGCCATACCCTCCGGGATATTGTAAATGCGAAGTTCATTGTTATATGAGGTATCACCATCAATGGTATATGTCCCAAACTCGCTATAACCTTTTGCAATGACCTTAACTCGATAGAACGAGTTGTTGGCTTCGGGCAGATCAGCCTTACTATCCCAGGCAATATGTTTGCCCCCTGAAGTAACGCCATCACCTATGTCTCCAGTAAGTGATGATGCCTCAACATCCCAAGTACTTCCGCTGTCATAACTAATTTGAAGACTAATTTCACAGTTACCATCACTCAAATCAGACAGAGTATAATAGATATCTACAAGTCCACTGCCATCTGTTCTTTGGGCAGCAGATACATTAGATACCTCAACACCAAAACTTCCGCAAGTTAAACAAAGAATAGTTAAGAGCAAAGTAAAGAGGGGAAGTCTCTTTTTGTTGAGTACATCATCTATGTTCTTTATTGATAACCTTTTACATTTCAAGCTATGGTTGTATTTTAAAGTATTATACATATAAATCCTATTTTGGTCTTTCCCGCTGGGCATTTACAGCGGAGAGGAATTTTCGCTCTGTCAATGTCAACCGAGACGGTTGACCTGCTTATGGTCATCCGCCCCTTGTTGTCATAATAATACATCCAGGGATAATCCACCGTGTTGTCGTCCTTCATAATCCGCCTGCCCAGGGCATCATAGCAAAACTGAGCAACTGCCGCGCTCTGGCTGTCTTCAATCCTGACAAGCCGACTTTCATAGTCATAAGTGTAGGTATAATCTTGTATATCCTCAGTCATGTTGCCGGCATTATCATACGAAATCCCCTCATTGTCAATAGAATTATACTGGTTATTGCCCTCTCGGAATACAAAAGCTCTGCGTTTTAGTTTGCAATATACGCCTGACCTCTATAAAATAGGTTAAAATCAGTAATATTCAAAAAGAGGCGGTACAAATGAACGGACTTTTATACGCATATCTGATGGACGGCAAAGGCTCGGCCAAAAGACTGGACTGGGAATCTGTGAACAAATGGAAACCCCAGGACGGCCCTTTGTGGCTGCATTTTGACTATACAAGCCCCGAAACCATCGACTGGATTACCAGCAACAGCGGCCTCGATGAGGTTGTTATTGACTCGCTTCTCAGCGAAGAGAGCCGGCCCAGAGCAGCCATGGTCGATGGCGGGCTGCTTGCCGCGCTTCGGGGTGTGAATCTAAACCCCGGCTCAGACCCCGAAGACATGGTTGCGATACGTCTATGGGTTGAACAGGACCGGCTGATAACCACCCGCCGGCGAAAACTGCTCAGCGAAGATGACATAATAAAGGCTTTCGAGGCAAACCAGGGCCCTGAAAATACCTCTGAGCTGCTGGTGGAGATTGCCGGCAACCTCATCTCGAGGATGGGCGGCACAGTAGAGGAGTTCGAAGACAGGACTGCTCAGATAGAAGAAGATATCATCGATACTGAAAGTTATTCATTGCGTTCCAAGATATCCGAGCTCCGCCGCGAGGCGATAATGCTCCGGCGGCATCTGGCCCCGCAGCGGGAAGCAATGACACGGATTCAAACCGAAAAAATAGCCTGGATGCAGGACCGCGACAGGGTTTATCTGCGGGAAATCACAGATCAGCTGATGCGGTTTACCGAAGATCTCGACTCTGTACGCGACAGGGCGGCCGTCAGCCAGGAAGAGCTCTCCAACCGGCTGGCTGAGCAGATGAATACCCGTATGTACGTTCTTTCCATCGTGGCTGCTCTGTTTATGCCGCTGGGTTTTCTTACCGGACTGCTCGGCATCAACGTTGCCGGCATACCCGGGGCTGAATACAGGTTCGCCTTCTGGGTATTCATTCTTTTCTTGTGTGCTGTGGTAATACTGCAGATTTTAATATTCAAAAAGAAAAAATGGTTTTGAAAAGACAGTTTCAGGTATCAGAATGAAAATACTATCAACAGAATATCCTAAAAAGCTCGCATTGGCCGCGTTTTGTCTCGTGCTGGCCGGTGTTTGCGGCGCAGAAACTCTGGAAAAACAGGAGAACAAAATGACATTGCAATTGTGGCAGAGTGAAATTCCTTTCTCAAAGGGCGGCGCAGATGCAGATATACCCTCGATGGACTTTTATCCGGCCCCAGCTCAGCCGTCTTCGAAAGCTGCGGTTATTGTCTGCCCGGGCGGCGGCTATGCCAGGCTCGCCGATGACCACGAGGGGGTGCAAATCGCGGAATGGCTAAACAGTATCGGCATCAACGCATTTGTGCTTACCTACAGGCTGCCGGCAAACGGATACCGTCACCCCGTTCCCCTGGCAGATGCCCAGCGGACGATACGCACTGTCCGCTCAAATGCGGAAAAATGGGATATTGACCCCAAAAGGATCGGTATTCTGGGTTTTTCCGCCGGCGGGCATCTGGCATCAAGTGCCGGCACACATTTCAATGATCCGGTAAAACTGCCCGGCAAGACGGACCCCGTTGATGCGGTTTCATGCAGGCCGGACTTCCAGGTGCTGATCTACCCCGTGATCTCCATGAAGAGCGGCATTGGCCACATGGGTTCTCGCCAAAAGCTGCTCGGCAGCGATCCCGAGCCCGAGCTGGTTGAGCTTATGTCAAACGAAATGCAGGTTAGAGCCGATACCCCGCCGGCGTTTCTGGTTCATGCCGGCGATGATAAGGGCGTCTTGCCTCAAAACAGCCTGCTCTTTTACCAGGCCTGTCTCGATGCCGGCGTTGCCGCTGAAATGCACATATATCTCAAAGGCGGACACGGCTTTGGCACGCGGCCTCAGGCCGGCCCGGCATCGCAGTGGCCCGCGGCGTGTGAGGACTGGATGAAAGAAATTGGAGTTTTATCCAAAGAATGAACACAAACTTAACTATTGTAAGATGTTACAAATGTATGTTTGAAAGGCTTCAACCCGTATCGCGGCGAAAAGCAGCAACAGTATGAAACAGATACTTATAATTAGCGGATTTATATCTGTGGGGTTGGGTGTGCTTGGCATGTTTATCCCTCTGCTGCCAACCACGCCGTTTCTGCTGCTGGCGGGGGTATGCTTTGCCAGAAGCTCGCAAAAAGCGCACCACTGGCTGCTCAACAACCGCATCTGCGGCGAGTATATCAGAAACTACCGCCAGAATAGAAGCATCAGGCTCTCCCACAAAATCTCCGCGGTTTCGCTGTTATGGATTACTATAGGCTATTCTGTGGTGTTCGCCCCGCTGCATTTCACGGTAAAAATACTGCTGCTGATCATTGCTGCCGCCGTATCAAAGCATATCCTCGGCCTCAACACCTATGTTCCCGGAAAAACATAAACCAGCCGCACTTTAGGGCAGCGGTTTTGAAGCATTAAAATACGGCTTCCCAGATTAAAACCACCCTGAATTACGCCTATCTTTTACGGTACACTCTGACGTAATCGACCATAAGCTGCTGCGGAAAGACGACATTGGGGTCTTCGACCGTCCAGTGAGCTCCAACGGCGAAGTTGAGCAGGATATAGAACTGCTGGTTGAACGGTGCCGGGTATTCGCCGGTGCTGCTCCACCACTGCGTCGCCGTGAAGTAATTCACATCATCACGGTACCAGCGGATCTGGGTTGGTTCCCATTCAATAGCGAAAACATGGTAGTCCGATGAGAGGTTCCCGGCGGCTGCGTCATCTCCGCTTTGGTATCGGTGCTCCTCCGATGAGCCATAGTGAAGGGCCCCTGAGCTTTTGTATGGATCCTCCATCATCTCAACGATGTCGATCTCGCCGCACGCCGGCCAGCCAACGTTTGATATATTGTTTCCAAGCATCCAGAACGCCGGCCAGATTCCATTTCCGCCTGCGGGCATCTTTATGCGTACCTCAATCCGGCCGTACTGGAAGCTCTGTTTGCCCTGTGTTTTGATCCTGGCGGATGTGTAGCTGCTTGTGCCGTAATTTTCTTTTCGGGCTTCAATTATCAGCTTTCCGTCCTGGAGCCTGATATTTTCCGGCCTGGCGGTGTAATACTGCCATTCGCCGTTGCCCCAGCCCCAGTCGCCCGTGCCGATATCATGTGTCCATGCGGCCGTGTCGAGCTGAGCGGCGTTGAACTCATCCGCCCAGACAAGCTCATACCCCCAAAGCCGGGCCAGCCAGTTATCGGCCAGTACCGCCAGGTCTTCACCGTCTATGAAGTTTTCTCCCGCCAGGTTCACATCTGCGTCAACCTTCAGCCAGCCAGATGCCATCAGGGTAAAATCGAGGATATTTACCGTCATATCGCCGTTGTAATCCGGGTCATTTATAACGCTCTGAACCTCCACGGCGATATTATCCCAGTATGCCTTGCCCGAAGATGGTACATTTGTGTTGATTCTCTCCGTGGAACATATAATCCGCATCTGGTCGGTGCCGGCAGGGGTTGTGATTATCTTTGAGAAGTTGTACCACTGCCCGGAACTGTGGCTGGGTGTGAGCAGTCCGGCGTCATCCTCGCCCAGGAGTATGCCGTCCGGATAGCTTCCCTGCCAGAATTGCGCCCGCAGGTAAGCCCGCTTATTTACAAGCACCTCGGTTGTGTGGTATATCATCTCGGCGGTGAGCTTGTACCGGCGGGCGGGGCCGGAATCCAGGAGCTGCTCTAACAGTGTGCTGTTGTTCCATATTGCTATGCCGCAGCTGTCTTTATGATAGCCGGTGTCACTGTGATGCCAGCCGTCAACGCTGACGCCTTCCCAGCCTTCGGGATAGCCGTAGAGAAAATGCCCCGCAACGGTACCGCTTTCAAAATCGCCGTTTGCAATCAGATTGACTGAAAAACCGGCCTGGCAGACGGCCAGAAAAGCGGCGGTTGTTACGATTTTTCGCATTTTATTCTCCAGATTTATACAGTCTCAGCCCCTGATGGTTTCAGTTTTTTGGCGGCGCGACTGTGCCGGCATCCTGGTATGTGGTGGGTACCTCTATATGCCTCTCGGGGGCATCGGTGTCATAAAGTGAGCTCAAAGCCATGTTTACCGCTTCAACGCCCATCAGTTTCCATTTTACAACCATCGTCGAAATCGGGGCGTATATGGTCTGGTTGTTGTTGAGGCAGTGTTCGCCGTCGTAGCCGATTATGCTGATATCTTCGGGGACTTTCAATCCGGCTTCATTTAGCACCTGGCGCAAAATATAGCCGTGCATGTCGTTTACGGCAATTACGGCAGTTGGAAGGGGTTTTAAATCGAGAATTCTGCGGCAGAGAATTCGTATGCTCGAGAAGCAGACTTTGGGTGTTAGATGGCGTTCGTCAATGTTCTCAAGCTGGCCTGTAATCAAGAGTTTCTCATCGTATTTCAATCCGGAATTCAAATGCCCCACAATGTAGCCGAGCTGCCTTTGGTGAAAAGTATGTGTGTAGCAAATCTGGTCTTCATGGTTGCACAGGAAGGCTATCCGTTTGTGCCCTTTTTCAATCAGTATCTCTACCGCCGCGGTCATCGCCTCGAGGTTGTTGCTGTTTACACAGCTGACACCGGGGACTGAGACCTTATCATCGACAACAACGGTTTTGATATTGTTCTCGGTGAGTTTTTCAAGGACAGACTTCTGCACCCTGCCCAGAACTACGGCAACGCTGGCCAGGCTGAAAGGGAACCCGTTAACACCTTCGCGGTCAAGTGTGTAAAGAGAAGGGAAGAATTGATTTTCACGCAGTTTATCGCATATTCCGTGGAACACTTCATCGTACATGCTCAGGCCGCTGCGGTGTGTTATGCAGAAGATCTGTGAGCCGCGGGTTTTTTCGCCGATTCTCAAAAGCAGTGTGCCGGCCTGGTAATTGCTGAAATGCTTGTTCGATACGCAATATCGCAATACCTTTCGTGCGGTTTCAGCGGAGACGCCGGTGTTTGTGCCGCGAAGCGCCTTTGAAACCGTTGACGGAGCGAGCCCAAGTTCTCTTGCTATTTGTCTGACTTTTATATTTAGCATTCATTTTCCTTTGCAACCAATGTCTGTGCCATAGAAATATAATAATAGTTGTTCGGCAATTTTGCAATAAATGTTTGAGAATAAATAAATTTTTGTATCTGTAATATTGTAATATTGTTTCTTTAATGTTCAGTGGGCATATTCAAAAAAGATATTTAACTTTGTACTTTAAACGCTTGTTGGTAAGCATTTTACGTCGCAGTGTTTTGTTTTGTGTTGATTTCAAACCGAGTAAGTCTCAGTGATTTTTAGAAATTTGTTTTCTTTTTATGGAAACAATGTTTCCCTTAAAGTCTATTTTTTTACGGATTTTATGTTGACAGAACCGCGGCCGTCTGCTACAATCCTAATCATAAAGAAGTTTGTACATGACAATTTATTCATATGCATTTAAGGATTAAGAATGTTAAATCGAAGTAACGTGAAAATGTCTTTTAAAGCAGCTAACCCGAAACAGAATCGCACATCCCTCATAACTTCTCGCAAGAGTCGGTTCCGCGGCGGTTTCACCCTCATAGAGCTGCTTGTAGTTATCTCAATTATAGCACTGCTTATGGCGATAATGCTGCCGGCGCTTAACAGGGCCCGGGAAGCCGCCAAGAGGATTGTCTGCATGAACAATGTCAGGACACTGACTACCGCCAATACAATCTACGCCAACGAGAACAAAGGCTACTATATGCCTTTCGTGTTCCCTGGCTCGGTACTTGAAGATACAAGCAGTTATCAAGCAAGGTGGTTTCAGATGCCGTATTTCCGTAAGTTAGTTGACCCGGGAAAGACAGTTGACGACAGCATCGCAAATGACCTGACCGTTTCCAAGCAGTTTCAGTGCCCCAGTTCTCCGCCTCACAAAGAGATATTAGACACCGGCGCAGAGCGTGTTGATATTAACTACGGCTACAACTGGACGGGTTTAAACCCTGATCCGCGTTCAAGCGGCTTCAATCCTGACTTCCGAGGCGGTTATATAGGTTTTAAACAATCAGATGTCAAATATCCCCAGAGGTGTTTCGCTTTCGGCGATTCGACAGACTTCGGTCTGGTGATGCAGAACGCGGATTATAAACGAATGTGGGATATTTTCGGAGATGTGCAGGGCAGCAATACCAACCCTTCGGGGCCCGGCTGGAATTCTCCGGCGTATCGTCACCAGGAAGGTATCAATATGGGCTACTGGGACGGCCACTGTGAATATCTGAAAAAAGAAGAGGCCTTCAGGTATGCTGAAAACGG
Organism: Limihaloglobus sulfuriphilus; assembly: GCF_001999965.1. GTDB lineage: Bacteria > Planctomycetota > Phycisphaerae > Sedimentisphaerales > Sedimentisphaeraceae > Limihaloglobus > Limihaloglobus sulfuriphilus. The sequence continues at coordinate 2,551,348 of NZ_CP019646.1, read as the reverse complement.
CAGATGGCCGGATTATCAGGCAAATGATATAATGTGGGTGCCTGCACGTTTTCGCTAAGCGGGTCCGACAATGATATAATGTGTTAGTGAATGGTCCGAGTGGGCCATTAAAATTTATTTTTCCTTTTTTTGGAGTTAGAAGTACCATGAAAAAGAAGACTGTTTTTTATTTGTTGGTTGTATTGAGTACAGTATGTGCGGTCAATGCAAATTATCTGTTAAACCCTGGTTTTGAAGACGGCGACGGCAATGCCATAGCTGATAATTGGTATTTTGCCGGCGGCAATGTCCAGCGTGAAACTGAAATCCAGGCCGGTCACGGAGAGTGGCAGCTTCAGATTGGCGATTTAGAGTCACTTAACTGGGGCTGGGGAGAACAGACTGTCGATTTTGGAACAGATGTCGGCGGTACTGAGTTCACCGCTTCAGCCGAATTCAAAGGCAGAATCGCCGGAGCAGAGCAGATTTACCTCAATTTAGAATTCTATGACGCTGCTAATGCATTGATTTCCGGACAGGACGGCGCCGAGCTTAAGCCTACTGACCCTGATTATATTGAGCATTCCTGGGTAACTCGCTCAATGACCCTGACCGCTCCCGCAAATACGCAAAAAATCAGATATCGCATCGTCGGTTACATGGGAGGCGGTACATACGGTGACTGGGGTGTTACAAGGGCGGACAACGCCGTTTTAGTCCCTGAACCTGCGAGCCTTGCAGTATTAGGACTTGGCGCACTGCTGCTGAAGAGAAGAAAATAACAAGTACGTTTCAATAAAGTTTATAAATAAGGCGTACGTGTTCAAACGCGTACGCCTTTTAATTAAGTCAACTATTTGCAGTGCTTTGAAGCACAGCTCAGATTTCTATTATGCGAAATTGTGTTCACGATCTTTCAACTTTAAATTGGACGCTCACGGGATACCTGCCCAATCAGTGGGACCTGTGCAGCAGTGCTGAACTTGGTGAAAACCTCGATGCGGATGTCCGTGGGATACCTGCCGCGGTACCCTGTTCTGTTCAGAAGAGCCTGCTCGATGCGGGGTTAATTCCCGACTGGAACCAGGGAGATAACTACCGCCTTTGCGAATGGGTGGAAAACCGCCAGTGGCTTTTTGAGACGCAGCTTCCGCAAGAGTGGCTAAGCAGCTCGACGCGGCACATGCTCAAGATCGACGGCCTGGACTACAAGGGGCGGATTTTTGTCAATTCCACACAGGTGTATTCTTTTGACAATGCCTTTGTAAGCCATGAAGTTGAGCTGACGCGATACTTGGAAAAAAGTAATAATACATTACAGATTATATTCGACTGCCCGCCGCGATGGCTTGGTCAGTACGGTTACACATCTAAAATAAACGATTGGAAGCCGCGTTATAATTATACCTGGGACTGGACGCGGCGGCTCGTCCAGACGGGTATCTTCGGCCCTATCAGCATCGAGGGCTTTGATTCTGTTTACGTGAGATCTGTAATTTCATATACAGATTATGATTATCAAAGCGGTACAGGCGAGGTTTGCGTTTCCTTTGATGCACAGAGCGATTCAGATGTTTATGCTGAAATTTCGCTTTTTGACGGAAATCAAACAGTATTCAGCCGAAAGCACCCGATAGACGGCGGCGTCTTTTCCGCCGGCAGATTGAAAGTCTCCTCCTGGTGGCCAAACGGTCTGGGGCATCAGAAACTCTACCGCCTGCGAATCAGGATATATGACGGCAGCGGCAATCTTGTAAAAGAGGTATCAGAGCGGGTCGGCTTTAAGAAAATCAGCTGGAAAAACTGCCATAGCACGCCCGCCGAGTGCGATCCCTGGATTTGCAGGGTCAACGGCAGGGATATGTTTATTCAGGGGGTGAACTGGACACCCATACTGCCCAATTACGCTGACCTGAGAGAGGAAGATTATTTTCTCCGGCTCAATCATTACAAAGAGATGGGCTTTAACCTGATTAGAATCTGGGGCGGGGGTGTCAAAGAGCCCGACTGCCTCTATGAAATCTGCGACGAGCTGGGCCTTATGGTCTGGCAGGAGTTCCCTTTGAGCTCATCAGGTATAGACAACAGCCCGCCGCGTGAGAAGGCGGCTATAGAGGTCATTACCGAAACCGCCGTTTCGTATTTGAAGCGGCTGCAGAGGCATGTTTCAATTTCCGTCTGGTGCGGCGGCAATGAGCTCCAGACCGCTCTTGACGGCTCGCCGGGTATCGGCCTGCCGCTGGACAGCACCCACCCGATGCTGGAGAGCCTGGAAGAGGCAGTGATGCTGTTTGACCCGCAGCGCCGGTTTATGCCGACATCTCCAATCGGCCCGCGTTTCAACGCCCATGAAGAATCGTTTAACCAGAATCTGCATTGGAACGTGCACGGCCCATGGAAAGCGAAGGGTTATACACTGGATCAGTGGCAGAATTACTGGCAGGACGAAGATTCGCATTTCAGGGCGGAAATGGGCATCCCAGGTCCCTCATCTGCTGATATTATAACAAAATACAAAGGCTCTTTTGAGCCGCTTCCTGTATCGCTTGAAAACCCGCTGTGGTCGGCTTCGTCATGGTGGATAGAGGATCAGGAGTTTATCGACGAGCACGGGCGCTGCCCCTCGTCTATTGAGCAATACGTTCAGTGGGGACAGAAACGCCAGGCGGATTATCTCTGCACGGCTTTGAATATTTATAAAAGTAAATTCCCGAGGGTTGGCGGCTTCATTATCTGGATGGGACATGACAGCTACCCATGCCCGGCAAATACATCGCTGATCGATTTCGAGGGCAACCTCAAGCCCGCGGCAGTGCGTTTGAAAGATATACTTCTCAAACCCGCGAACAGAGTTGAATGCGAAGTGAATGTTCTATGATTTTATACCTGAGCCGCGTTATTCGGCGCCGCTGATAAGCTCTCAGGTTTCTTACTGAATAATTTTTATTTTTAACAGGAAAATCCTCCAATTAAGGATTTTGCAAATAGCTTTATGACACCATTAGTGGAGTGAAATATGACCGGTACGGTTAAAAGATTGTCAATGTTGGTTTTGCTATGTGTTTTATGTGTTTCTGCCTCGGCGGAATTATTCAGTGATGTATGGGATATGTACGACCCGCCTCAAGTCAGCCAGAAGTATCTTTATCGCCTTGACAATGCCGAAATATATACAGAGCCTGATTTTAAGTTTTTCTGCTCCTCAACACTCGAAAGGGCAGAGGTTATTTATAAATATGATTTCAGCACTATTTACGGCCCCGTCTATGTGGTTGATCCCTATGACTATGGAGCGAAAGTCTGGGCTACCCGCCTGAACATAGGAGGCACGGCAGAGCTTTATGTCTCTGTAAACGGGATTGACTGGCATCTTATTGCCTCCGGTGAAGATTACGGCCCCGCTCAGCGTCATAATATATCGAAGATAATCGGCGGCGCGGGGGTTGTTTATGTTAAGTTTGTTGTCGATCCTGTTTCAAGCCACATCAATTCCCAGTTTTGCCGTTCTCAAGAGGATAATCCGGACTTTGAAACACCCAATGTATATGGGTTCGAGGCAAAAGTGGTTCATGCCGACAACGGTTCATGTCAGCGGGAGTATTACCTCAGCGGCGATGTGAATCATAACTGCCGCGTTGAGCTTGGTGATTTCGCCGGACTTGCAAGGAGCTGGATGGAATGCAACGACCCGTTTGATCCGTTCTGCAACCCCAATTATGAGTCCTCAAATACCTTCAGCGATATATGGGATTTGTTTGACGCCGAGGCGGCGTACGAGGATTACCGGTATTCAATGACAAACGCGGAGATTTATGCTCCGCCGTCAACAACATACAAATATTACTGCCCGATTGAGCCCGGCTATGCGGAGGTAGTGTACAAATACGATTTCGAACAGATTTACGGCCCCGGCTATGTGATAGACACAAAGGATGACAGCGCGGAGGTCTGGTGCACACGTATTGCCGGCAGCGGGAGCAAATCTCAGCTTTGGGTCTCGCCGGATAACGAGGTCTGGACGCTCGCCGCCTCAGGCACTGACAACGGACCGGGCGTCCACCATGACATAAGCGATGTTGTTGGCGGTTCAAATACGGTTTATGTGCGGTTTTCCATGACCTCCGGCCCGGACCGCACATCTGCGCAGGCAGCGCTCTCCTCGAGCAGCATTTACGATTATCTCATTTACAAGCCCAACGTTTACGGTTTCCGCGCCAATGTTGTGCAGTCCCAGCCGCAGTCGTGTCTGGGCGGCAACTATCTCGACGGCGAAATGAATAAAGACTGCCGCGTAGATACAGAAGATTTGATGCTGATGGCTCAGCAGTGGGGAAAATGCAATAATTCTTCCGACCCCGAGTGCGGCGACTTTATCGAGTCGGGCTTTTATAAAGCCAAAACCATGTTCCAGACAACACTTACCTACAGCCCCAAGTCCGCCATTTCGACAGATGCAATGATACTTCACGGACACGGCTTAAGCTGGGACTATATTGAAACAGCGATAAACTCATGGCAGCAGAACGGTTACAGTGTCGGCAGGATGTTTTTCTCTGACTCTGACGCCGGCAGCATATACACCTCTGGTGAATGGGATGGCAGAGAGCATACTGATGACATCGAAACAGATCGGGGGGGGGGGTTGTTTAGTGTTGCCGGTACTCGTTATTACATGACGCCCACAGACGGCTGGACGGATTATCTCGAAGATATAACCGAAAAATCCCTGAATAACGCAGGCGCTGATGCGATCCTGCCGGAAGAACCTCTTGCCCACTTGAGCAGCGGCTACGAGCAGAGCTTCAAAGATATATGGGTTGATTATTACAACAGGCCGTGGGAAGCCGGCAGCAGCTCATTATCCGCCAGATTTGACACAGGTCAGCTCAAATGCCGCCTGTATGAAGAGCTTCTCAAGAAACTCTATACCAGAACGAAAGATATCGCCCGTGAAAAAAATCAGAATATCCCGTTCGTAATTCCAATACATTCAATGTACAGCAACGTCGCGGCGGGCCTTGTCGCTCCGCTGGGCCGGACTACAATGCAGGATTATGACGGTTACATCGGTCAGATATGGACAGGGCCGATAAACTGGTCATTGAACCAGTATAACGGATATGATCAATCATTCTTTTCGTCGGCGTTTGCATTGTATGACTATTTTACTCAGCTATCTGTCGCATCTGATAGAAAACTGTGGCTGCTGGTGGATCCTGTAGAAGACGACCCAAGCCATACATGGGAAAGTTATGAAGGGTGGTACAAACACTCAGTGGCTGCATTGCTGAGTATGGATGAAATCGATTCGTATGAAATTATGCCCTGGCCCGAGCGCGTATTTGAAGATGGCTTCGCGATGGGCGGCGGCGTCACACCCGGTCCGGAGGATTTCAGAATACTGGTTTTAACCATTACTCAGGTTCTTCAGGAAATCCAGAAGGGCGGCCAGTGGCACATTGACGGGGTTAACGAGCCGACGCAGCGAATCGGCGCCGCTGTCGCTGACACAATGATGTGGCAGACGGGCGGCTATCCGAGGCTGCAGAACGCATACGGGCTTCTCATTCCCCTGATTCAAAAGGGCGTCCCGATTTCCTCTTTCGTCATGGAACGCGCGGGCGAGCCGGAGTATTTGTCCCGGTTTGACGTGATTGTACTTTCGTACGAGCATTTCAAGCCTCGTTATGTCTCTATGAACAATTCGCTTGTCAACTGGGTCAAAAGCGGCGGAGTTCTTGTCGTGCTGGGCTCTTACGGTGATTCGATAGACACTAACAGCCGTTATTGGTGGGAAAAGCTCGGCTACGGCTCGGCTCTGGAACACCTGATCGATCAGTTTGGCGGCAGTGCAAATCAGGACAACGACTGGCAGGCGGGAGAGGGCTGGGTACTTCGCCGGCAGGTCAGCCCGGGCAGTTTCGCTTCTTCCTCGACGGCTAATAATGTTTATCTGCCTCTGCTTAACAGTGCACTTGCCAAAATCGGCAGACCGGCGATGCAGACACCTGGATTTTTCAGGATAGACAGAGGCCCCTTTGTTATAGCCCACTCGATCAGCAATCCGGTCAGTATCCAGGGCAGGATGGTTGATATCTTCTCGCCGGCGCTGGAGGTTGTTACTGATCCTATCGTAACTGTCGGCAGCAGCGGCTTATACAGAGATGTTACATCGCAGCTTCAAAGCGGCACGCCCGCGGTGCTGCACGCCACACACCGGCTTATGTCGCAGGAGTATGCGGGCAATGTGCTGCGGTTTACGTTGAAGGGCCCCGATCAGACACCGGCGGTTGCCCGTGTGGCGGCGCCGTATTCGGGAATCGAGAGCAACATAAACGTTACCGGTTCCGATAATCAGCCCGTATCATTTGAGTTTAGCGATGACGGCGATACCTTCAGCATAAAATTCAACAATGACCCGGACGGAGCGGTTGTAGAAATTGAATATCCACAGTAAGAATAATTAATGTAAAATATGAAGTGTATTTTGACTGAAAATTTTAAAAAGCATATATTCAACAGGACTCTACTGTTGTTGTGTGTTATGCTGTGTGTCTCTTGCGGCAATGTCTCGGCTGAGTTTTTCAGCGATGTCTGGGATATGTACGATACAGCCGGCACCGGTCAAAAATACCTTTACCGTATGGATAACGCCAGGATAGAGACAGAAACACAATTGGGATTTAAATATTTTTGTCCGGTAGATATAAATCCCGCATCCGTGATCTACAAATACGATTTCAGTGCGATATATGGTGATGGATATGTAGTTGACACTCAGTCAAGCAGCGCTTACGTATGGAGTACAAGGCTCAATCTTGGCGGTTTGACAGAGCTTTATGTCTCTGCCGACGGCATTGACTGGCATCTTATCGCCGGCGGATCTGATAACGGCCCTGCCGTCCGGCACGATATATCTGATATTGTGAACGGCTCAAGTGTAGTCTATATAAAGTTTTATATGGATGCGGATTCGGATGCCATACATACTCAGTTCTGCCGGTCACAACAGGCAAACTCCAGCCTTGAGGCTCCAAACGTTTATGGGTTTGAAGCAGAGATTGTTCACAGCCAATACGGCTCATGTCAGCAGGGGTATTATCTCAGCGGCGATGTTGACCATAACTGCCGCGTTGAGCTGAACGATTTTGCCGCACTGGCGGGCAGCTGGATGGATTGCAACGACCCGTTTGATCCGTCCTGCAACCCCAACTATGAGTCGCCGAATACCTTCAGTGATATATGGGATTTGTTTGACGCTGACGCGGCGTATGAGGATTACCGCTATTCGATGACTAACGCACAGATTTACTCCGAGCCGTCAACAACCTACAGGTATTACTGCCCTGTTGTTGATGGTTATGCTGAAGTTGTTTATAAGTATGATTTTACCGAAATATACGGCCCGGGCTATGTGATAGATACAAGTTTTGACAGCGCAGAAGTCTGGGCTACGCGTTACGCGGCGGATTCTTCGTGCAAATCACAGTTGTGGGTTTCCAAAGATAATAAGTACTGGACACAAGTCGCTTCCGGTACTGACAGCGGCCCCGGCGTTCATTACGATATAACCGATTTTGTCGGCGGCTCCGATGTGGTTTATGTTCGCTTTTCAATGACCTCCGGCGGGGAAAGTACATCTGCAAGGTTTGCGGTTTCTTCAAGCAGCATTTATGACTATCTAATGTATAAGCCAAATGTGTATGGCTTCAGGGCTGATGTTGTTCAGGCTCAGCAGGGGTCTTGTTTAGATGGCGGTTATATGCAGGGGGATTTGAACAAAGATTGCAGAATCGGGACAGAAGATTTTTACCTGGTGACCGGGCAATGGACTGAATGTAATGATTCCGCTGATCCCGGGTGCGGCAGCTTTATCGAATCAGATTTTTATAACGCGAAAACTTTCTTCCAGACCGGACTGGGGTATAGTCTCAGATCCGCCATCGCATCGGATGCTGTAACCAGTTGGGGACAGAGTTTTGGTGATTGGCATTATATCAGCAAGACTACTGTAGATTCCTGGAGGCAGAAGGGCTATAGTGTCGCCAGATCGTTTATAGCAGATTCTGATGCCGGTAATGTCTATTGGAATGGCACTTGGGACGGCCGAGACCACACTGATGATATTCAAACAGACCAGTGGGGCGGTTTGTTCGGAATAGAAGGCAGCCGTTATTATATGACTGCCACAGACGGCTGGGTTAGCTATCTTGAGGAAATGACGGAAAAATCTATTGAGATTGTTGGAGCGGAGGCAATCCTGCCGGAAGAGCCGCTTACGTTTCTAAACGGTGGCTATGAAGAGAGTTTTAAGCAGTTATGGGTTGATTATTACGGCCGGCCGTGGGAAGGCGGCCATACTTCCGCTGCCGCCCGATATTATACCGGACAGCTCAAAGAGCATCTCTATGAACAACTTTTAAGCAGGCTCTATTCAAAAACCAAAGAATCAGCACGGCAGAAAAACGAAAATGCAGCCTTTATAGTTCCTGTTCACTCGCTTTACAGTAACGTTGCTTTTGCATATCCACTGGTTGCTCCGTTGGGGCAGTCAACAACCGCGTCCTATGACGGCTATATAGGCCAGGTATGGACAGGGCCGATAAACTGGTCATTGAATCAGTACAACTCATCTGATAAATCATTCTTCTCATCGGCTTTTGCGCTTTATGATTATTTTGTCCAATTGACCGCGGCATCCGGTAAGAAGCTGTGGCTGCTTGTTGACCCGGTCGAAGATGATCTCAATCGCACATGGCAGCAGTATGAAAATTGGTACAGGCAATCCATAGCCGCGATGCTCAGTATGCCGGACGTTGATTCTTATCAGATTCTACCCTGGCCTGAGCGGATATTTGAAGATTTAGGTTTTGCTACCGGCGGCGGCACACCGGCTCCGGAGGATTTCAGAATACGGATTCTGACCATCACTCAGGTTCTTCAGGAAATACAGAAGGGCGGCCAGTGGCACGTTGACGGGGTTAATCAGCCCACACAGCGCATCGGCGCCGCTGTCGCTGACACAATGATGTGGCAGACGGGCGGCTATCCGAGGCTGCAGAACGCATACGGGCTTCTCATTCCACTGATTCAAAAGGGCGTCCCGATTTCCTCTTTCGTCATGGAACGCGCGGGCGAGCCGGATTATCTGTCCAGGTTTGACGTGATTGTACTTTCTTACGAGCATTTCAAGCCTCGTTATGTCTCTATGAACAATTCGCTTGTCAACTGGGTTAACAGCGGCGGCGTTCTTGTCGTGCTGGGCTCTTACGGTGATTCGATAGACACTAACAGCCGTTATTGGTGGAAAAAGCTCGGCTACGGCTCGGCTCTGGAACACCTGATCGATCAGCTTGGCGGCAGTGCAAATCAGGACAGTGACTGGCAGGAGGGAGAGGGCTGGGTACTTCGCCGGCAGGTCAGCCCGGGCAGTTTCGCTTCTTCCTCGACGGCTAATAATGTTTATCTGCCTCTTCTTAACAGTGCACTTGCCAAAATCGGCAGACCGGCGATGCAGACACCTGGATTTTTCAGGATAGACAGAGGTCCCTTTGTTATAGCCCACTCGATCAGCAATCCGGTCAGCATTGAGGGCAGGATGGTTGATATCTTCTCGCCGGCGCTGGAGGTTGTTACTGATCCGGTAGTAACTGTCGGCAGCAGCGGACTATACAGGGATGTTACATCTCAGCTTCAAAGCGGCACGCCCGCGGTGCTGCACGTCACACACCGGCTTACGTCGCAGGAGTATGCGGGTAACGTGCTGCGGTTTACGTTGAAGGGCCCCGATCAGACACCGGCGGTTGCCCGTGTGGCGGCGCCTTATTCAGGAATCGAGAGCAACATAACCGTTACCGGTTCCGATAATCAGCCCGTATCATTTGAGTTTAACAATGACGGCGATACCTTCAGCATAAAATTCAACAATGACCCGGACGGCGCGGTTGTAGAAATCCTATATCCCTAAGAATGGCTTTTGGTTATGAATGATAACAGACAAATAGAAACAAATAAATCAATTCTGATTATCGCGGCTTTAATATTAAGCCCTCTGGTTTGCGGCTCATACGCGGATTATAAGCCGCTCAAGCCGCAGGACCAGCTCCGCAGGCTCTATGCCCCTTATTCCATGCAGGAGCTGAACTGCTACGCACTTAACTACTGCGAAAACCTGTTTGATAAGAGGGTAAACCTTATCAGCTATACGCATTTGAATTATGATATCCCCTCGTGGGACGCGTGGCATCTGCATTTTCCCGACGACAACGCCAGGCTGATAGAGTCTCTGGTGTATGAAGACCAGTATTCTCCGGTTGTACGTTTAGAGCTCGTGCGTCGGCTGACAAAGGGAATAATGAAGGCCAGATATCCCGGCACCCGTGCGTATTACAGTTTCAGGCACCGAAATGACGGCAAGACGTTTCTGATTTTCGAGGACGAGGACACAAACAAACTGCGGCTCTCGACCTGGGGCGATTATGTGATGGGATATGTAAAAACCGGTTTTACCGCCCGTTACGGCAAAGATATTATAGACATTGAGGACTGCGAATATGCCGACACCCCCGAGGGAGCCGGCAGGATGAGTGTTGCCCGAATCAAGACCGATGAAAACGGTATTGTGGTTACCGACGGCGGCGCATCGCGTTACTGGAACGAATCGCCGTTCGTCTTTGAGCGGGAGTTTACATGCGGCACCAGGGAAATCGATTTTACCGGTAAATACTGGTTCAGCAACGAGGATATGCCGCCGGAGTTTGCGTTTTCCGCGGCGGGAGCCGACAGCATTGATATAACCATCGGCGATCACATGATAAACTTCGGCAGCTCATGGAAAGACGCCGAGTCTTTTATACATCTTCCGGACAGGAAAACTGTTTACAGCTCTAAAGCTGACGGGAATATATCGTTTGATAATCCCGATTTCAACTATTTCATTCTGCGTAAAGGCGTCAACTGGACCGGGCGGGGCTACTCAATGGCGATGCTTGTTATTTTTGACAAACGCCCGCAGCAGATGAAGGCCGCGGCTGAAGGCGGTTACGGCGAGATAAAACTGACATACGACAAAGAAAACTCCCGCGCCGGCGGCAGAGTCTGGATATGTCCGTTTGACTGGATCAACCACAATGATATGGATTATGTGTTCAGCAATGCCGAGAGTTTCCTTAAAACCGGCAAGCTGATGCACAACGGCTATCCTTCGCAGCAGATTTTTGACAATATCCCTGCCGGTCTGGCGGCGGGCGCGTACCTGCTGGCAAAATACGGCGACCCTTCCGCCCAGACTGCACTGATTCAGGCAGAGGCCGCGGCGGATGCGATACTTCTGCCCGAGTTAGACGGCATGACGCTTGACCACAGGGTTTTCAGTGAAGCAAGGGCCGCCGCGTGGATGATCAGGGCGGGCAAACTGACAGAAAACCAGAGACTCGTTGATAAATACACGCCGTGGCTTCAGCGCGTTATGAAACGGATGCTTTCTGCCGAGTCATCTTATGACGGCAGCGGCTGGGTGAGCGGCTGGCGGCACTTTTACGCGACACGGGCTGTATGGCTTGCGTATGAGGCGACGGAAAATCCCGAATATCTCGAGGCTTACCAGCGGGCAATGGACGTTTACGATATTGACAAAGACGGCATTTACAGAAACGGCGAGAAGATGGCTTCTCCGGGTGATGCCGATGAGACATATTTCGGTTCTCTGCCGCTTGGGGCGTGGGGACATGCAGGAATGCTTGATAAGGCGGATATGCTCATAAATCTCGAAGTCCCTGCCGGCCAGAAGAGCGGCGTATCGCCGGAAACTCCCCTTAAAGAGCTCTGGCATGACGGCGGAGCCGGCCCCTGGACGCAGGACGATGCACAGCCTAACTTTGCCGGATTCTGTCTGCGGGGTTTGAATATTCCGCAAAAGGCTAAGACTTTCACTCCGCTGGCATCTTTTCCGCTGTACGACGAACAGGGCAATGTTACAGCGACATACAAGCCGATGGTGAACAATCCCTATCTGCCGGATAGCGGCTGCGAGCTGCTTGTACGCGGCGGCGAGAATATAGATTTAGACTACAGCGTAACAGAAATAAACTTTAAACCCGGCTGGGCAGAAGAGAAGCAGTTTCTTGTGCAGGACGGCGGTGAGCTTGAGGGCGGCATACGAAAAATAAATTATGGCGATAAAACTCCGATATATAAATTTGATGCCGCCGGTGCCGCAAACGCGGCGGTCGATATGGTCTTGCAGGGCAACGCCCTGACAGTGGATGTCTCGCCGGACGGCAAACGCTGGTTCCAGAGACTCAATACCTGGAGCGATGAATCCGTGAAAGATTCGATCGATGTTTCGTTTTTAACCGGCAGCAGAGATGAATTGATTAAAATCGATGTGATTACCCCCTCCGGCGATGCGTCGGTTCTCAAACAGGATAAGAACACGCAGCTCTTGAGAGAGCATTGCCGCTATGTCGGCAGGGGCGGGCATTTTATTTATGAGCTTGATACTGACGGTTTGACGGAGTGCCATCTTGAGTTTGTGATGGGCAATGGTTATAACGTGGAGTTCTCCGCCGACGGCGAATATTGGAATGACGGCTTAAACGAACGTTTCAAAGAAGTTAGAGACGGCGCCAAAACTGTTGATGCGGCGTGGCTGAGGATAGCCGATGTTACACCGTATCTCAACGAGAACGGGAGTATATATGTGAGATTTTCGAATAATGACAGTTTCGAGAATTATCAAAATACCGGCGCTTTTTTAAGGCGGCTTACGGTTTACGGAATATTCGATTCTGATTCGGTTTATGTCCGTTTTGGGAATTGTCCGTTTGGCCGCAGGGAACAGGCTGCTCTGAGCGGGTTGACATTTAGAAAATGGTCAAAAAAACAAAAATTCAATAACTAAAATCTGGAGACGTAAAATATGTTAAAAAAACTTGTGCGTTCTGTTTTCGCGGTATCCTTTATCTGCCTCGCGGCGTGCGGCTGTTCGAGCATGGACAAAGCCTCCCAGCTGAAGGTCAAAGACAGTTTTGCTCAGCTTGAAATGCCCGGCCGCGCAAAGTACACCTTTGTCAAAGACTCGCAGGGCAGTTGGTCGTGGGACAAAGTATATGCCTGGAGCGATAAGAAACAGGAATTTGTGCCGGCATATACCACCGAAGATGGAAACTTCTTATCTGCTGATAAGAAAGGTAATTTTGACTTCAAAGCCGACAGCATCAAGGTGATTGAGCAAGCGGATAAAGAGGGGCTGGAGTTTTCCGGAGCAGCCGGTAAGGATTCGCTTGTTGAGTGGAAGGTCAGTTTTACAGCTGATAAAAGCCTCCAGGTGCCGTTTGTGAAAATCAGTGCCGATTTCAAGTACGGCAGTGAGGTGAAGCTTGACGATATGCCGTATATTTCCCTCAATACTGTATGCAAAGGCGATGAAACTTCCCGTATGGCCAATATTATGGGTTATTTCCAGGGCTATGAAGACCGCACAATACTCTTAGAACAGGGTTTTCCGGCAGTGTGGACGCTTTCTGATATTGACGGCAAAACCTTCAGCACGGCGGCAATTGTTGATACAAATCAAAAAGCCAAAAACGGTGAGCTTGTTAAGAAGGCCTTTTATCTGGGTAGGACGAACAAGTCGATGCCGTCATCGTCTAAATTTGTATTCCGCAATGTCTCTACTGAAAAAGTCTCAGCCGGCGACCACGGAAGCATCAGCGTTGAGCTGCGACACAGTGCCGGCCAGGACTGGCTTGAGTTTTACAGATCGAGCTGGCCTGAGATTATAAGCCGTTTGTGCCACCCGGAGGATTTAGAGTTCTGGGCAAAGAACTGGCAGCAGTGCGCCGAGGGGCTGATGGATGACTACAAAGACCCGAACAACTATATATACACCCCCGGCCTGGGTTATGCGATTGGCTCCGGCGGCCCGCACATTCACTGGTTTGTAGCAACACAGTTTGTTCATGGAATCCTGTATTATTCCTGGGCGACTGATGATAGGGAAAATTATGGCTTCTTCGTCAACCGAATGAAAGAATGTGATATACACAAATGGTGGGTCGGCCCGGAAGAAACTGATGGGCTTATGTGGGGCAAGAATTTCCCCGACGGCGGTGTCCAGCCCCAGGGTAATATGTGGCAGATGCTCAATTTCGGGGCGTATCCTGTCTGGAATATATACAGGATTACCGGCGATGAGTACTATGGAAAATTTTTCTACCGCTATATGGATTATATAATGGACGAGGTCGTTACAAACGGCACGTTCGGCGAGTGGTGGGATGTCAATAAAAAGAAATGGGTATTCTGGAGAGACGGCGGTTTCCATGACAGCCGGCCCTCAGATCATCTTGACTTCCCCGGCGCCCTGGCGGTATATACATATCTCTGTTTTCAGGCGTACCATGACAGCGGGAACGAAAAATACAGAGACAGCGCTTTAGGTTATGTCGAACACATAAATTCGTTTCTTGATGATCCGGCAAGGCTCTACACAATCGCCCCGGATACGAAGACCAACGGGTTTGCCTTTGCCATGATGAGCAACATAGAGATGTACAAACTTACAAAAAAGCCTGTATATCTCGATAACGCCGAAGAATGGGCTTACAACATGCTTGTCATGTACTTCCTGCAGAACGAACAGTACGGCAACGAGGTCGGGCTGGCGCGTGCCGGCGGACAGGGCAAGGGCGAGTTTGTATGCATACCGACCTTTGAAACGATGCAGCCGATAAATTTACTCTCGAACCTGCTCAAATACCGCGTCAGCGATACGTTTCTCAAATTCATGTCAATAGCTGATCGCAGGTACCTGAACGCGTTTGGCGTCAACCACCCGAACTATAAAACTGTGCAGCACTGGGGCACGTTCGGCGACGGCAGGCCGTGGGAAGAATTTCTCTATCTGCCGCTGGAAGTTATCCCCCGCGGAAGCGACCCTGCCACTTACATGGGCGGCGCTCCGATGATGCTCAACACAATGCTCCACGCCACGCATGAATGCTCCGATGACGAGGTAACAGTGATTCTCACTGACGCCGGCAGCACCAGCCTGGATATAAAGACAAGGCGGAATGTCATAATTTATAATCCGACAAGGACAAAACGGACATTCACGGTGAAATTTAAAGGCCTTGAACAGGGCAATTACTCGCTGATCGGCCCCGGCGGCAGAGAAACGGTCAGTTCCTCCCGGTTAAAATCCGGTCTTGAGTTTACACTTGAAAGCCAGGATTGGGGCCGTGTTTTTATGGAAAAACAAAAGTAGCTAAAAATTGAAATGTATGACACATTGTAAATGTGTTCAGTTTAAATAATTGTGGTCTCAGAGTTTGAGGCCTCCTAAGAGATTTATTAAGTGAGGTAATATCATGAAAACAAAAACTTTATTTTGGATTCTGGCATTGCCGGCATTATTTGCCGGGATAGCCGGAGCAAATCTTCTCCAAAACCCGGGTTTTGAAGAAGGCAGCGGAACTTCGCAGGCTGAAAACTGGCTGTTTGCCGGTGGTAATGTTGTGAGGGTGGCCGAGACACAGGAGGGCCACGGTGAATGGCAGCTTCAGATTCAGGATTTAGAAGCACTCAACTGGGCCTGGGCTGAACAGACAGTAGATTTGGGTCAGAATGCAGGCGGTTTTGAATTTACCGCGTATGTGGAATTCAAGGCCAGAATGGCAGGAGAGGAAGCTGCATATCTGAATATCGAATTCTATGACGCTGATGATACATTGCTTTCCGGACAGGACGCCGCCGAACTCAAACCCACTGACCCTGATTACATTGAACTTTCCTGGGTTAGCCGTTCAATAACCTTGACCGCTCCTGCGAATACTCAAAAGGTAAGGTTCCGTGTGGTTGGTTACATGGGAGGTGGTACGCACGGTGATTGGGGCGTAATCCGTGCGGACAACGTGTCGTTAACTTCACCTCAGATTTCCAGCCCTGCTCTGGTCGTTCCGACTCCGGCAGACGGCAGCCGCATCGCAGCGGTTGAAGGGCCTGGTATTTTGACCTGGTCAAGCTCTTCCAATGCCTCGTCATACAATCTTTATTTAGGCGAGTATTATGATGAGGTCAATGAAGCCTCTGATCCCAATGTATTGCCGGGCAGGGGAAACCTGACAGAGGCATATTATCTGACAGAACAGCTTGTGGAAGGCCGCACATACTACTGGCGGGTTGATGATCTCGACGCAGATGATCAGGTTGTCAATACAGGGAAGGTCTGGTCATTCACTGTTGTTGAAAACATGCTGAACAATTACGGCTTTGAGTTTGAAGGCCCCTCGCCGGAAGCACCGGCGGCATGGTGGACGTTTGATATGTTCAGGTATGAGGGCAACTCGCTGGGCGGCGACTATTCGCTCAAAAGCGAGTTTGCAAACCACGACATGTGGACCCTGGCGCAGGGCTGGAGAACTTTCGGCCAGGACCAGGAAGGCCTGACATATACAGCTTCGGTCTGTGTGATGACGCCCGACGGCCTGGAATCAGGCGAGATAGCTGATGTGCATATTGTGTTTATGGATAAGACTGAACAAATTGTGGGCAGCAAAACAGCAAACATTCTCAGCGGTGACAGTGTTCCTAATAAATGGTACTATGGCTCCGTTTCTGCTGTTGCTCCTGCCAATACCTACAGGATCGATACAAAGCTCTCTCATACCTTCCACGACTATTACTACAACGGAACGGTGCATTTTGATAATGTCGGTCTTGTTTATAAAGGCTCTACTTACTCGGAGAATTTCTATCCCGCTGACGGTCTTAGTGTGCCTATGAACACAGATTCAGAGGTCAGGCTGGAATGGGATCCGGGCGCTAACACCGATTCCTACAATGTCTATTTCGGTGATGATTACCAGAGCGTAGCGGACGCCGCCGATCCGGATACCCTTCCGGGCAGGGGCAGCCAGACACTCACTACCTATACGGCTCAGTCGCTTGAGCTTGGCAGGACCTACTACTGGAGGGTCGATGATGTTATCGGCAGTGAAATCAGAACCGGCGAGGTTCTCAGCTTCACGGCAGATTCTATCGCAGTGGACACCTTCAGAGAGTATGTCGATTCTGACCTGCTCAGGGACAAGTGGAGCTGCTTCTACAATGATACGACCAACTTCATTGCTTTATCAGAAACTGAAGGCACCGACAGCAAGGCAATGCGTATCAATTACAACAACTTCACAACAACAATGCCGCTCTCAATGTACAAAGTCGAGGCGACACGCCAGTTTGACACAGCTGCCGATATGACCATGGGCGGCCAGGCATCGCTTCTAACGATTGTATTCCGCGGCAGTGCGGACAACCAGGAGGATCCGATCTATGTCCGTCTTGAGGACAGCTCGGCCCAGACAAGCCAGATTGACCATCCGGATTATCAGGCAGTTCAGAATGCCGATTACACCGCCTGGGAAATACCGCTGGCCGACTTTGGAACCGGCATAGACCTCGCGGCGGTATCCAGTATTACCGTTGGCGTTGGTGACGGCGTGGAAAATCCATCCTCGTCCGGTTCGGACGCTGTATATATCGACCATATAACCCTTTCGCCAAGCACATGCAGGCCGGAGCTTTCAGGGCTCGGAGCTGATATAAACGGTGACTGTGCGGTGGATCTCGAAGATCTGGTGATAGTGCTTGACGGCTGGCTGACTCAGCCGGCACTCGCATCGTATCAGTTTGATACCGGCTCGGGTACCGTGGCAGTTGATTCTGCCGGCAGCGGCTATGACGGCGATATAACAGGATGCACCTGGGTCAGCGGCAAATACGGCTCTGCTCTGTCCTTCGACGCAGCGGCAGGCGACCGTGTTCATGTTGCCCATGACGTGCTTTCTGCAATCACTGACCAAATCACAGTCGCATTGTGGCAGTACGGCGACCCGACTGTTCAGCCCGCCGCGGACTACTGCTTCGACGCCAGCCGCGGGCTGGTTAACAGCGAGCAGGCCAGTATCCTCAGAATTCATATTCCTCATGAGGACGGCTCGGTTTACTTTGATGCCGGCGGAAGCCATGTTGACGGATTCGACCGCATCGGCAAGGCCGCAGCCCCCGAAGAATATGAAGGCCAGTGGAATCACTGGGCATTCACCAAGAACGTTACTGACGGTACAATGAAGATTTACCTCAATGGCCGGCTCTGGCACAGCGGCAGCGGCATGACTCTGCCTCTCAGCGGCAATACCGAGTTTGCCATCGGCTCCCGCCTTGACGGAGATGGGGGTGAGTACTATGAGTACGACGGACAGATCGATGATTTCAGGATCTTCGACAAAGAGCTCACTGAGCAGGAAATCCAGCAGCTCATGGGCGGCTCGCTTAATCCGGCCGCGGGTAACATCAATGATGATGCTCAGGTAGATTATGCAGATTTCGCAGAGATCGCCGCAGAATGGCTGCACGAATCTCTATGGCCGTAAAAGCCGATTTTTAAACTTTAATGATTAAATCAAGCCCCGTACGCCGTAATGGCATACGGGGCTTTTATAAAAGGTTTCTCTGTTGTGACTTATAGATTTAAGGACTTTATTTAGTAAAAATAACCAATCGAAAAATTAAATTGATCATAGTTAACTACAGAAAGGAAAATTATGATTGGAAAGCTACAGAAAATTAAACTTGTTATTTGCTTTATCATTTGCTGTTTTAGCGCATTCTCAAGTGCTGACCAAAAGGTTTCATTTGATACTCTTTTGAGGGAAATGATTGATCTTGATCGATTGGTAGAGTTTCCTGATCCATATTATAAGACGGTTCAGTTTTCTTCTTATGACCGCTCAACTGGTAAGGTAAATGGTTCATCTTGGTTTAACAACCTTGATGGGTTTGGAGGTGAACCTGTCCCCGCTTTTGAGGATGTAATTGCTCCTCCTGATAAAGATGGGATAGGTACATATCTTGTTTGTGATGTTAATGGCCCAGGCGCTATTGTTCGAATGTGGACAGCGATGATTCCGGGTAAGATTCGGATGTATCTGGATAGCAGCAAGTCTGCTGTTTATGAAGGAGATGCTGGTGATTTTTTTAAATATCCATATAAATTATTTGCTGATGATTTAAATATCTCTTTACTTGATAAATGTTTTACCCAAAGAGACGCATCATACTTCCCGGTTCCGTTTGCCAAAAGGTGCAGAATTGAATGGACAGGAAATATTAAGGATATCCACTTTTACCATATTCAGATACGCTGTTATGAACCAGGAACAAAAGTTTTGTCATTTACAGCTGAACAGCTTGAAAAATCTTTCGCACTGATTCAGGAAGTTTCCAACGTTTTAAATGAGCCCGATGAACAATATAATTTTTCTTCTGGTGGAGATAAATTGCATGAGTCAGTTTCAATAAAATCTAAAGAAAATAAAAAAATAATTGATATAAATGGTAATAAGGTCATCAAAGAGCTCAAAATTCGACTTCAGGCTGAAGATATAGCGGCTGCACTTCGTCAGACTGTTATGACGATTAAATTTGATGATTCTGTTATACCCCAGGTACAGAGTCCTGTTGGTGATTTCTTCGGTTCTGGGCCGGGAATAAATCCCTATAAATCATTGCCATTTACGGTTAAATCCGACGGGACAATGGTTTGTAGATTGCCTATGCCGTTTAATAGCAATGCAAAAATATATTTTCGCAATCATGGCCGGCAGGTTGTAAATTGCAAAGTTGAAGTTTTAAGCGACAAAAATAATTATAATGAAAACGCTCTCCTTTTTAATGCGCTTTGGAGGGCAGATCATCATCTTATAAGTAATGACCCTGTAGTGGATTTGCCGTTTTTGGTTGTGCGAGGCACTGGGCGATTTATTGGTTCAGCAATAATGCTCTTTAACTCTTGTGATGTCCCGATTGGCGCGGGAGGCTCATGGTGGGGCGAGGGAGATGAAAAGGTATTTGTAGATGAAGATAAGTATCCTTCTATATTTGGCACAGGTACAGAAGATTATTTTAATTATGCCTGGGGCATGAATGATATTTTCGCATATCCTTATTGCAATCAATCGCGAAACGATGGGCCTGCCAACAGAGGTTTTGTTGCTAATGCACGCTTCCAGATAATTGATGATTTACCGTTTAAAGACTTTTTTGCTTTTTATATGGAATTGTTGCATCATACGCGAAACGAAAATTTTTCCTATGCACGGATCAGCTATTTCTATGCTCAGCCGGATAGGCTCACAGACCACGTTGAAATTACTCATGCTCAGGCTCGAATGCCTCAAGTGTCTGAGTCGTGGACTCCAATACTTAGTGGTTTGGGTTTGGCCAAAGGTTATCAATTTTATCAAGTTGAGCAGATGATAGATTCATTGGAAGATAACAGGTTGGCATTTGAACATGATCCAATTTGGGCTGGTGGTAAATTGGTTGTTTTTAATCCTGAAAAAAAAGGTGATAAGTTATGTATTTCGATCAAAATACCGGAAGATGGTAATTATGAACTGAAGGTAACTCATGCGGTTATGCCCGGTTCGGGAGCTTATTCTGCTGCGTTAGATGGTAACAGTATCAGTGTAAATGGAACAAATTTGATTCAGCTTGATTCTCCCTTCCGCAAAATGTCCAGAACAATAGAATTGGGCAGCTATGAACTCAAGAAAGGAATACATTTACTGGAAATTAAAAGTGAAAGTGGAACAGAGAATAATAAAATAGGATTAGACTTTCTATGGATTAAAAAGCTTTGATTTGAAGATGATCATATTAGGATCAGGAAACGGATTCTCTTTACAGATGATGTTCAGATGAATTATTTCAGGATCTTCGACAAAGACCTCACTGGGCAGGAATCTCTATGGCCGTGAAATCCGGTTTTAAATGTTAATCCAAGCCCCGTATGCCGTAACGTCATACGGGGCATTTATAAAAGGTTTCTCTGTTATGACTTATAGATTTAAGAGTTTTTGTTGTTTTTTAATCAGTTGTATTTGTATGGCTTATATGCAATTTTCTGCACACGGCTTCGACAATTTTGAGGATGTGCTTAAACTCAAAAAACCAATTGCGACCAGCCTTACAATGACAGACGGCGTTGTATATTTCAAGACAGACAATGCCGCTGCAAGCTGCGGTTTTGTGTATAGGCCGTATCTTTCCGGAAAGCCGCCGGTGATACCTTTTCGCCATTTGTGGGGGCTTAACGGCAGCATGGAGCTGAATCTCTCTGCCGGGGGTAAAACGGAAAACCTGCTTACACGAGCCCATCTCACGGATATGCAGAGAAAGCCTTATCATCTGTTATGTTCTTTTGACTCCGGTCTGGGTAATAACGGTGAGACATCAGACTTTAATCTGGAGCTGCTCTCTGCTGCGGGGGAAAACGCCATGCTGTATTCGCTGGCCAATAACAGCTCCCAACCAGCCAGACTGCAAATAAAAATCAGGCCCCGGCAAGAAAGAAAAGGTTTATACACCCTTGTAGAGGGAAAGCGGAATGTAGATATGAATGTGAGCCTGGGGGATGCAGTTTATGCTTACGACAGCGATAAGATGGTTCTCTGGCAAAGCTATGACGATCCGCCGGCTGACCGCGCCAAAGACCTTGATCCGGTATCCGGGCTGGTATTCAATTCAAAACCAGAGAGTGTTTCACTCGCGAGCAGCTATCCTGCCGATGGATTTGTTGCAAATTTCACTGTGCCGGCCAAAAGCAGCGTGTCATTTTTCTATTTTTTTTCTGACAACCGCCCCGAAGCCGAGTCCGCAATAAGCGGGGTAAGGGCTTTTGATTTTGAATATTGGAAAAAAAAGACGGCCAGGCACTGGGATGATTATGTATCAGGTGCCAGGGCCCGAATTGAAAAAACACTTGATGTTTCCTTGGATAAGCTCTCCGGGTTGCGGCAGAAACAGTTAGCCTATAACCTTATTGAAGTAAGATCGCTTCTAAGCCGCAACGGGGCTATTTACGCTTCTCCCGCGGCAGTATTCTACTACTCATCAAATTCGGTGGGCTACTGGCAAAGCTACGTTCGCGACGATTCGATCGCGCTTCTGGACCTTACTGAAATCGGTCTCGTGGAAGAATATATGCGGCCCCATGCCGAGCTGGTTATGCATAATTACAATCAGGGCGAGCTGACCAACGGCTTTCACCGCTGGTGGGATCAGTTTTATTTCTACCGTCAAAACATGAAAACGGATTTCTCACAGGTTGATTCGGCATTTTACGG
This sequence comes from Limihaloglobus sulfuriphilus, assembly GCF_001999965.1. Classification (GTDB taxonomy): domain Bacteria; phylum Planctomycetota; class Phycisphaerae; order Sedimentisphaerales; family Sedimentisphaeraceae; genus Limihaloglobus; species Limihaloglobus sulfuriphilus. The sequence continues at coordinate 2,529,182 of NZ_CP019646.1, read as the reverse complement.
AATCTGGTCTCTCTATAAGGCGTGGCAGCAGCTTGGCGATGACAGATATATCACGGGTGATGCATATCAATTGATGAAGGATAACATTAAGTATTACACCACAGGGGCTGCCTATGACCCTCATAAAGACAAGAATATCACCTATTACGATAAAATGAAGAACATGTACCGCGAATATCTGATAAATGAGGCGGATATTACCGAGGATCCAAACGGCGTCTGGGGTGATACAAAAGAGTGGTACCGGTCCCCGGCTACAAACAAGAAGTTTCATTTTGTAAACAGCTTTTATATCAATGTTCTTTTTTACGCCAACTACAGCATGATGGCAGAAATTGCCCAATATAACAACAATCAAGAAGACAGGCAGCACTTTGTAGAGCAGGCACAAAAACTCAAAAAAATTATAAATAAAGAGCTTTGGAGAGAAGATAAGGGCCGCTTCATCGCCGGCATCGCATATAACGAAGACGGCTGGGAGGACATCGACTTTGACTGGTACAATATAGGTTTTGACTATATCTGGGCATTGACACTGCCTGATGAAAAGCATCTGCCGTTTGAAGCTGAAGTCAAGAGGAAATGCCTTGAAGCCGCTTATAAGCATGAATGCTGGGACAATACTGTTTTCGGAGCGGCCGAAGTCGCTTCTGATCTGCCTTCTGCAAGAAAGGATATTGTCAACAGGATTTTCAATGATGCCCTTTCAATCAAGACATATAACGATTATGTGTATTATTTCCCGGGAATAATTTCTGAATGTTTCGGCAATGCCACCGCTCCCCAGATATTCGCTATATCGCCTAGTATCAATGCTTTATGCAGAACAGCTTCTGAGTAGATGATTTGATCTTCTTATCGGACTAAATGAGTTGAAGACATGTGTCTTTTTGCGCAAAATGACATGCCGGAAACGCAATATGACCTTTACTTTTCTCTTGCAATATGTGATACTATAATCCATAAATCTGTTAATAGGTAGCAGTTTTTTTTACGAAATTTTGCAGGAGAATTGTTATGAGCACTAAATCAGCTTTATTATTATTTGTTTGCCTGATTTCAACTCTGGCCGTATCGGCAGAATATGTGGATTTTCTCGGAATGATTGATACCGAGACAGGCAATCACATTCCCGGGGTAGGTTCAATAAACGAACCCCAAAACTGGGACGGCGGCGCGATTCCTTACGGCCAGGACATAGGCCTTATAACCTATGCCCAAAACGTCTGGGTAGGCGGCGGCGCGATGGAGGATATCGCGGTGCGTTTAGAAGGCGGCACCATAACCGCTCCCAGCGGAGTAGCTCTTCGCGGCGGAGCCTCCGGTTCAGGTGTAACTACCCTGCTTGAATTAGATACCAATGACTGGGATACCGTGACTAATCTGCTTGTGCCCGAGGGCCAGGCATTGACATTCTGGTCTCAGTACGGTGAAGAGATGGTTCTCAACGTGCTTAACGGCAGTGTTGAAACACCGGCCTTTAATTCTCCGGCTTCCGGCAAAGGCACGCTGAATATGGGCAACGGGATTGTTCATGCCGGCCAGGCAAGCGGAACAGCAAACTACAATATGCTTGCCGGCGGCACTGGTGATATTATTTTAGATGTAATTACTCCGGGCGGTTTTGGGGTTGTTGTAAACTTTGAAACCGGAAATATGGGGAGTTTTACGTTAGGCAGCAGGCTCATAGATGGTGAATATAGTACAACCGCAGGAGTCTGGGAATATTATATCAATGCAGGTAAAATTTCAATAGATGGCGTTGTTACAACCGATAAGAATGATTTTATTATTATCCAGGACGGCCTGGCAAGCACGATAGTTCTCAAGCCCGAAGTTTCTGATTTCTCCTGGATCGGCGGCGCCGGAGACTGGAATGTTGGCTCGAACTGGGATTACGGCATAGTGCCCTCGGCCGCAACTTCCGCTATAATCGATGCGGTTGATTCTGATTCTACCATATACTCCCCTCTGGCAGCTCAGGCCGCCGGCGTATTGATGGGTATAAACGATGTGAGTTTAACGATCGAGGCTGGCGCATCTCTGACTACTCCGCAATTCGAGAGCGGTTACAAGTCCGGCAATTCCACCGTAAATATCGACGGTGTTCTCAACAGTGCAAACACGTTCCAGCTCGGTTATCTCAAAGACGAGCAGACCGGTGAGTCAGGAAATTCTGTTATCAACCTTGATGACCCGGCAGCGGAACTTAACGCCTATAACATTAAGTTTGGCGGGTTAGAGAAGGACCCTGAAACAGGTCAATGGCAAAGGGCGGCAGGTACCGGGCAGATAAATATAAACGCCGGCACTGTAACAGTAACCTATAAAATCTTAGGTTTTGCCAGCGGCGGCGCTTCTGAAAGGCAGGGGTTCAATATTTCCTCTGCTTCCAACGCCTCGCTCATATTGCCGGCGGATTTGCCCGTCTGGTTCTACAAACAGATCGGCTGTCTCTTTGCTGATGACGGCTACGGCGTAATCGAAGAAGACGTGATCGGTGACATTAACACCGTTACAGCACGTCCTTATGACCCTGAAATTGACGGCAAGCATGCATATAACATGGCATGGGACGCCGGCGGAACAACTCAGTCGTTCCAGGACAACTGGAATTATGAGTCTAACGAGCTGCCATGGCCGGGAGATGTCTTTGTAACAACAAGCAAAGCCTCATTCGGACAGCACCCGATAATAGACGCTGATGCTCAGCTGGGAGCCGTTACAATCGGCTGGCAGAAGACGGGCACCACAGCGGATGACTATATCGAAATCGCCGAGGGCGTTACGCTGGATATCATAGGCACTCCAGACGGAGAAACGCAGGGCCAGGGCCAGGGCGACCTCAATCTTGGTGCTAACGGCATCACACCCGAGGCCCCGGGCAGAGGTACGCTGATCATGAACGGAGTTGCACTCTACGCAAATGAATTTAATGTAGGTGCGGGCAATTATGACAACTATCTCTACGGCGACGGCCACGTTGAAATGAACTCGGGAGTTATTGAGTGTAATACACTGCGTATGTCACTTCTCGACGATCCGGGCTATCCGCCGCTTTCTTACGGAAGTATTGATATGAACGGCGGTTCCATCATTGTAAACGAAGATGGCGGTTTGACCGGCCTGGCGGACTGTAACGGTATCGTTATGTCGGGCGATTCGACAATAATAGTAACAGGCGATATTACCGCAGATCTCGCCGCGGCTATAACAGCCGGCAAGATTACCGGTGAAGGTGCCGATCTCATGTATGACTATGATGTTACAAACGCCGGCAAAACAACTGTATATCTACAGGGCGCAAATGGTGATGTTGACGGCGACGGCGATGTTGATGTTGACGATGTCAAGACAATGGCGGCCAACTGGCTCACAGGTGTCTCAACCGGCGGAAGCTGTGACGGGCTCGTGGGCGACCTGAACGGCGACTGCGATGTAAACTTAGTAGATTTCGCACAGATAGCCTCTTATTGGATCAACTAAGACGGTAAACACATATAACAAATAACTTCGGGGCCTGTTCAAATGCAGGCCCCTTTTCTTGAAAGGCTACCTATGAAGAGTCTTACACGCAGAGAATTTGTTCGCGGTTTTTCCCTGTTCGGCACAGCTTTATATTTAGGTGCAAGGGACGCCGCGGCGGCGGCTTTTCGACCTGCAAAAGAAAAAACACCCAACATAATCGTTATTCTCACCGATGATTCGGGATATACAGACCTTGGCTGTTACGGCGGCGAGATTCATACGCCGAACATAGATTCTCTCGCACGAAATGGTATGCGGTTTACAAACTTCTACAGCGCCGGCAGATGCAGCCCGACACGCGCATCATTGCTGACCGGACGTGACAGCGCCCACGCCGGTTTCGCTGCCGGCACACTGGGCGGCTGGCAGTGGGAGATGAAACGCCCCTCCTATCGTGCAAGGCTGGCTTATAACCTGCCGACCATTCCGGAGCTGCTGGGGCAGAGAGGCTATCATACTATGATGGCGGGTAAATGGCATCTGGGCGGCAGTCTCATGAAGGATTCGCCAGCTCGCCGGCAACTGTGGAAAAAACTGCACCCGGGCTGGGAGCTTACTCCACAGGAGATGGAAGCGGACTTCAATGCACTGCCGATGCAGAGGGGTTTTGACAGGTATTTCGGACTTATTGAGGGGGAAAACCACTTTTTCTTTACTCCCGAGGAGCAGCATAACTATCTTGACGGAAACAAACCTGCCCGTTTGAACTATGATCAAACCTACTCAATGCACTGCCATTACGAAGATGAGAACAGGTATCCCTACACACCCAACCACGGTAAGACCGCCAAGGCATTCTACGCCACTGACGGGGTAACTGACAGGGCACTTGATATGCTTAAAGATACATCCGGCAGCGATAAACCGTTCTTTATGTATTTGGCCTATCGCGCGCCGCACATGCCGCTGCAGGCGCCGCAGGAGCTGGTCGATAAATATATGCCTCTGTATGAGGATATGGAAACGGTGGAGAAAAAACGTGTTGAGGGACTCAAAAGAGAAAAACTGCTGCCGGAAAACACCGATTACAGGAAGTATTTCCACACCAGAAAATTCCCAGGCGAGCAAGAAAAAAAAGAGTATCAGCTCAGACTCGCTCTACATGCCGCGATGCTGGAGAAAGTTGACCAGAATGTCGGGCGGCTGACGCGGCTGCTCAAAGAGCAGGGCCAACTTGACAATACGCTGATTCTGTATTTTTCCGACAATGGTGCCGCGGCGCATGTCGGCGATATGATGAACAAGCCGTATTACGGCTGCAAAGCCCTCATGTGGGAAGGCGGGACAAAGACCCACTGTATTGCCCATTGGCCCGCCAGGGTTAAGCCCGGGCTTATAAATCACACTATATGCCATGTTTATGATATTATGCCAACCTGCCTGACTCTGGCGGGCGGCAGTTATCCGGATGAATTCCACGGGCAAAAGACAGAACCTCTTGACGGCAGGGACATCAGCGGCGTATTTGACGGCAAAGATCTGCCGCCGGCGGAGTATATGTTCTTTAATGACAAGGGCCAGCAGGGCTGTATCTATAAAGGGCGGTGGAAACTGCTGATAGAGCCGGGGTGGTATGTGCATACAAGTAAAACAGAAGAAACGGTTTACGAGCTGTATGATCTGGAAAACGACCCGGCAGAGACTACGGATATATCCCAAAAGAAGCCGGAACTTGCAGCCAGATTAACCGCTGAGTGTGATAAATGGCAGAAAAAATGCGGAATTGTGGATTATTCCGAGATATTAGATACCAGGCCAAACCATACTCAATAAGATTTGGCGGACTTTCTGCGCAAAATGACATACCGATAACGTGAAATGACTATGCGTTTTCTTCACAGATACTGTATAATCCATTTTTTGCAGTAAATATAATAGTGTTTTGATTATACACAGGTAGATTATGCCTATTGAAATTTTAGAACTTGACGGTAAATGGCTCTTAAAAGACAAGGAGTACATTGAATATACCGATGACAACCTGCCCGGCTCCGAGCTTGAGGGCGACGGCTGGCTTGAGACGTCAGTGCCGGGTGATATTCATCCGACTCTGATAGAAGCCGGCAGAATGCCCGATCCTTTTATTGATCAGAATACAAAGGAATGCTCCTGGACGAATAACAGAAGCTGGTGGTTTAAAAAACAGGTTGATGTGCCCGCCGGTTTCAGTAATAAAACCGTCAAACTCATTTTTGACGGCATAGACACATACGCGTCGATATATGTTAATAACAGGAAAATCGGCCAGACGGAAAATTCTTTCCTGCGCTATTCGTTTAATGTTACCGATTATCTCAAAGCCGGTGAAACTAATGAGATAGCCGTTTGTGTCCATGCCACTAAGTCTTTGATAGAAAAGACCGATACCAGCAGTTATTTTGCGTGTTTTTATACGCCGCGAATCTTTGCCCGCAAGGCCCAGTGCCAGTTCTCATGGGACTGGGCACCGGAGCTGCCGGCTCTGGGCATCTGGCAGAGTGTCAGGCTTCTCGCAGAATCGGCCGGCGTAATAGAGGATGTTTACATCCGTACAAAAGCAGACGGAAGAGCTGTATTTAACATCAAGCTCGACAGAGAGATAAAGAAAATCGCTAAGGCAGAATCCGGGTATAAGATAGAAATAACTGCCAAAAACGGCGATTATCAGAAGCGGGAACAAATAGATGTTTCAGGCCGCAGGAATTTCTTCAACCTCTTTATCGAGAATCCAAAGCTCTGGTGGCCAAACGGTTATGGAGAGCCGAATCTTTACGAGTATCAGATACGGCTTTTAGATCCGCAGGGCGATTGCCTGGACAGCAAATCCGGAAAGTTCGGTATTCGGGAGGTTGAGCTTGTTCAGGAATTCAATGATGACCAGACACACAGCTTTAAGTTCAAGGTCAACGGTATGGACATATTCTGCATGGGTGCCAACTGGGTGCCGGCAGATTGTTTCCCCGGCAGGATAAACCGGGACGTTTACCAGAGACTGCTGACTCTGGCCAGGAAAAGCCGCATGAACATGATCCGCGTGTGGGGCGGGGGCATCTACGAAAAGGACGCTTTCTATGAGCTTTGCGATGAGTACGGGATAATGGTCTGGCAGGACCTTATGTTTGCCTGTTCAGATATACCCGACGATAATATAAAATGGACAAACAAGCTGGTTTCCGAGTTTGAGTATCAGGTCAGACGGCTTAGAAATCACCCCTGCATAGCTCACTGGTGCGGCGGCAATGAAAAAACCGGCTCGTTCGGAGAACAGAAAAGCCGCGGCGATTTTGTGACCAATTACCTCGGCAGGGGAATTGTCGGCCATCTTATGGAAGATCTGGCCTATACGCCGAGCAGTCCGTTCAGTCTCAAAGATATCGGAAACGACTCATCCTCCGGCGATTCACACGGCGGCACGTGGGAGTCAGCTTTTACAGATGACATAACTTCTTTCAGGAAACATATTGACGGCAAAGAAACTGTGTTTATGTCGGAATTCGGCTTTCACGGCCCGCCCAAACTAAGCTCGATAAAGAAATTTATCTCAGAAGATAAGCTCTGGCCGCTCAACGGCTGCTGGGAACACCACATAATGGACAATCCGTACAGCTCGCTTGAGGAAACATTTCTCCAGGTCCAATACGAGTCCGTTTGCAGGCTGTTTTATAAACCGCAGAGTGCGGCGGATTTCGTCAAGCTCGCCGGAACGTTCTACGCCCAGTACGTTTATGATGAGTTCCTGCACCACAGACGCCGGATGCCGGTCAATTCCGGTGCGCTTGTCTGGATGCTCAACGACTGCTGGCCCGCCGCGAGCTGGTCTCTTATCGACTACTACGGCGTGCCCAAACAGGCCTACTATGCCGTCAAGAGAGCTTCCGCGCCGGTTGTTCTTTCGTTTAAAGATGCCGGCGATGCATACGAAATGTATATAACACACAATCTGCCCGCACCTATTTCCGGTGAGGCGGCAGTGTATCTAATGGATGTAAACGGCAATAAAACGCCTCTGGCCGCAACGGCGGCAGAGCTGTCCGCTCACAGCTCGAAAATGGTTATCAGTGTTGCCGGATCCGTTGTTTCCGATGAAAAGAATAGCTTTCTTCTCGGTGAATTTGTAACCCCTGATCAAACATACACAGAGCCGTTTTTCCACAAGCTATGGAAGGATATCCAGTGGCCCCGGCCGGAAATCAAAATCACCGGCTTCGAACAGCAAGCCTGCGATACATGCTGTAGTGCGGCGATAACTCTCAAGACGGAAAAATACGCAAGATGCGTTTATATTTCGTTCGATGATGAACAGAGCGGCTGTCTAAGCGACAATTATTTTGATATGTGCCCACAAGAGAGCAAAACTGTAATTTTAGAAACCCCAAAGCCGCTAAAGGAATCTGATATACGCATTAGAACCTGGCTTGACGAATGGGAGGAATAAAATGGAAGATAAACTGCACTACTCATTCAGTGACAGAGGGATTCTCGAGAAGGTCTTTAATGACGGCTTCTCCGCACAAGAGAGCACGCTGCCTGAGGGCGGCTTTGATCCTGAGTCGGACTGGGAAAACTCCTATGATGTGATTTATACCGGACCGCAGGATTTCACCAACGAATCCTATATCTATTACGGAAGCCTGCGTATAAACACCGTCTTTGATAAGGGCGGCGTTATTGTTAAGGCCGCGGGAATTCGTCAGCTCGAACAGAATTTCAACAGAGAACGCCAGCATCTTCATGTCCGCGCAGAGTGCAATCGTGACCGGCTTTTTTCACTTAAAGACGGCTCTGAGTGGACGCTGGAGGCTGAGCTGAAAAATCAGCTTGACCCCGCGGCTGCCGGCTTTAAAAAGATAAAAGAAACCGGCAGGCTTGGCCGCGGCAGAATTCAAAAGAAAAACGCCAAAGGAAAATGGCAAACATACGCACAGACTGACCCCGCGATTCCGGTTGTGAGTGACTGGTCTCTATTGGCGGCTGTTCAGCTTATGCCGCGAAGCGGGGAATACAGCTTCAATTATTTCCCGCAGCTCGAACGCTTTCACACAGGCCACAGCATTCGTTTTCTCGAGATATTCCAGGCCCGTTTCGGCGGCAGGGAAGTTACTCTACACGGATATGCGCAGAGCGGAGAGGGGATCACCCCGTTTTATTATTGGGTCGATGACCATGGGCGGCTGCTGATAGCCCGTTTTGCATTATCGGCATTTGTTTATAATTCAAACCCTTGCGTAGAAAGGCAGGCACAGAATGATAAATAAAGACCGCAAAGAAAATATAAGCCGAAGAACCTTTATGAAAAGCGCAACGGCCGCCGCGTTTGCCGCTCCCGCGCTGTTCTATCCTTCCAATGCCTGCGGCCGGGCCAAAGCCTCTTCGCCGAATATAATCTTCATTCATGTTGATCAGATGAGCCTTCTGGATTCAATCGCCGCATTCGGGGCGGAGTTTACCTCTACGCCCGCCATCGACCGGATTGTCCGCAACGGCACATCGTTTATGCAGTCCTATTCGACTGATCCGGTATGTTGTCCGGCAAGGGCGGGCTGGTGGACGGGTACATACCCCTCTGAGAACGGCATCGTAGTCAACAATACTCCCTGCCATCAGGACACCCCCGATCTCTCAAGGCTGCTTCAGCAGGCCGGCTATAACACCTACTACACCGGTAAGTGGCATGTTCCCGGCAAGAACGTGCGGCAGCTTTTCCACGTCATTCACGAGGGCAGCTGGTGGGGCGAACTGACCGACCAGGAAGTAACCCGAAGCGGACGCGCATTTTTACGCAACTATGACGATAATAAACCGTTTTTCCTGTCATTAGGCTATTTAAACCCGCACGATATCTGTATTACCCCTTCAATTGAATACGCCCGTGCGGAAACGGTAAACGGCAAAAAAGTCCCCCGTTACACAAAAACCGGAGTCTTAAACGACAACGAAATACCCCCGCTGCCGACGGCGCATGAGTATGACCGGCGAGAGCCTACCATTCAGATTGCGACACACCGCGGCTGGATCGACAATCCCAAATTCTCCGAATGGAGCGATGACCTCTGGCGTATGCACAGGTATAATTACCATCGGTTTATAGAAATGGTTGATGCGGAAATCGGACTGCTGCTTGATGAGCTTGAACAGTCGAAATGGCGGGACAACACGCTGATAATCTTCTGCTCCGACCATGGCGAGGGAATGGCACGCCACTGGGGTGTAGGTAAATCCACATTCTATGAAGAGACAGTAAAGGTTCCCTTTGTCGTGGCAGCCTTAGGTGATGTTCTGCGGGTACGCAAAAATGTCAAAGACACCGAGCATCTGGTCTCAGGAATCGATTTCGGCCGGACAGTCTGCGACTACGCAGGCGCTGACGGGGCGAAACTGCCCCACGGCAGGAGTCTGCGGTCTCTGGTAGAACGAGGCAAATCCGACGGCTGGCGGGAGTACGTTTACGCTGAAAGCAGTGTGTATATGCACATGGTAAGCGACGGGCGTTTCAAGTATATCCGCAGTTATGAAGAGAATGAGGGTTTTACCGGCCTGCCGCCGTCAATGCAGACGCACAGGATGGGCGTTGAGCAGCTCTTTGACCTGCAAGAAGACCCCGACGAGCAGCACAACCTTGCCTATGAAAATGCCAGTCAGCCGCTGCTCGAGAAACTTCGCTCTGTTATGGACGAAAAAGAAGCCGCCCGCATACCGCTGCGGCCTGTGCCGCACGAGACCGGCTTGAACTGGATGAAGAGAAATACAGATATAATCCGTAAGAGGGATTACCCAAAAACATATTCGATCAGTTGACTTCACGAGGAAAATTTGCTATGAGAACAGACAGGATCAACCGCAGAGGATTGCTGAAAATGATGATGGGAACTTCGGCGGCAGTCATGTTTTCCGGAAGCTCTGCTCTAACAAACGCAATGGGCATAAAAAGTGATACAGAAATTGCCGCCGCAGGTGCTGATACCGGCAGAAAGCCAAATGTACTGCTGATAATTGCCGACGACCTCGGCGTGGGTGATGTGAGCTGTTACGGCTCGGAAATGATCACCACGCCCAATGTTGACAGAATCGCCGCTGAGGGTATTCTCGCGACTGACGCCCATTCAACCGCCGCGGTCTGCACGCCGTCGCGGTATTCGATTCTAACCGGAGAGTATTACCACCGCTACCCCTATAACTGGAACGGTGAGTCGCTTGTCCGGCCGGGCCAGCCGACAATCGCATCGGTATTCCGCGACAACGGATACGCCACCGGCTATTTCGGCAAGGTGCATACCGGCTGGGGCGAGCACAGCGAGGACCGCAAACACCGCCAGGATATTGACTGGAACAAAGAGCTGCCCCGCGGCGTTCTGGAGATGGGCTTTGACAGCTATTTCGGCACGCCGTTTACCCACAACGAGCCGCCGTTTGTCTTCGTAAAGGACAGGCATGTTGTCGGCCTTGAGCCGGACGATCCTCTGGAGATTGTTCCAAAGGAAATAGAACGCGGGCCCTGGGGCTGGGGCATCAGCAAAGGTGCCAAAGCCGCCCATGAGGCAAGGCCGGTTGATATGATTGACCCGATAGTAACACAGCACACGGTTGATTTTATCCGGGCAAACAGCGAGAAGCCTTTCTTTATAAACTTTGCGCTCGTTGCTCCGCATGTCCCCGTTGCTCCCTCAGATGAATTCAAGGGCAAAACAGAGCTTGGCCATTATGGAGATTTCGTCACGCAGATGGATGCATGTGTCGGCAGGGTACTGCGAACGCTTGAGGAGTTAGACCTTGTCAACGATACAATCGTAATCTTTACCAGTGACAACGGAGCCATTTACCACCCCCGTGAATACAAGATGGGTCACAGAGCAAACCTCAACTGGCTCGGGCAAAAGACAGACGCATGGGAGGGCGGTGTGAGGATTCCGTTCGTTATGCGCTGGCCGGGGAAAATACCGGCGGGCAAAACCGTAGAGCCTCTTGTTTCGCTGATGGATATACCAAAAACCGTATGGGCGGCGGCGAATATAGACGCCCCCGAAGATGCAGCGCCGGACAGTATAAATCAGCTGGACGTGCTAACCTGTAAAACAAACAAACCGGCTCGCCATGAGCTGTTCATGATAGGCATCACCGGTCAGGCGCTGCGGTCAGGCGACTGGGTGTATATCCCAAAACCCGGCTCACAGGGAGTTACGACCGACCCGAGAATGGACTGGGCAATGCAGATGGCAGAGCTGGGGCTTGTAAATTCTGATTACGACGAAGAGGGTAATTTGAAACCGGACGCTCCAAAGGCGCAGCTCTACAATCTCAAAAATGATCCGAGTCAATCGGTAAACGTCATAGAAAAGTACCCCGATATCGCGGCGAAACTCGATGCCCGTTTCAAAGAGGTAAGTAAAAGATAACAACTCAAAACATCATGAAATTTCAGGAACACTCAATGCAGAAAACTATTTCAAAGTATCTATTCGGATTTATTATGATTTTTACAGCACTCAACGCGGCCTGCGCCGCCCAGCGGCATAATACCCAATGCCCTAAGGGGCTCTATGTCCGCAACGGAGTCCTGCTGCACGAGGGGCAGCCTTACCGGGCTATGGGAATTAACTATCACAACGCTTTGGGGCTTCTGCTTGATGATGCTCAAAATCGGGATTTTGTCGAGGGCTTCAAAGTCCTCAGAGAAAACAAAATCCCTTATATCCGTCTCCGGTTCGGGCCGTTTGAACACATGGGCTGGAAATTTTATCAGGACAACCCCAAAGAGTATTTCCGCAGATTGGATTTATTTGTGCGTGAAGCGGAGAAACACAACATCGGGCTTATCCCGTCAATGTTCTGGTATATTTGCGCGGTGCCTGATTTTGTTAACGAGCCTTTGAGTGCCCTTGGAGACAGTTCCAGCAGGTCACGTGCCTTTATCCGCAAATATACCTCCGACGTTGTCAGGCGTTACAAAGATTCACCCGCGATTTACGGCTGGGAGGTTGGTAACGAGTATATGCTGTTTGCGGATCTTCCAAAGTACGACCATCTGCCGCCGAAAAAAACCGGCTCCGATCAGCCCCGCACAAAGGCAGACAAGCTGCTGCGCCCGCTGATTCTGGATATGTACAAAGATTTCCATCAGACTATCAGAGAGATCGACAAAGACAGAATCATTGTAACCGGCGACTCAATACCCCGGGCACAGGCGTGGCACAACCGCAACGAAGACAAGTGGGCACCTGACAGCAGAGAACAGTGGCTCGAGATGTTTGAGGCTGACACGCCGGATTGTTATGATGTTGCTTCTTTTCACCTCTACAAGGAAACTGATGGGAACTATTATCATGAAAAGGTTCCGATGGAAAAGGTTGTCAGCGACATAACCCAGACCTGCCGGGAAAACAACAAGGTCATCTGGGCCGGTGAGCTGGGAATGCCCGGCAATGACCAAGAGGCCAAAGAATTGTTCTTTCGTATGATGAAAACGATAGAGGATAATGAAATCGAGCTTTCAGCCATCTGGAACTTTATCCCGAATGGGCGGTTCCAGCCTGACTGGGACATACTGCCCCAGGGCGAACGTGCCTATATGCTCAAGGCGGTAAAAGAGCTTAACGAAAGATTTGCCTACGGAGCGGGTATTGATGCCGGCGGCGACAAGCCCGGTTTGACTGTGAAACACGGCGAGTTTTATAAAGACGGTAAACCGTATAAGGGAATCGGGATAAACTATTTCTCCGCCCTTATCCGCATGACCGGCCAGGAAGGCTATCCCCCTAAGCTCTCCGACAGGTCTTACCGACAGGGCCTTGAAACATTAAAACAGTATGATATACCGTTTGTGCGTTTTTGCGCAAGCGGCTTCTATCCAAACGACTGGAAGGTCTATCTCAACAATAAGGAAGACTTTTTCACCGCGTTTGACAGTCTCGTTGCCGATGCCGAAAGTCTGGAGATCGGTTTGATTCCGAGCCTGTTCTGGTATTTCCCGACAGTCCCCGACCTTGTCGGCGAGTCAGTCAATCAGTGGGGCAACCCCAAAAGCAAGACATGTGAGTTTATGCGGCAATTCACCACCGAGGTGGTTGAGAGATACAAAGATTCTCCGGCGATCTGGGCGTGGGAGTTTGGCAATGAGTATATCCTCGAGTCCGATATTCCGGGCGCCGAGCACGGCAGAGGCTGGACAGAGCCTGACCATGCGCCAAAGCCGCCGGTTGGTCTTGCACTGAAACGAACGGCAGATGATAAAATGTACCGCAAAAACATCTGGCCGGCATACAGAGAATTTGTCAGGACTATCCGCAGGATTGACAGGCACCGCCCGATCTTTTCCGGCGACACAATGCCCCGCTCTTCTGCGTATAATAACTGGAAAAATAACAACTGGGAAAAAGACACAAAGGAGCAGTGGAGGAGTCTTTATGTAAAAGACAACGCAATGATGAGCGGCCTTTCTGCCCATTTCTATTATTACTTTAAAGACGACAAGCACATTCACGGCGGCGTTCAGGAGTTTGGCCCTGCCGAGCAGATGGCGTTTATGATGGAGATTGCAGAAGAAACCTGCAAGCCGCTCTTTATCGGTGAATTCGGCCCTGCAAACAGGGACAACACCCGCGAGGAGGAACGTGAGCAGTTTGAAAACATGGTAAACATTATAGTCGAAAATCAGGTGCCGTTATCCGCTTTATGGAACTTTGATTTTGAACATGAAGATCAGGTTCGCTGGAACATTACCGATGACAATCATCGCGCATACATGCTTGATGCACTTGAGCAGGCTAATAAGAAACTCAATAAAAAGTAAAAATATAAAGGATTAACCGATGAGCAGCAAAAAAATCAGCCGCAGAGAAGCAATGATTCTGATGTTTGGAACATCGGCGGCATTTGCCATGCAGAGCCGGTTTTCCTCCGGTGAAAAAGACCGCAGGCCCAATATCGTGGTCTTTACTGTAGATGATATGGATATCACCTCGGTCAACTGTTACGGAAACCCGCTGAAAAACCTCACGCCGAACATGGATCGGCTGGCTTCGCAGTCAATGCGTTTCACCAACGCTCATGTAAGCTCGCCGATATGTATGCCATGCAGGCAGTCCATGATGACAGGGCTTCACCCTCACAGCAACGGCTCGATGGGCTTTGTTGAAGTCGCCGAGGGTGCCTGTCCGTCTCTTTCCGGGATTTTGATGAAAAACGGCTACTACACCGCTTCTATTGGCAAAGGCCGCGATTACAAGGCTTTTGAGTGGGATAACTGGATAAACGGACTTGGCGGCGACGGCTGGTATTCCCGAAAACCCGCCGCGTTTTATGATGAGACAAAAAAGATCATAGAAACAGCCCGGGATGCAGATAAGCCGTTTTATATCGGCGTGAACACATCTGATCCGCACCGGCCGTTTGCCGGCAGTGAGCAGGAAAAAGAATTTGTCGCTAATGTACGAAAGCAATATCCTCACGCACCTGATTTTCCGGTGATGGAGCCGGTATGTTCAGAGGCAGATGTGCCGCTGTTGCCGTACCTGCCGGATTTGCCCGATTTGCGTAAAGAAACGGTTCAGTATCTCACCTGCGTCAAGCGGGCTGATGACACACTGGGCAAAATCATGGAACTCGTGGAAGAGAAAGGGCTCGCGGAAAATACAATTTTCATCTTCTTCAGCGATCATGATGCCCCAATGCCCACCGCCAAGCAGAACTGCTACCGCCATTCTACCGTAACCCCTCTGATGATCCGCTGGCCCGGCAGGATAAAACCCGGCTCGGTAGATTCACAGCATTTTGTTTCAACGCTGGATATTATGCCGACGCTTCTCGACGCTCTGGATATTTCCGTTCCAAAGCGGCAGGACGGCCGTTCCATGCTGCCCGTTCTGAAAGGCAGAAAACAAAATAACCGCGGCGAGGTTTTCACTACATACAACTATGTATATAAAGGTACTCAGGTTTTCCCGATGAGGGGGCTTCATACAAAGAAATGGAGCTATGTCTTTAACCCCTGGTCTGACGGCGTTAAGAAACGTCTCCAGGGAACCGGCCAGCCGACAGACAACCAGTCCGGTCTCTCTCTGGCCGCGATGCAGAAGGCGGCACATACCGACCCTGCGATAAGAAAAAGGCTGGATTACATTCTGCTGCGCCGCCGCGAGGAGCTGTTTGACCTTGAAAATGACCCTTACAGCTTTAATAATCTCGCCGAGAAGCCCGAGTACAAGGCCCGGCTAAATGAAATGCGTGAGCTGATGATCAAGGAAATGAAACGCACCGGCGATCCGTTACTTGAGAGCCTGATAAAGGGGCAATCGTATCCGGCACAATGGGATCAAGGCTGACATTCCTGTATGCAGAAGAATTTTAAGATGAGCGTCTCAACAAGGAGTCTTGCAAATGAAAACAGATAAAGTCAACCGCAGAGGTTTTTTAAGATTGATGATGAGCACGTCTGCGGCGGTTGCGTTTACCGGTTCGGCTTCGGTAGCAAACGCTATGCGCAGCAAAACCGTCTCGTCTGAAACTGCGGCAGATAAACTTTCCCCGCCGCGAAAAAGGCCCAACGTTCTGCTGATAATCAGCGATGACCAGGGCTATGGCGATTTCGGTTTCATGGATAACCAGATAGTGCGTACCCCTAACATTGATGAATTGGCGCGCGCGGGGGCGTTACTCCGCAACTATTCAACCGGCGCCGCCTGTTCACCCGCCCGCAGTATGCTCTACACCGGCAGAAACCACCTGCTGACCGGCGTATGGGGCGTGCCTATTCGGCAGAACCTGCGTACTGATGAAACCATGATGCCTGCGTTTTTCAAAGCCGGCGGGTATGAAACCTTTTATATCGGAAAAGACGACTGCCCGGCGCAGGTGCATACGCTGCCGTGGTTTGCCGGCTGGAACGATGCTCTTGCAGGCGGCGGATACCAGCATAAAGACCCGGTATTAAGACGTAAACCAGACGGCGAGATGCCGCTTCAATGGCAGAACAATAAGTATGAAGGCTGGACTTCGGAGATATGGACAGATGAAGCGGTAAATTTCATCAAAGAAAAAAAAGACAAACCCTGGCTGCTGACAATGGCTTACATTATCCCGCACCTGCCCTGGGAGCCGGTTGATGAACGCTATGCGCCGTATTACCGCGAAAAGGGCTGCTCGGATAATATCGCCGCATGTTTCAGTCACATTGAACAGATGGACGCATGTATCGGCAGACTTCTCGATACTCTCGCTCAGACGGGCCAGGACCGCGACACTATCGTAGTCTTTGTCAGCGACAACGGCCAGACCGGCCCCAGTGCTCGGGAAGTGGATAAGGACGGGCATATTGATACGCCGGACTGGAACATACGAAACGTTGCCGGCCTTCGCGGCAGTAAAACGCTGGTCTGGGAAAACGGCGTGCGTGTTCCGTTGATAGTGCGTTATCCGGGCGTTATTCCTGCAGGCGGCCGCAATCAGTTCGCGGCGGCGGAGGATATCCTGCCGACGCTGCTTGATTACGCCGGCATAGATGATGATATAGTTTCGCACAAGCCGTTTTGCGGCGTAAGCCTTCGCCGGGCACTTGATGACAAAGACACCCTGGTAGAGCATCCGGAAATCTTCCGCATGACGATATGGGGCGAGGGTATGGTAAAGGCGCCGCGGGGTTTTGTTCCCGATCCGCCGTCGCTCAGGCTGGAAGATCACCATGTCTCGCTCTGCGGGCCAAAATATAAACTCCATGTCCGTCCCGGCGGCAGGGTTGAGCTCTATGATAAAGTAAACGATATTCAGGAAACCCGGGATTTGAGCAAAGAACAGCCCAAAATAACCGCCCGTATGCTGGCAGAATGCCGCCGCCGCTGGGATTACGCGATAAACGAGGGCGGCGCGTTCCGTATGGCGCCAATCCTCATCGGAGACCCGTCAACATGGAAATATCCCGACGGCACGTACTGGGGCTACGCCGGCAAGGTGCAGGATGTCTCCGGCGAAATGTATGTTACAAATGTTCTGCAGGGCTTCGCTCTCGCCGGTGACAGCGCCGCGTATCAGCTCGATGTGGCAAAGCAGGGCAAATATGCTATAAGGCTTACCGGAAAAGAACTTACAAACGCGGCACCTTTGTCAATTACCGCCGCGGGACAGACAATAACACAGCAGAAGGCGACGGATAATTCTATTGAGTTTGGAGTTTTGAACCTGCCCAAAGGCAAAATACCCCTCACCGTTGCCGCGGGCGAGACTGAGAAGAAAACCAAAGCCGTCTCAGTTGAACGGATTCTTTTTTCATTAGCCCAATAGGATATCGCCGTGAAAAAGTTAGCTCTATTTATTGTAACATTATCATTCTGTTCGGTTTATGCTGATCTTTGGGTGCCGTCGATTTTCAGCGATTCAATGGTAATTCAAAGCCGAAAGCCTGCCGCGATATGGGGCGAGGCCGATCCCGAAACAGAGGTTACAGTTAAGTTTGCCGATCAGCTGAAAACCACCCGGGCAGATTCTGCCGGCAGCTGGCGGGTTTGGCTTGACCCATTACCCGTATCTTCCAGACCCGAGGCATTGACAATCCGTTCAGGCGAATCAACCCTCGAATACTCAGATATCCTGGTAGGCGAGGTGTGGATTCTCGCCGGACAATCCAACATGGGCTGGCCTCTCTCCAAAAGTGACGGCGGAGCCGAAGCCGCGGCAGAGGCGGATTATCCCTGGCTGAGGATTTTCACCCAGTGGCCCTATCAGGGTGCTGCCGACAAATCCGCACGTGATGTTACCGGCGGGCAGTGGATAAACTGCAACCCCCAAAACGCCCCGAGTCTTTCCGGCGTTGGTTTTTTCTTCGCACGCAAGCTCCGCGAGCTGCTGGAATCAGATACCCCGCTGGCTCTGGTAAATACACAGATGGGAGGAACATACGCCGAGTGCTGGATTGATATGGAAACTCTCAAAAGTATCCCGTCCGCACGGCCGTTTCTGGACAAAGCCGCAAAGGAAATTACGCCCGGCGAATCTGACCCAAAAGGCTACTGGGGAGAGGATAATTTCCGCCGTCCGGCAGCTATGTACAACGGCAAGGTCGCGCCTTTGCAGCCGTTTTCCGCTCGCGGCGTTGTCTGGTATCAGGGCGAGGGCAATTCCCAGAAGTGGCTTGCCTATGGTTATGAGCAGACTCTCACAGCCCTTATAAATAGTTGGCGGGACGGTTTTAAGGATTCTTCACTGCCGTTTTTGATTGTTCAGCTGCCGCGGTATAACGCAGGCCCCGGCAATGACTGGCAGGCCGTTCAGGCCGCCCAGGCAGAGGTCGCCGACAAGATGCGGGGGGTGGAGATGGTTGTAACTCTGGACTGCGGCCGCGATGATGCGATTCACCCGCCGGACAAACAGCCGGTCGGCGAGCGGCTGGCACTGCTGGCAAGTGAAAAAGTATATAGCCGTGAAAATAGCGGAGCAGCAGCGGCTAAGTCTTACCTTAAGTCAAAGTACACAGACATAAAATACGGGGGGCATGAAAGACAGGCCTTTGATTTATGGCTTGCCGCGTCAGAGGGCAAGGGCGAGCCGACACCTCTGTGCATTTACATTCACGGCGGAGGCTTCAGGGGCGGCGATAAAAGCCACATACAGAAAGACGTGATACAGCGGTTTCTTGACAAGGGCGTATCGTTTGCTTCTATGAACTACCGCCTGACAGACGGCGGCAAACACCCTTATCCCGCGGCGATGAATGACTGCGCCCGCGGCGTGCAGTTTATCCGTTCACAGGCAGGCCGGTTGAATATAGACCCATTGAGGATAGCCTGCTATGGCGGCTCTGCCGGCGCCGGTATATCTCTGTGGCTTGCTTTTAAAGACGACATGGCCGAACCTGAAAGCGAAAATCCAATCGCCAGAGAATCTACCCGAATTATTGCGGCAGGTACGCTTGCCGGACAGTCAAGCTATGACATGCGCGTTATCCGAAAGTGGTTTGAATGTCCTGATCTCCCACCGCATTCGGCTCTTGCGGATTTTTACGGAATTCGTGAGGGCGAAACAATAGAGACCCCCAGAGTGGCCGCGCTGGCGGAGGATGCCTCTCCGATCAACCACCTGACCAGAGACGATCCGCCGGTTTACATGGCTTACAACATTCCAAATGAAAAAATAACCGCACAGACCAATCAGAACTTATGGGTGCATCACCCGCTTCTGGGGCTGAAACTCCGGCAGGCTATGCGTAAGCTCGGTATAGAATCTGTTGTAAGTGCCCCCGGGATCAAGGACAATAAATACGCGGATATTTACGATTTCCTGATACAAAAGCTCACAGACTAATCACGGGGTATCAGTACCTGCCGTATGTCTGGGCAACTTTCATCATAATCTCGATATTCTCAAACGGCGTACCCATCGGCACCTGATCGCCTGTGGAGAGGATAAAACCGCCGCCGGCGACTGCCGCGTCTATCGCTTTTTTACAGGCATCTGCCACCTGTTCAACCGAGCCCATCAGCATAATTTCCGTTGTGTGCAGGTTGCCCTTGAGGGCAATTCGGCTGCCGAATGTCTGCTTGATTTGAGCCAGGTCGCAGTCGCCCATCGGCGGCGGCTCAAGCGGTTCAATGCAGTTCAGCTCTGATTCTTCTGCCGCGATTTTGACCAGCTCTCTTTCCGTTCCGCAGCAGTGCAGGTTTGTCGCAACTCCGGCCTGCTTGCAGAGTCTGGTTATCTCCTGAAGCAAGTAAAGCCCCAGCTCACGAAAAATCGGCGGCGGGTTAAACAGCATCATGCCGCTGTTGCCTATAAGAAGAGTATCCGGTTTCCATGACAAAATTTCCTTTACCCGCTCAAGCACTGCCGTGCCGATTTCGTGTTTTTCCTGTTTTATCTTTTGGGAATCATCGAAATATGCCAGCATTTCTTCTTCCGAATGGCTGAGCACCGGCAGTGAGACCATCGGTGCTATAACTCCGTCATCGCCGAGATATCCCCTTGCGTCTTCAAAGTATCGCCGGTCCGCGGCCTGATAATCGGGCCGGATAATTTCAAAGTCTTCAAGCTCATCAGAAATCCCCATCTGAGAAGCCCTCACGATTGAGCTTGCGTGCCCGTCAGTCAAAACCATAACATCCCGTTCCCAGCGGCGTTTTCCCTCCAGCTCTGTAAAACGCCTCACGATGATTTGTTCGTCTGTTCTCTTTACCACCGCACTGACCGGCTCATCCGCCGCGGGTATCCATAAGGGAATGTATGCGTCAACGCCGAATTTCCTGCACGCGTCGATCCGGGCCTTCCATACCGGCGGATCATTGTAGGCGATAATATCCCATGGCTTTTTACCCGAGACACGGATTGGTATCATTTCATACAGGTCTGGTGCCGCGGGGACATGGTCCGGTATTCCGCCTTTGATTGCTGTGAGCAGCCGCTCTTTTCCTGTCATGTTATCAACTTTCTGAAATTTTATTATTCACTCGGCAGGTTTTTTTCTGTTTGCAGCTCCGTAATTTTCTCAACCGCTTTGTACGGATCTCCATTGATGTCAAATATCCCGAAATTAGGCTGAATTTGATCCGTATGCGGATGTCCGATAAAATCATGGCTTTGCCATATATTGTAACCCAGTACCGGATTTGAATTGAAATATTTTATGGCGTTTGCCAGGAAAATCGAGCATTCGTCTTGATTCCATTGATGGTGGTCTATACCGAACTCCTGGCAGAATACCGGCAGAGAAGATACACCAAAAAGCAAATCAATCTTTTCTGCAAATATATCGAACGATAGCTGCCTGGCCCTCTCGCTGCTTTCGCGGGAGAAATCAGGATACGCCCAGCACGCGATCATGTCTATGCCGGTCGGCGTGAAATAGCGGTCAAAAGCACGCCGGGCATCATCGGGAATCGAGCCGTCTTTAACGTATTCTTCTACAAAGCCAAGCTCCCACGCCCATCGTTTGGGATAGAACGGTTTGAACAGTGTCAAGGCCCCGGGGTCTGCTGACTTGATTGCATCGCTCATCTGCTCAAAAGACATCCCGTATCTGCCTTCGGTTAGAATTCCGCCGATGTAATAATCGTAAAAATCACGCCACATCAGCGGATGCGATTCATGCGGCTCAGCGCCTCTGCTCTTGTACCAGCGTTTCCAGTAATCCCTGTCATGCAGCGGCAGAGGAATCCGCGATATGTCTTTATACTTTGTGTTCCATCTTCTGTTCCAGTAGTCAACTTCCGGGTTTCTATCGTTCAAATATCTGCGCCAGTTTCTGTTGAGTATCGGCCAGTCATAGGCATAGGGCATTTGCGGGTTGAGCATCTCAAAATAAAAGGCAGATCCAATTATATTATCGTAAGCAGCGGCAGTCTTTGCCAGAACTCTGAGATAATCAAGAAAGCCGCTGTTAACGGCGGGGTCTAACAGAAAATCCTCAATCAGGTACCCCCTGAAACCTTCTATCTCCCTGCCGCTGTTATCTGATACGGCTTCATATTTTTTTGCGGGCACCTCCGGCGGAACTTTCTCATAGCCGACAAGAATATAGACGTACATCTGATGCTTTTTTACCGCATCGAGCAGGAGTTTGAGCTTTCTGACATTCTCCAGATTATATTCGACCGGCCTGAAAGAATCCTGCGGGTCTGTGTGTATTACGAGCTCTCCCCAGTTCAGCCCAAGGCCTACGGTATTAAAGCCGGTTTTGCTTAACAGCTCCAGGTCGCTGTCCACCCTGTCGATATCAAGGCCTTCAAGAAAATAGAAATGCGAAGCCCGGCTCTGATAATAAAACACACCTCTTGCCCTGAACGGCTCACCGGCGGCATTGATAAGGCTGATATCTTTGCCTTTGTTTATCGTAACGCCTTTCTCCGCCGGTTTCTCAAAATCAAGTCCGCCGGCATGAGCCAGAATCAGCGCAGAAAGAAATACTGTTGTATAGATCAGTTTGCCGGTCATTTTAAACCTTAAAAGTTTTCTGTTCCGTCTTGTCTTAGCTGTTGTCTATCCAGATCGGCGTTGACCACGCCCGCTGTGAATTATCCTCAACGACACGCAGATAAGCAAAATTGCTGCCCGGTTCCGGGGCGAGTTCAGTTTCGACTTTGACAATGCCGTTGTCGCAGGAATCTGTCCTGATTTCCTTGTTGTTATGGATTAGAGTGACGTTCAGCTTATCAGTTTTACCGATCACGGTATAGGCGGCAGTGTTGCTGGTAGAACTCTTGACAGTGGTGCCCATCGGACTGCCGTTGATCTTGAAATCAATATATATCCTGTCAAGAGCGGCGGCATATACGCGGTAGTTGTAGAATGCGTCCCAGATAGAATCAAAGGTGAGATCCTCCGCGAGAAAAGCCACCAGCCCGCCCCTGTAATAGCTCCAGCTGTTTCTCCCCGGCTGAGAAGAGTGCGTATCGCTTGAGCCGATAACACCGAATTTCCTGCCCTTAGCCAGACCGGCCTGCATGAACTTGAATTCCTGGCAGGCTCCGGGGCATGGATTGGGATTGCCAAGGTATTCGCTGGTCCCGTGGGACGAGCAGACCTCTACAAAGCGGAAGATATTTTCGTCCCATATTCCAAACGGGTAATCATCAGAGCCGCGGTTATATGTGAAATGATGCGGTCCGGCAATTACCGCCCGGTTCTTGACATCATATTGCTTGTTAAGCTGCTCTATTACTCCCTCGAGAGTTGACGGCCAGGTCTGTATGTGGTCTTCATCAAAACTTTTGAAATAATAGTTAATGTGGTCAGTGGTGCCGCCTTCCTGGCCGAGAATGGTTACAAATTTGTGCGGCTGATAGAATTTCTTTGCCGAATTTTTTGTCTGCGGCCAGTCAAAATAACCATGGTCAGTAACCGCGCACACATCTAGGCCCGCCTGGTCGCGGCCGTACTCGTAGTATTCGTCGATCGTTTTCCTCAACCCATCCGATACATCGGTATGGCCGTGAATATCGCCCCAGAATATCTTGTATTTCGGCATGTCTGTGCTGACCATACAGGGGTTGCTTCTTCCTGATAATTGCCCGCTGCGGATACGGAATCTCTGGTGGCCGGGTTTGGCGGCTGAAATTATTGTTTTTGCCAGGCCATTCTCAAAGCGGACGCCGCGTTTGATGAGCCTTTCCTGTTCGTCGAATATATCCGCTGCAGCGTTAAAACGGAAATCCGTATTAAGGTTGCCGTCCTCGGCCCGGATCAGCATCTCAAACTCTTTGCCCGCCTGAATGTCCGCCGGCACAAAAGCCGCCAGGCTCGCCGCGTTATCAGCAAGGATATCAATTACCGGACTGGCGGCTATGTTTTCAAATTTGCGGTCGCCGTCGGTATCCGTGCTGATTCGGAATTCATGTTCAGATATTTCTGAGTCGGGCATTGCCAGTTTCTCGGCGTTGGCTCCGAGTGTGAACCGGATCTTTTCATGCGGCTCAACAGGCTTTTTTGTTACCGTCGCAAGGACGCCTTTATGGAACAGGCTGTTTGAAGACCTTGAAGGAGGGCCCATGTCTGCAAACAGTTTTTCCTTAACAGTGAGCCATTCATCTGTCTCAAGCCGGAAATTGTCTGCGGTTTTCCCTTTTACTGTAACATACCCCGGGCTGTTGGGATTGTTGACCTGAAATTTAATTACGTGCCCCACGGCATGATGGACCGTCAGCATTACCGCGCCGCCTACCGGAATCGGCTCTGAGCCGTTCGTAACCTCGATAACTATTTCATACGCTTTGCCGGCGATTAGTGTCTCAGGTTTGATAATCTCTGCTTTGGTCTGAATGATTGAGGCATTTTCTGCATGGGCAAAATCCGCCGCGTTTAACAAAATTGCACCCGAAGCGACAAAGCCGGTGGAGTTTACAACAAAAGCCCGTCTTGATAATTTTTTATCCATAACACTTCTCAAAATTAGATTTATCTATGTGCCAAACCGCAGACAAACTGCTTTAAGCATATAACATATACACTGAAAGCATATATTTGTAAATGTCATTTTGCGTAACTGCTATGTCAGTTTGCGCAGGTTGGCAGCTCGCTGCAAGTCTCTAAAAGAAGGGAGCCGCTTTTGTATGAATGTTCTGGAAAATTGAGGTCTTTTGTGTTATAATTCCCGCTTTAAAATTGTTAACCCGCGATTTACAGAACGGAAGTTTATGAAAAATAATACGAATAAATCAGATATATCAAAGGCTAAAAGTTGGGAAAGCCGGCTTGACGGCGGCCCCGACGAGCTGGCTCAGCTGTTTGTGGAGTCACTCTCCTACGACCGCAGGCTGTACAAGTATGACATACTCGGCTCGGTTGCCCATGCACAAATGCTTTGCAGGCAAGGCTTAATAACACCTGATGAGCTCTCGGAGATTGAGGGCGGTCTGGCAGAGATTCAGAGCGAGATAGAATCGGGCAGCTTCGAGTTTAATATCGTCTATGAAGATATACACATGGCGATCGAGGCGGCGCTTGTGGCAAAGACCGGAGATTCCGGCCGCAAGCTGCATACCGGCAGGAGCCGCAACGACCAGATAGCTACGGATATGCGTTTATGGATGCGTGAGGAAATCGAGAATATACAAGAGCTTATCCGGAATCTTCAGCGGGCGTTTTTGGAACTTGCAGGCAGGTATGCATCCGATGTCATGCCTGCATACACGCACCTCCAGCGGGCACAGCCTGTGTCCATAGCCGCTTATCTGCTCAGTTATATCGAGCAGCTTGAGCGGGATTTTTCGCGTTTAGCTGATTCTAAGAAGCGTCTAAACGTCTTGCCGCTGGGCAGCGGGGCGGTTGCCGGTTCGACACTGACGCTTGACCGAAACAGCACCTGCCATAAACTGGGCTTTGACAGTATTTCCGGCAACAGTATCGATGCTATAAGCGATCGGGATTTCTGCGCGGAGTTTATTTTTGACTGCTCAATGATAATGACGCATCTGTCCAGGCTGGCAGAGGATTTTATCCTGTTTATGAGCACCGAGTACGGTTTTATCAAGATAGCTGATAAATACTGCACGTCCTCGTCAATGATGCCGCAGAAGCGGAACCCGGATATGCTTGAGCTGATACGCGGCAAGGTCGGTTCTGTGCACGGGGCGCTGGTGGCGATGCTGACAATCCTCAAGGCCCAGCCATCATCATATAACCGGGATTTGCAGGAGGATAAGCTGCATATCTTCAAGGCGGCTGATGTGGTAACCGCGTGTCTGCGGATAACAGAGGGTATCGTTTCAAATACCGTGTTCAGAGCTGATGCGATACTGGACGGTATCGATGAAGGGTTCCTGGACGCTACTGCGCTGGCAGAGTATCTGGTCAGCAAGGGTGTGCCTTTCCGCAGTGCGCATGGAATCGTCGGTACTATAGTTGCCGATTGTGAGAAGGCAGGTAAAAAACTCTCTGATGTTTCGCTTGCACGGTACCAGAAATACTGTGAGAGCATTTCTGAAGATATCTACAACGTGCTGGGAGCGGCCAATGTAGCCGCCGCTTACAAGACCGTTGGCTCGGGAGGGGTCAGCCAGTCAATCGAAAGCATTGAATACTGGCGAACCAGATTGTAGCCTGAAAAGAGCGGTTATTTAGATATTGCTACCCTGAATCCCAGGTTGTTACAATGGTTATTCGGGGAAAAGCCGTCTCTGAACTCCGCTCTGCATCTGTCGGAGTTGCTGTACCAGCTGCCGCCGCGGAATATTTTGAAACCGTCATTAGACGGCCAGTACCGCTCATCTGCCGGGGCGTTTTCGTAATCTTCGTGCCATTCGTCGCCGCACCATTCAAGAACGTTTCCGTGCATATCGTAAAGGCCGAATTTGTTTGGACTTAGCTGTCCTACTTCCTGTGAGCTGTTGCCGCTGTTGCGGTCGTACCAGCCATACTCGGCGAGCATTTCTCTTTTTTCGTTAAAGCAGTAGTGGCCTTTGCTGCCGGCCTTGCATGCGTATTCCCACATCGCCTCGCTGGGCAGAATTACTTTTTTGTTGTTAATACCCGAAATCTTTTGGCAGAAATTATTTGCGTCAAACCAGGTAATATTTTCTACCGGTTTGTTCTCGCCTGGAAAACAGCTCGGATTCTCTGACATGACAGCTTTGTATTGTGCCTGAGTAACGGGGTATATAGCCATATAAAATGACCGCCTTACGGTAACCTTGTGCGGCGGCTGCTCAGCTGTGTCGAGCTTGCTTCCCATCGTAAAGGTGCCGGCAGGAACCAGCTTAAGCTCCATTGTGATGCCCGAGCCGCAATCAAGAGTTAAAATCTTTGAACTCGAGAGAAAACTTCCTGAGTCCGACCTCGGCGGCGGTGTGGATGAAGTATCACTTGAGGGGTTAACAAAATTTACTATCTTTTCCAATACTGTCATGCTCATATTCCTTAAACCGATTTGTTATAACATATGTAAATATAACATTTTATAGGTTCCAATAAAAGCCTCTTAAAATCTTGAAACCTTAAAATGAATTGTATAAGCAATGTTAATAATTATGCCAATATCGCAACGACTAGTAATTTTACTGGGTTCTCAAATATAAATCAAGCATAAAATATAATAAAAATGCTTTAAACTTGGTTTTAAAGTATAATTTTTGCTAATAGTCTTGCGGTTTGTTGTTGATTTTGGTATAATAAAATTAAGAAGTTAAACTAAAAAGTTAAAGCTGAAAAAGGAGGTATCAATTTTCGAAGAAGGAAAAGTCGCAAAAATCAGCCGGCGGTCTGCATAGCAGCTGATTGGTTATTGGCTGTCGGTCCCACAATTCATCAGCTTCGTTTCTAACACGGATATATTGCACTTCAAGGTCTGAGTGTTTATTGGAGAAGAAACAACAGATTCATTTTATTCTTTGTAATCACTTGTCTGATTTAAGTTTAAAGGTAGTTTTCTGTTAGACTGTATAATTTAAAGACAGGCCGTGAGGTGCGGCATGTACATATATTGTTTTTAGCCGGTTTTTTTGTTTTTTAGGGCATTTTTACCGGCATAGTAGCCTTTTTGGCAGTGAGGAAAATAGTATGAAGATGATGTTTGAATTAATGGTAGTTGTGCTGATTCTGTCAACAGGTCTCGTTTCTGGAGAGTATTTTAATATTGATTTTGGTAATACGGGTTGGAATCAAGCTCCGGGGATTGACTGGATTCCGAGCAATACTTTTGGTGCAGCGGCAAATCAGCCTGGTGAATGGTATTGTATAACGGGTCCGAGCGGAAGTAGTTCCATGACTGATATAACAGGTAATAATGTGCCTGTAGGATATTCGCTAAATGTTTACAATCAGTACACCGGCACCAATTACAGTGATAGTGATATGGGGCACTTGTTTAAGGATTATGTTTCTACGCTGTCGAATTATCCTTGGGATTTCACCGTAAGAAACCTGCAAAACGGCACTTATAACATCTATCTATATGCCCCTGAACGAGTCGGTATATCTACGGGCGATCTTGATGTAAACGGAGTAATGGTAAGCGATTTTGCAGGTGATAACAGCAGCTCGTTAATTGAGTCAGTAAACTGGAAACTTGCTACAGTGGAAGTTACCGATGGAAATTTAAGTGTAGTTCGGACTAAATCTTATGCGGTAGGAGGGTCGGGTCTTTCAGGTTTACAGATTGCACCTGTGCCAGAGCCGGGGACGATGATTCTTTTCGCAGGTTGCGGGCTTTTGTTAAGACGCAAAATTAAATGAGCCGAGTTTTTCTGCTATTGATAGAATATATCCCAAAAGACCCCTATAACTGCAATAATACCCAATTCATCAGCTTAGTATTGGGAAAAGAGCGGTTACAGGGGTCTTTTTACGTTTTTTAGTTTTATGCTAAATCCATTTATGATTGATTTAAGGTATCCAAGAGCTATAATCGTGTGTTTTGGAGATGGGTTTTAAAAATTTTTCTGTTTTGTTATTTTAAAGGCATAAAAAATGAGAAAAAAGACAACACGCAGGAGTTTTTTGAAGGGTTCAGCTCTGACAGCTGCCTCGGCAGTGGGTTTCCCGTTTATTGTTCAGTCCTCCGCTTTGGGGCTTAACGGCGCGACTGCCCCTTCAAACCGCATCACTGTCGGCTGTGTCGGCCTTAACTGGATGGGCATGGGTAATCTGGGCAACTGCCTGGGCAGAAAAGAGGTGCAGGTTCGCGCCCTCTGCGATATCGACTCTAATCACCTCAAAAAAGCACACGATACAGTCAAAGCCAAATACGGCAATGATGACTGCGCCGCGTACCACTATTTCGAGGAACTCCTGGCCCGCGACGATATAGACGCGGTTATCCTCTCTCTGCCTGACCACTGGCACAGCATTGTCTCGATTCGTGCCATGGAAGCCGGCAAGGATGTTTACGGCGAAAAGCCGCTCTCGCATACCCTGCGTGAGGGGCGTGCAATGTGCCAGGCTGCCAAAAGATACGGTACTGTCTGGCAGACCGGCAGCTGGCAGCGGTCGGTGCCCAACTTTACCCAGGCGGTGCAGATAGTTCGCAGCGGAATGATCGGCAAGATCCAGCGCGTAGAGGTGGGCCTGCCTTCCGGTTTCTATGAGTCAAAAGACGAAACTCCTAAAGAGCCGCCGGCAACGCTTGATTATGACCGCTGGCTGGGGCCTGCCCCGTGGGCGCCGTACTGCGAAGCCAGATGCCACATAAACTGGCGATGGCACTTGGATTACGGCGGCGGACAGCTTATGGACTGGGTTGGCCACCATATAGACATCGCCCACTGGGGGCTTGACTGTGACAATACCGGCCCGGTAGAGGTCTCCGGCACGGGCGAGTTCCCCGAGTCGGGACTCTGGAACGCGGCAAAGCGCTACCGCTGCAAGGCAATCTACGCCGACGGCAGGGAATTTACAATCGCCAGCGGCCACAGCGATATAAGAAGCGGGACCACCTGGTACGGAGAAAACGGCATGTGGGTATATGTAAACCGCGGCGCAATAGAGGCCAACCCAAAGAGCCTGCTCGACCGCAAATTCGGCCCGGACGATACGGATGTCTATGTCAGCACGGATCATATGGGCAATTTCCTCGAATGCATCAAGACTCGCAAGAAAACAATAACCCCGATTGAGACGGCTCACCGCTCTGCCAGTGTCGGCCATCTCTGCCAGGCAGCGATTCTCACCGGCCGCAAGATACGGTTTAACCCCGAGACCGAACAGATACTCGATGATGAAACCGCAAACAGTATGCTCGGCAAGGCAATGCGGAGCCCCTGGCGGATTTAGAGAAATAAACGGTAAAGAACTGACTTACAGCATTTTAACAGGAAACTGATTATGAGATATTTATCGATACTATTAGCCGCATTGATATTGATCACAAGCGTTTTGGCGGTAAGCCCCGAAGAGTTGAACAAAATACGCCAGGCCTCTCCGGCTCAGGCGCCGGCAAAGCCCGCACAGCCGCGAAAGATACTGGTGTTCAATCTCTGCCAGGGATTCAAGCACAGCTCTATACCGTATGTTGACGCGGCGGTGAAGATAATGGGCGAAAAGACAGGGGCCTATAAATCTGTTATCAGCAGCGACATGGCGGTTTTTGATGATCTGTCCCCGTATGACGCGGTGCTTTTTAACAATACGACGCACCTTAAGTTTGAAAACGAGGCCAGACGCGAAAACCTCATGGAGTTTGTCAAGAGCGGCAAGGGTATAATCGGAATCCACGCGGCGACTGATAACTTCTACAACTGGCCCGAGGCTGCGGAGATGATGGGCGGCACGTTCGTCTCGCACCCGTGGGGCGGCGGCGGTACCTGGGCGGTCAAAATTGACGAGCCTGATCATGTAATAAACAAATCTTTCAACGGCAAGGGTTTCAAGATAAAGGACGAGATATACCTGGTAAAACAGCTCAATCTCCGCCAAAACGCTAAGATACTGCTCAGCCTTGATTTCAGTGATGAGGCCACCCGAAATGCCGACCCGAGCCAGAATGATGTGCCAATCAGCTGGGTACGGAAGTTCGAAGACGGCCGCGTCTTTTACTGCTCGCTTGGCCATGTTCACCAAGTCCTGTGGAACAAAGCTGTTCTGGAGCATTATCTGGCGGGAATCCAATACGCTCTGGGCGATCTGGAGGCTGATGATACGCCGTTTGCCAAAGATGTTTCGAATCTAAAGCCAATGCTTAATGGCATTTCTGACTGGCAGCATGACGATGGGTATGCGCCGGTGATAGCTGTAAACGATTTTGTAAAGCTCAACTATGATGCCCCGCAGATACTTTCAGAGATCGAGGGCCTGCTGGCGGAGTTTATGGCTTCGGACGCGACAATAGCCGCCAAACGTTACGTAAGCAGAATTCTGCGGGTAATCGGCACGGATAAATCGCTGCCGGTTCTGCTGGAGCTTGCCAAAGACCCTAAGACTTCAGATATCGCTCTTTATGCGCTTTACGGCAATAAATCCGAACAGCTCGAATCTGCGGCTATTGAGGTTCTGATACGCTCTGAAGGGCCTGAACGTGTCGGGCTGATCAATCTTTTAGCTCAGCGCGGATTTCTCCAGGCCGTGCCGTCATTTGGCGGCTTGATGAGAAGCGAAGATCTCGAAGTTGCCAAAGCTGCTATAGAAGGCATAGGCACAATCGGCGATGTGCAGGGGTGCAGGGTAATGCAAAAGCTGATGTTAAACTGCGATCCAAGTCTCTACGAAACGGTTTACAACTCCGTACTAAAGTGCGGTTTCGCGGCCCTGGAGCGGGGAGAGCGTTTTGAAGCGGTGGAGATTTTCGAAAGTGTTTACCACAGTGATGAACCAAATGACCTTCAGCGTGCCAGTGCGTACAAGGGGCTGGCGCTGAGCGGTATGCGGGATTTTAACAGAATGATATCAGACGGCCTTTCGAGCAAGAACCGGCGAATTCGCAGAATGGCGGTTAATGTGCTCAGAGAGACTCCGCAGAAGTCATCGGAATACATATTCAGAGAATATGACAACATGGAGCCGGAAAAGAAACTTATGATGCTTGATATATTAGCAGACGCCGAAGGTGCAGAGCCCGCTAATTCGGTGGCGGTAGCAGATAAAGCTCTCGCCGACAGCTACGAGGCAATCCGCGCCGCCGGCTGGCGCGTTATGGGTAGATTTGCCGGCGAAGATAAGGCCTTTTCCGCCGCACAGGCCGCCGCGGCAGCTTCCGGAAGTGTAAAGGAAGCCGCCAGGGCAAGTCTCAAAAGAATAATCCTGCGGGGGGCACCGGATACCGCGGGCAGGCTGCTCTCGGAGACGGACGAGCCGGCTGTTATCAGGGAAATTCTGAATGTCATAGATGAGTGTCAGATAAAAAGTGCTTTTGACGCGGTTGAGGGCATTCTGGATTCTGACGAGCGTGCAGTCCGAATAGCAGCCCTTAAGGTGCTCAAAGGTATGCCGGAGAAGCTGGAGCCTTCGCGGGCTCTCGACATTCTCGAGGACAGCCGCGGCTCAAGCGAGCTGCGGGCGGCGGAGTCAATGGTACGCGGAGTTTTAGCCGCCGCCGACAAGCCGGATACAGCTTCTGATATACTGATACAGCGTTTTGAAAGCACCGATTCGGACGATATAAAAAGCTCACTGATAAATCTGCTGGGCGGCCTGGCAGACGGCAAATCGCTGGATTTTATCTGCTCAACAATGACAACCGCCTCTCCTTCTGTGCAGGATGCCTGTGTCAAGGCCCTGGCAGACTGGCCGGACAGCCGGCCGCTGGAACGGCTCTATGGGCTGGCTGTAAACTCTGATAACAGGATTCACAGGGCACTGGCTCTGCGAGGCTATGTCTCAAAAATAAACGCGGCAAAGGCCGGTTCAAACGAAAAGAACCGTATGTACCGAAAGGCAATACAAATCGCCGACAGCGCCGGCGAGAAGAAGCAGGTTCTCTCGGCACTTTCACAGGCGGGCACCTATGATGCAATGATGATGTCGCTTGAGTATTTGTCAGATGCCGATGTTGCCGCCGAGGCTGAACTCGCGGCTGTGCAGAACGCCAAAAGAGCGGTTTATCACGACCACCGGCGTGTCATAAACGCACTTGAGAACGTGGAAAACGCCGGCAAGCCCATAACCGAGTGTATCGGCGGGCTAAAAGAAATTGCCGCCGGCTTCGAGAATTACCTTGTATGCTGGAAGGCAACAGAGTACATCACCGCCGGCAATAAGAGCGCCAAAGAGCTTTTTGATCATGTGACAGAAATCGAGAAAAGCGGTTTCAGTGAAGAATTTTTCTACCCGTTCCCGGTTGGAACCAACGCGGGCAAGCCGTGGATGCTTGATTTTGAACATTATTACAAAGGCGATAACCGGCTGATATACGCAAAGACCTGGATTCATTCTGACAGCGGCGGCGATTACGTTCTCCTGGTCAACAGTGATGACGGTGTCAAGCTCTGGTTAAACGGCGAGGTTGTTCACGCCAACAATGTCGTGCGGCCTGCCACTCAATCCGACAGGGTAGAGATAAATCTTAAGCAGGGCTGGAACCAGCTGGCTGCCAAGGTTACCCAGGGCGGCGGCCAATGGGCGTTTTTTGCACGCTTAGAGACCATCGACGGCGGCAGGCCCGGCGCAGTCTATTCCGCGGCGTCTAAGGATTAACGTTTTAACAGTATTTAAGGTAATTATGTCTGACAAAATCGACACCGTTGTTTGCGGAGACTGCCTCGAGGTACTTGGCGGGATTGATTCGTTCTGTGATTTAATATTCGCTGACCCGCCGTTTAATATCGGCTATCAGTACGACCAGTACCATGATAAGGTCCGTCCCGAAGAGTACGTTGACTGGTGCCGTCGGTGGATGAGCCTCTGCTGCGATGTGCTCAAGGAGAGCGGCTCATTTTACATTGCTATCGGCGATGACTATGCCGCCGAGCTGTGCGTTCTTGGTAAAGAGCTGGGGCTTACGCTTCGCAACTGGGTTGTCTGGCACTATACCTTCGGCCAGCAGACCAAGGCTAAATACGCCCGCTCACATACACATATTTTTTACTTTGTAAAGAATGCCAAAGAGTTTAAATTCTATGACCACGCCGTAAGGGTTCCCTCTGAGAGGCAGCTGATTTATGCTGACAAACGTGCCAACCCAAAAGGCAAAATGCCCGATGATACATGGAACGAGTATCCCCGTCTCTGCGGAACATTTAAAGAGAGAATCGGTTTTCACCCGTGCCAGATGCCCGAAACGGTGCTGGCTCGCATTATCGCCGGCAGCAGTAAAAAAGGCGATATGGTGATGGATCCCTTTTCCGGCTCGGGCACTACCCTGGTAACGGCAATGAAGATGGGGCGGCATTATTTCGGCACTGAATTATCAGAGGATTATGTCGAGGGTATAAATCAGCGTATTCAATCCGCCAAAGACGATATGCACAGCGACAGGAACCTGTTTTACAAGTTTTCATATACCGATAAATTTGAAACGGCAAGGCTCTGTGCGGATATGGCCGTAACGCCCGAGGAAGTCGTGAAAGATGAAAAACTGCTTTATTATTTCACCGTGCTTATGAATGTAAGGACACAGCGGGAACCCGTTTTCACCGAAGAAGAGATATGCTCTATACTGGGGGTGCTGGGTAAATGAAGCTGTGCGGACTCAATCACAAGTTGTTTATGACGGGCCTTCTGCTGATTTCCGCGATGATGCTCTCGCTGATGCAGGCGCCGTTTAACATGTCTTTTCTGGCGTGGGTCTGCCTTGTGCCCTTTGCACTGGCGGTGTGCTTCAGCGGCACAGGAAAAACCATATATCTCCTCAGTTTCCTGGTTTACTGGCTGTTCTGGATTGCCAACCTTTACTGGGTTAAGTACGTTACAGTCCCCGGCTGGATAGCGAGCAGCGCGATATGCGCGATTTACTGGCCGGCGGGTGTTTTCTTTCTGCGGTGGAGCCAGCGTAAACGCATTCCGCTTTTTGTCAGCCTTACTGTAACAGCAGCCGGGCTCGAAGCGTGGAAGGGCGTTTTATTCAACGGGTTTGACTGGCATCTGCTCGCGCACAGCCAGTACAGTAATCTTGAAATAATACAGTTCGCAGACATAACCGGTGCGGCGGGCGTTTCTGTTCTTATAGCTCTTGTCAACGGCGTGCTGGCTCAGCTGATTATGCGGCAGATGATATCCCCGATGCAGAGAAAAGAAGAGTGCTCTTCTTGCGGAATACCGCGAAGGCCGAATCTGTTTTCCAATATTCTCGGCGTATTTCTGGCAGCGGCGGCACTGGCGTCGGCTCTTTATTATGGAAACATCCGCCTCGAAGATGTTCGGCAGAACACTGAACAGGGCCCCAAAATCGGTATCGTTCAGACAAATTATATTTCTCTGGTCAACGGCAGCAATATAAGTGAGTATGAGATGATGGATAGGCTCCTTGAGCTGAGCAGAGAATGCGCCGAGGCCGGGGCAAAATTTATCGTATGGCCGGAAACGGTTGTCCCGGGCATACTCAACGAAGATTACCTGATGCATTGTCCGGAATATTCCAGCTCGAGGATTTTTGACAGGAAGATTCGTGATTTCGCCGCGCAGTATCAATGTTTTGTGCTGGCCGGAGCAAGCGCGGCGACTGTCGAGGAAATCAACGGTGAACCTGAGGTTGTAGAGAATTTTAATTCGGCGTTTCTGTATCTCGATGACGGCTCGAAATTCGCCCGGCGCTTTGACAAGATACACCTTGTGCCATTTGGCGAGTATATCCCGTTTCGCGAGTATGAACCGTTGATGAAGGCTCTAAGGCACTTTATCCCGTATGATTTCGATTACAGCCTCGACGCGGGTGATTCGCTGATGCGGTTTCCCGTCCAGCTTGAGGGCAAAGCGTGGGGTTTTGCCGTTTCGATATGCTATGAGGATACAGATGCCCAGCTTTGCCGGCGGCTGGCATATCCCGACGGTGAGACCAAAGTTGACTGGCTGCTCAATATCAGCAACGACGGCTGGTATATCCGCCAACAGGGTACGAAATTGGCCGGCTCTACAGAAGCTCCCCAGCGGACGGCGATAAGCGTATTCAGGGCGATAGAAAACAGGATCGCCATACCCAGAAGCGTCAATACCGGCCTGAGCTGTTTTATCGGCCCGGACGGTACGGTTATTGACGGATTTGAAGCAGGCACATTACCCCAGGATGCATGGCAGAGACACATTGTTGAAGGCTGGTTTATCGACCGCGTTCCGTTGTGCAGGATTGAGACTGTATTTTCAAAACAGGGAGATATTGTAAATGACGGGTTCGGATACCTTTTCACCGGCCTGTTTTTTCTCTCGGCGATAGAAAGGTTTACATTCAGACGAAAAAAGGATTATAAAAATGAAGAAAATAAAATTGATAACACTGATTAGCTGCGTCTTCGCGGCATTATGCTTTGGCATGGGCGGCTCTTCCCCGTCAAACATAGATTTGCTCGGAGGATCCGATCAAAAAGATAAGGCCGTTGAGATTATCCGCCAGGGATTAAAAAGCCAGGACTCCACTCTAAGGACAAATGCCGTTGAGGCAGTGGTTCGCAGCGGGTATATGCCGCTGATGGACGATGTTGTAAAGATGCTCAGCGATGAGTCTGTTCCCGTGCGGTTCGCGGCTCTTGTTGCTATCGGAGATCTTAGTTATATGCCGGCAGAGCCGTATCTGATAAAATATCTAAAAGACAGCGATCAAAACGTTCAAATGGCGGCGGCCTACGCTCTCTCCAGCCTTGGCCACCAACGCTATCAGCCGCGTATAGCAGAGGGCGTTAATTCAACAAACCAGACCGTAAAAGCAAACTCTGTAATGCTTTTGGGCAAGATAGACAATCCAGATGCGAAAAAAATACTTGAATGGATTCTGAAAAGCCCCGACGCCGCGGACAAGGTCAAGATCCAGGCGATTGAGTCACTCGCCCACCTGGGTGATACGGATATGTATCACAAGGCCTGGGCACTGCTTATCAGCAAACGCAGCGATGACAGGATTATCGGTGTTCGGATAATGACTCAGCTCAAAACTGCCAAGGCCGTCAACGCCGTCAAGACAATGCTTAGAGATGACCTTGTTGAGATACGTATAGCCGCGGCGGCAGCACTTGCACGGCTTAACGACCCGGCGGGCGGGATTCTTCTCAAGGAGTATTTCGACAGCATATCCGGCGGCATCGACAAAGAAAGCCGAAAACGCTGTAACGTTCAGGCAGCACTGGGTTTAATGGAGCTCGACCAGCAGAAATTCGGCAAATACACCCGTGTCCTGCTCAACGATAAAGATGAAATGATCCGCATTTACGGTGCAATGGTAGTTTTAAACCATGTCCGCTAAGGCGTAAGAAATACAATCAGCAGCAGAAAAAATATTATTTCTATTGCATATTTCAAATGCGCATTTAAAATGCCTTTTCTAAAAAATCGTTAGCCTGTTGATTTTGAAAACAGGCAGAATATTTATTGAGGTATTTTACTTGCGAAAAGACGGACAAAGCACAAAAGAGAAGATTCTCGAAGCGGCGGCAAAGTTGTTCAGCGAAAACGGCTTTCAGGATACAACTGTAAGTGATATATGTGTTTACGCAAATACGAACATCGCTTCGGTGAATTATCATTTCGGCTCCAAGGAATCGCTCTACCGTGAGGTCTGGAAGCTGGCCTTTGATATGTCTCTCAAGGAATACCCCATTGACGGCGGGCTTGCCGAGGATGCACCTGCCGAGGATAAGCTGCGGGCATTTGTAAAGGCGATACTCTTTAAGATACTTGACGGCGGAAAAATCGGCTATTACGGCAAACTGTTTATAATCGAGGCCGGAGACATAAACCCGATTATTCAGGATCTCAAGTCAGAGCATATCGCAATCATAAGACGGCGGCTAAGGTCTATTCTCTCAGAGCTGCTGGGGCCCCGCGCATCGGAGGACGATATCGGGCTTTGTCATTTCAGCGTCATAAACCAGTGTCTGGCATTGGCGTTTAAGCTCTCAATCCTGAATTCCCGCAAAATTCAGGACGGCAATACGCAGCTGTTTAAAGATTTTCCCATGCCGTTTCATAAATGGACACTGCCGGAGAATATCGACCAGCTTGCCGAGCATATCACAGACTTCTCGCTCGCCGGCATCAGTCAGGTTCGAAACCGGTTAGAGAAGTCACAGCCGAAATCATCAACATCATTTGCCAGAGCAGCTAAAGGATAATGCAAATGCTTTCCAGAATCGTTCAACCAGCATTATTGATGAATATTATAATTGTTGCCGCGGCTGTTATCAGTCTGGGCGGATGTATGCCCGAGCGAGAGCCGGGGAGAGTTGAGATGAATCTGCCCGATAAATTCAGTGCAGAGGGCACAGACGTTCTGCCGGAAAAATGGTGGCAGTCTTTAGAAGACCCGCAGCTCAGCGAGCTGATAGAACAGGCGGTTGGTGATAATTTCACGATACGTGCCGCCTGGGACAGGCTTGAACAGGCTCGCCAGGAAGCGATTAAGGCAGGAGCCGACCATTTGCCGGCGGTTAACTACGACGGTTCCGCAGGCAGGAGTGTCACCGAGAGAGGCTCCAATAGAAACTATACCACAGATTACAATCTTGGCTTATCCCTGGGTTATGAAGTTGACCTTTGGGGCCGCATAAAATCAATCGAACAGGCGGCAGTCTATGATGCTCAGGCAAGAGAACATGAGCTTGCCGCGGCGGCGATCACGCTCAGCTCGACAATTGCCGGAACCTGGTATCAGTATGCCGAGGCGTGCCGCAGGGTTGAGGTCATAGAACGCCAGCTAGGCTCGAACCGGCAGGTGCTGGAGCTGATTACACTCCAGTTCAAAAAGGCTCAGGCCTCTGCCGCGGACGTGTTCCGGCAGAGACAGCTTGTAGAGTCCTCAAATGGCCGGCTTATACAGGCACGGCAGAGCTGCGAGCTGCTGCAGTATCAGCTTTCCATTCTCGCCGGGAAAGCCCCCGGCAAACACTGGCCCGGCGGGGAGGCTCAGCTAATTGAGTTATCCAGACTGCCCCAGGTCTCTATCCCCTCGGAGCTTATCCTCAGAAGGCCCGATATTGCCGGCGCGTATAAAAGCGTTCTCGCAGCGGACGAGAGAGCAGCCGCCTCGATAGCTAACCAGTATCCTTCTTTGCGGATAACCGCCGCGGCACAGACCGGCGGTGAAAGCACCAGCGACATCTTCGATGACTGGCTGGCGAATATCGCGGCGGGTGTTACCGGTCCTCTGTTTGACGGGGGTTCCAGAAAAGCCGAGGTTGAGCGAAGCAGAGCCCGGCTCTCAGAGGCAATCAACAGCTACAGCCAGACGGTGCTCGAATCACTCAAAGAGGTAGAAGACGCCCTGGCCGCAGAGGATTACCAAAGGCAGTTTGTAGAGAGTGTCCGCAGCCAGCTCGATCTTTCAAGAGATGTCTTTGAGCGCACAAGAGAGAGCTTCATAAAGGGTCAGTTTGATTATATCCGTGTTCTCGAATCGCTGGTTTCACAGCAGTCTCTTGAGCTCTCCGAGCTGCAGGCCAGGAGAGTCCTCATTGAAAAACGCATAGACCTGTGCAAGGCGATTGCCGGCGGATGGCAGATGAAAAAACCTCAGCAGGCCGTCTTGATATACGATGAAGCAAACGAAAACCAAAGCCCGATGTAGCTGAATCAGCGGCTTTGACTAATAAATATACAGTAAACCATATAAACCATTTTTAATACGTTTTATGAGGCAAAAATATGCCGGAAGAAAAATCATCTTTTTCAGAACACAAGACTTTGAATGTGCTTGGCTCAATCCTGTTTAAACTGGTTGTGCCGGTGCTGATTATTATATCAGCGATCGGGTTTTATAAACATCAGATAGAAACCGGCCCCAAGGCCGAGCAGAAACCGCCAAAACGGCAGGCACGGCTTGTTGAGTGTATTTCCGTTGAAAGGGACAATGTCTCGGCAGATGTTGCCTGTATGGGTAATGTTATCGCTGCTCAGGAGGTAACGCTCATGCCGGAGGTTGTCGGTCAGATTAACTGGGTCAGCCAGAGCCTGATCCCCGGCGGCATAGTGGCGCAGGCAAGCCCGATAGCCGCGATAGATGACAGTGACTACCTATATGCTCTCAAACAGCGTCAGGGTGAGCTGGCACAGGCCCGGCTCGCTCTCAAGCTCGAATACGGCAACCAGTCACTGGCAAAACGCGAGTATGAGCTGCTGGGCGAGGTTGTTGAGAAGGATGATACGGATCTTGTCCTCAGAAAGCCGCACCTGGAAAGTGCCCGGGCCGCCCTTGATTCGGCGCAGGCGGCTGTAGAGAAGGCACGCCTGGATATTGAACGCTGCAAGATTACTGCACCTTTTAACGCGGTGGTGCAGCAGAAACATATTGACCTGGGAACCCGGGTTTCCCAGTCAAGCCCAATTGTAACACTGGCAGGAACGGATGAATACTGGGTTGAGGCGCTTGTGCCTGTTGATGAGCTGGTGTGGATTGACATTCCCGGCGGCAAGGTTAAAGAAGGCTCAAAAGTAAAAATATTCAATCAGGCCTGGGGAAACGAACAGTTCCGCACCGGCAGGGTTCTGCGGCTCATCGGCGAGCTTGAAAGCCGGGGCAGAATGGCCAGAGTCCTTATCAGCATAAAAGATCCGCTCTCATTGAAACCGGAGAATAAAGACAAGCCCAGACTGCTTATAGGCTCTTTTGTTGATGTCCGCATAGAGGGCCGCCGGATTGAGTCTGTTATTCCGCTAAGCCGCGAATATGTACGTGACGGCAGTTTTGTGTGGGTGATGAACGATGAAGAGCTGCTGGAAATGCGGCCGATAAAGACCGCTTTCAAATCCCGGCAGAACGTTTATATCACCGAGGGCATAGAGCCCGGAGAAAAGATAGTAACGACAAATATCGCAGCTCCTGTCGAGGGTATGCCGTTGAGGGAGTCGAGCAGTATAGAGGCTGAATTAGAGAGCAGCTCAGAAAGCAATAACGAAGAATACCAGCCCAGGAAGGATCGCTGAGAATGCCCGAGAATCTTAACGGCGGCTCTGAACACAAGGGCCTTATCGCATGGATGACGTATAACCGCGTTACCCCTAATCTGTGTATGCTTATACTGCTTGTCGGGGGTTTTTTGTTCACAACCACTATCAAGCAGGAAGTGTTCCCCGAGTTCAGCCTTGATATTGTAACAATCAGGGTTCCCTATCCCGGTTCCAGTCCCGAAGAAGTTGAACAGGGCATAATACTCGTCGTCGAGGAGGCGATAAGAGGCCTTGACGGTGTGAAGGAAATCACCGCCGTTGCAGGCGAAGGCTCCGGCACAGTAACCGCCGAGCTCGAGGATGACGCTGATCCGCAGAGGACGTATCAGGACATAAAACAGGAGATAGACCGTATAACCACCTTCCCGCTCGATGCCGAAGAGCCGCAGGTGAGCCTGTCGGTGATACGGCGTGAAGTGCTAGATTTGCAGATTTACGGCGATGTTTCCGAGTGGGCGCTTCGCGAGATAGGCGAGCAGGTGCGGGATGAGCTTCTGCAGAATCCGGAAATCACCCAGGTAGATCTCGAAGGTGTAAGGGACTATGAAGTCAAGATACAAATAGACCAGCAGACCCTGCGGGCATACGGGCTTACTCTCAATGAAGTGGCGCAGATAATCCGCTCGGCCTCTGTTGAGCTGCCCGGCGGCTATATAGAGACTTCCGGCGGAGATCTCCTGTTAAGGGTCAAAGAGAGGCGGGACTGGGCAGACGAGTTTGCAAACATACCGATTATAACTACCGGGGAGGGTTCGGTTGTTCAGCTTGGTGATATCGCCCTTGTAAGGGATGATTTCGAGGATTCAGACAGGTATGCCTACTATAACGGCATGAGAGCGGTTTCTCTTGATATCTTCCGTGTCGGCAGCCAGACGCCGATTGGAGTTGCCAAGGCTGCCAAGGCGGCGATGAAAGAGATCGAAAATCGCCTGCCTCCGGGGGTTGACTGGGCGATACGGCGGGATATGTCTGATATTTACCGCCAGAGGCTTGAGCTTCTGCTCACAAATGCCGGCTGGGGGTTGCTGCTTGTTCTGATGCTTCTGGGGCTCTTTCTGGAGTTGAAACTGGCGTTCTGGGTAACACTGGGTATTCCGATATCGTTTTTGGGAGCGTTTTTGTTTCTGCCTTTGATGGGCGTTACGATAAACATGATTTCGATGTTTGCATTCATTGTCGCTCTTGGAATCGTGGTTGATGATGCTATTGTTGTAGGTGAAAATATCTACGAATACAGAACCAGGGGCATGAAACACATTGATGCCGCAATCAAAGGTGCGCAGGCGGTAAAGGTGCCGGTGGTTTTCAGTGTTACAACCAATATTATAGCGTTTCTGCCTCTCTGCTTTATCCCCGGAACAATGGGCAAGATATGGAAAGTTATACCATTTGTGGTTATGACAGTCTTCGCGATATCGCTGTTTGAATCGCTGGTAATACTCCCCGCGCACCTGGCGCACTCCAACGGTGACAACAGGGGCCGCATATCCGCGTTTGTGCACAGACTTCAGCAGGGATTCAGCAGGAAGTTTATATGGTTTGTTGAGTTTGCTTTTGCTCCGGTACTTGATTTCTGCATCAAAATAAAATACATAGTGGTTGCCGCGGCGGTTGCGGTTTTTATTCTTATCCTCGGCTATGTAAACAGCGGCAGGATAGGCATAATACAGATGCCGCGAATCGAGGCGGATTTTGCTTCGGTAACCGCAACACTGCCCTACGGCAGCCCGCTGAGTAAAATTCAGCAGGTCAGCGATTATCTCCTGGAAAAGGGAAGGATTGTCGCCGAGAATAACGGCGGTGATGAGCTTGTAGAGGGCTTTTATTCAAGAATCAATGACAACTCTGTAAGTGCGCGGCTATATCTCACCGACGCGGAGACGCGGCCTATAAGCACTACCGAGGTTACCAATAAATGGCGAGAGCTGGTAGGCCCTATCCCCGGAACCGAAAGTGTCCGTTTTGAGTCGGACAGGGGCGGCCCCGGCTCGGGTGCGGCGATTACCGTTGAGCTGAGTCACAGAAACATAGAAACTCTGGATCAGGCAAGTCAAAAACTCGCCGAGATACTCGAGCACTTTCCCAATGTCAAAGACATAGATGACGGCTATTCACCGGGAAAACAGCAGCTCGATTTCAAGATAAAACCCCAGGGCCAGAGTCTGGGCCTGACCGCGCATGAGATCGCACGGCAGGTGCGGTATTCGTTCTACGGGGCAGAAGCGCTGCGGCAGCAGAGGGGCAGAAACGAGATAAAGGTGCGTGTGCGTCTGCCGATAGAACAGAGAAACAGCGAGTACGATATTGAGACGCTTCTTATACGAACACCCGCCGGCACCTATGTTCCTTTGCGGGAAGTGGCAGAGATAACACGCGGCAGGGCGTACACGACGATTAACAGGCGAAATGCCGGCAGAACCGTTACAGTTACCGCCAATATTGAGCCCATCAGCCAGACAAGCCGCATCATGGAAACGCTCGAAACCGATTATCTGCCCCAGCTTGTCAGGGATTTTCCCGGTCTCTCTTACAGATGGGAGGGCAGACAGGCAGACATGAGCGAAAGTATGACCAGCCTGTTTTACGGTTTTATCTTTGCGCTGATGTGTATCTACGCGATGCTTGCCATACCGTTTAAGAGTTATTCACAGCCGCTGATTGTTATGATAGCCATTCCTTTCGGCATAATCGGAGCGGTTATCGGACATATAATAATGGGCTATTCGGTGAGTATCATGAGCATGATGGGAATCGTGGCGCTTTCCGGTGTTGTTGTAAACGATTCGCTCGTGCTGATCGATTACGCCAATAATCTCAGGCGCACCGAAGGCCTTGATGCCTTTACCGCTATCCACCAGGCAGGCGTAAGACGTTTCAGGCCGATACTTCTGACAACGCTTACGACCTTTGGCGGGCTGACACCGATGATATTCGAGACATCGCGGCAGGCAAGGTTTATGATTCCCATGGCGATATCGCTGGGGTTTGGGATTCTCTTTGCCACCTTGATTACACTCGTGCTGGTGCCGTGTCTTTACATGGTTCTCGACAGCTGGCACAAGATGCTTCACAAGCCGGCGACTTAGGTAGAGCACCAAAGGTGCGAAATATCATAGCTGTAGGTCGCATCTTCCAGCCCGACACAAAAAACACCGCCGCTTTTTGGTTGATAAAGCGGGGTCTTAGGAAGAGCACCAAAGGTGCGAAATATCATAGCATAGGGCAACGCCCTATGTATGTATGCGGTGTTCACCCCCTCCCCCGCACCGCCGGCGGCGGTGCGGAAGGGAAAATTGAGGGGATTGGTTGCCGCACAGATTCCCAGGGCGTTGCCCTGGGCTAAGCTATTCAAGCCCTTCAGGCTTTTGTGTGAACGCCCCGGAAACA
This sequence comes from Limihaloglobus sulfuriphilus, assembly GCF_001999965.1. Lineage (GTDB taxonomy): Bacteria > Planctomycetota > Phycisphaerae > Sedimentisphaerales > Sedimentisphaeraceae > Limihaloglobus > Limihaloglobus sulfuriphilus. Next base: position 2,485,373 of record NZ_CP019646.1, on the reverse strand, counting down.
TCTCCAACGTAGGCCGCATCTTCCAGAGCGAAACAAAATCGCCGCCGCTTTTTGGTTTTTTAAACGGGGCCTTAGGTAGAGCACCAAAGGTGCGAAATATCATAGCATAGGGCAACGCCCTATGTATGTATGCGGTGTTCACCCCCTCCCCCGCACCGCCGCCGGCGGTGCGGAAAGGAAGAGTTGAGGGGATTGGTTGCCGCACAGATTCCCAGGACGTTGCCCTGGGCTAAGTTATCCAAGCCCTTCAGGCTTGAGGTGTAAACAAATCCATCCGGAGGCGTTTACACTGTTTTAAGACGTGACTATTATTCACCACGGAGCGCTCGGGGAAAATTTTACACACATAAAAGTTCAACCATTCTCATGTTGCCCACGCACCAAAGGTGCGAAATATCATAGCATAGGGCAACGCCCTATGTATGTATGCGGTGTTCACCCCCTCCCCCGCACCGCCGTCGGCGGTGCGGAAGGGAAAATTGAGGGGATTGGTTGGCCGCACAGATTCCCAGGGCGTTGCCCTGGGCTAAGTTATCCAAGCCCTTCAGGCTTTTGTGTAAACGCCCCGGAAACATCTCCAACGCAGGTCGCATCTTCCAGCCCGACACAAAAACACCGCCGCTTTTTGGTTGATAAAGCGGGGTCTTAGGAAGAGCACCAAAGGTGCGAAATATCATAGCATGGGGCACCGCCCTATGTATGTATGCGGTGTTCATCCCATCCCCCGCACCGCCGTCGGCGGTGCGGAAAGGAAGAGTTGAGGGGATTGGTTGGCCGCACAGATTCCCAGGGCGTTGCCCTGGGCTAAGCTATCCAAGCCCTTCAGGCTTGAGGTGTAAACATACCAACCGCGGCAGACGATATTTTGGAGAAAATATCATTTACCGTAAACACCGCATGTAGAGCCGCAATGCTTGCGGCTCTCAATCTATGACAACAGAAAGAGGCAAAGAATTTAAACGCTCAAGCCTTTGACGTAAAGGCATTTACAACGCAGAGAGACGCATGCAATGCGTCTTTACAGGGGGTTGTCCATAAACGCCGGTAGAGCTCCCCCGATGTACACAGGTTCCTATCTGCAATTTTTACGGGCTTAGATTTACATGTTGAATCTTGCGGTAATTCGGGTTGTCCGCAGATTTCGCTGATTATCGCGGATTTTGGTTGAAATATTGTAAATTCCTGTTATTGTTTTGGTTAAGTTGTAATTCTGACAGGATTAACAGATTTATAAGGGTCTATAATGGCTGTGGATACCGATACCATATTAAAAGACTACATCAAGCGGCTAAACACCAGGTACAAGACGGGCATATCCCGTGAACACAGCTACAGGGGCGATTTGCAGAACCTCCTCGAATCTCTCTGCCCGGGTGTTCTCGTTACCAACGAGCCGGCGCGTGTAGAGTGCGGAGCGCCGGACTATATCCTTACGCGGCGTAATGTGCCCATCGGTTACATAGAGGCCAAAGACATCGGCGAAGATATCACCGGCAGAAAGCACAAAGAGCAGTTCGCCCGCTACCGCGGTTCACTCGGCAACCTGATAATAACCGATTACCTCGATTTCAGGCTCTACCGTGAAGGCGATTTTGTAAAATCAGTCCGCATAGCCAATGCCGATAGCGGCAGGATAAAACCCGATCCGGCAGCTTTTGCGGATTTTGCCGCCCTGATAGAAGAATTCACCGTTTACAGCGGCCAGACGGTTACAAGCCCCAAAAAACTCGCCGGACTGATGGCGGGCAAGGCGCGGCTGCTGGCAGATATCATAAAAAACGCCATCATCACAGACGAAAAATCCGGTTACGACAATATCCACAGCGGCGAAGACAACACGCTCAGGGAGCAGCTAAAGGCGTTTAAAGAGGTGCTTATACACGATATCAACCCGGGAGAATTCGCCGACATCTACGCCCAGACAATCGCATACGGAATGTTTGCCGCACGGCTAAATGATAAAAGCCTTGAGGATTTCAGCAGGCAGGAAGCCGCCGAGCTGATACCCAAATCAAACCCGTTTCTGCGTAAGCTCTTCCAGTATATCGCCGGGTATGACCTCGACGACAGGATAAAATGGCTCGTTGACGCGCTGGCGGATGTGTTCAGGGCGGCGGACGTCTCGCAAATCCTCAAGAATTTCGGCAGAGCGACACAGCAGACCGACCCGATGATACATTTCTACGAGACGTTTCTGGGCGAATACGACCCGAAACTGCGAAAATCTCGCGGCGTATGGTACACTCCCGAGCCGGTAGTAAGTTTCATCGTACGGGCGGTTGACGATATACTCAAATCCGAGTTCGGACTCAAAGACGGCCTTGCCGACACGTCAATGACCACCATAAAAACAGAGGTTCCCAGCAGCCGCAGCAAGACCGGCTTTAAACTGGTAGATGAACAGGTGCACCGTGTGCAGATACTCGACCCCGCCGCGGGAACGGGTACGTTTCTGGCGGAGGTTGTCCGGCAGATACACAAAAAATTCAGCGCCCAGCAGGGGATATGGAGCGGATACGTAGATAAACACCTCCTGCCCAGGCTCAACGGCTTCGAAATACTCATGGCATCCTACGCAATGGCGCATTTGAAACTTGAGATGCTGCTCGATGAAACAGGATATAAACCCCAGACAAACCAGCGGCTGCGCGTGTACCTGACAAACTCGCTCGAAGAGCACCACCCGGACACAGGAACACTGTTCGCAAACTGGCTCAGTACAGAGGCAAACGAGGCAAACCGAATAAAACGCGATACCCCCGTAATGTGCGTCATAGGAAACCCACCGTATTCCATCAGCAGTTCAAACAAAGGCGAATGGATCCAAAATCTAATAAGCGATTACAAGAAAGATTTAAATGAACGAAAATTAAACCTTGATGACGATTACATAAAATTCATTCGGTTTGGACAGCACTTTATAGAGAAAAACGGAGAAGGGGTACTGGCTTTTATCTCAAACAATAGCTTTATTGATGGTATTACTCACAGACAAATGAGGAAACATTTATTAGAATGCTTTGATAAAATATATATTCTGGATTTACACGGAAACTCTAAGAAAAAGGAAACAACGCCAGAAGGGGATAAAGACGAGAACGTTTTTGATATTATGCAAGGCGTTTCTATAAATATTTTTGTAAAAACAAAAAAAAAGAAAAAGAATGACTTGGGGAATGTATATTTTGCTCAGACATTTGGAAAAAGAAATTCTAAATATACTTATTTAAATCAAAGTGATATTAATTCGATTCAGTGGGAACAACTCAAGCCCAAAACTCCCAACTTTTTCTTTGTTCCGAAAAGATTTGACCTTGAAGAAAAGTACATTGCAGGACTAAAAATTTCTTATTTATTCAAAGTTTTCAGCACAGGTATTGAAACAAAATGTGATAATATAGCTGTTCAATTTACACAGCATCTTTCTAATTGCGTATTACAAGACTTTATTGAGAAAAAAGAAGAAGAACTAAAAATAATTTATAAAAGAAAAAACAGCCGCGGCTGGAATTACCAATGTGCAATCAAAGACATTAGAAATAATGATGCAAAAGTTAGAAAGATTTCTTATAGACCTTTTGATGAGCGATATGCTATTTATACTGGGTTTTCTGGCGGCATTATGGGAAGGCCGCGATCTGAGACTATGAAACATCTTCTTTCAAACAATCTTGCCATTAGCTCAACACGTAGTAGGAGAAATGATGCAGCTTGTTTTTATATTACAAAACAGATAACTGACAAAAGTATTACATCTTCATTAGACAACAACTATATATTCCCTCTGTATCTCTATCCCGACGCCGATTGTGACGGCATGTTCACTGACTCTGACCGTGTACCGAATCTGAATATGGAGATAGTGGATAAGATCGCTGCTAAGCTGGGTTTGCGTTTTACCGCTGAGAAGGAGGATAGCGAGGGCACGTTTGCCCCGATAGATATCTTAGACTATATCTACGCGGTTCTGCACTCTCCGGCATACCGCGAGAAGTACAAGGAGTTTCTCAAGATCGATTTTCCGCGTGTGCCGTATCCCGAAAACGCGGATATGTTTTGGCGGCTGGCGGAACTTGGCGGCCGGCTTCGGCGCGTGCACCTGCTTGAGAGCGAGCAGGCGCAGAATTATATAACCAGCTATCCTCTTGACGGGGATAATGTTATAACCCGCAAGATGACGGCAAAGAGTATCGGCTTTGAGCTGAAAGACGAGGATAACGGCACCGGCAGGGTGTGGATCAACGATAAGCAGTATTTTGACGGCGTGCCGCTGTCGGCGTGGGAGTTTTATATCGGCGGATACCAGCCCGCGCAGAAATGGCTCAAAGACCGCTGCGGCAGAGAACTGAGCTTTGATGATATCCTGCACTACCAGAAAATAATCGCCGCCCTGACCGAGACGGCCCGGATAATGCAAGAGATAGATAAAACAGGGTTTGTTGAATAAAAGCAGGTTAGCGGTAAATCTTGTCGTTTCAATGCAAGCACAAAACCCGCTTAACGACACCGAAAAGGCGGTTTTTGAGGCCGTTAAGGCTGATTCAGCGGCTACTGCGGGTGGGGGGAATCGAACCCCCACTTTCAGCTTGGGAAGCTGACGTTCTACCACTAAACCACACCCGCATATCTGGTATATGATTATATGGGTATATGCTCTGCGGGCAATATTTTTCCTGTAAGTTTTCAAGGATTTATTCAAAATAGCGGGCAATTAGGGTATAATGTCATTATGAGAGAATATCGTTGAAGTTTACAGCCGATGTGTAAAATGAAGTGTATTATGATAAAGCGGATAATAAGCAGTGCTGAAAATCGTTTACCGTCCTGAAAATAAAAAAAAGAGCCAGGTCCCAAGTGTTGGAACCTGACTTCGGAGGAGGGTGATGAAAAGTATGCTTATGGTATAAAAGACAACCTGGAATGTCAAGCTAAAGAATAAAATAATTTAAAAATTTTTATAATAAAACGTTTTAACAACTGAATCGAACAGAAACGAGCAAGAATATTCATGAATGCTAAGAAAACACTTGCAGATTTATACAGATTGAAAGAAAACAAACAAAAATTTTCCTGTATAACATGTTATGATTACACAACAGCGTCGATTATAGCCGGCACAGACATAGATACAGTCATGGTCGGAGATTCCGCCGCACAGGCGATTCTCGGCCACCGGACAACACTGCCGGCAGATATGGATACCATGGTTAAACTGACCGCGGCGGTTCGCAGGGGGCTTCCCGAGAGCCTTGTCATTGCGGATATGCCCTTTCTTTCATACCAGATCAGTATTGCCGAGGCCATCCGCAACGCCGGGCGGTTTATCACCGAAGCCGGCGCCGATATCGTCAAAATCGAGGTATCTGAACATGATATCGATACTGTCCGCGCGGTCAGCCGTGCCGGCATTGCCGTTATGGCGCATATAGGGATACGCCCGCAGTCGATAGGGCTCAGCGGCAGGCTCCGTGCCGAGGGCACCACGGCGATCCAGGCACGCGGGCTGATTGACCTGGCCCAACGAATGGTCGATGCCGGCGCGAGGATGCTTCTTGTAGAGGGTACCGCACGTGAAATAGCCGCGATAATCACCCGCCGAAGCCGCGTCCCGGTGTTGAGCTGCGGCTCTGGGCCGGACTGTGACGGGCAGGTGCTGGTTATAACCGATGTTCTTGGGCTCAATGAAGGCGCGAAACTGCCGAAATTCGCAAAATGTTTTGGCAGAGTAGGCGAAAACATAAGAGAGGCCCTCACTGAATACGATAAGCAGGTCAAAAACGCCTCGTTCCCCGATGATGCCACCTCGTACCACATACCTGCAAAAGAGCTTGAAAAACTCAATAAGGAATTAAACCGTAAAGAAAGCGAACAGCAGGCTTTATGATAAAACAATCCCTGGTACAGATCTATACGGGCCAAGGAAAGGGCAAGACCACAGCCGCGCTGGGGCTGGCGTTTCGTGCGTGCGGCAATGGCAACAGGGTTCTTATCTACCAGTTCTTGAAGCCGGCCGGCCTTGATCTCAGTGAGCGGAGAGCGGCGGCGGATTGCGGCCTTGATATTGAGATGCGGGCAATGAAAACAAGCTGGGATATGCTCACATCTTTAGACGACCTGGAGGTTTACAAAAAAACCGCGGCAGAAATAAAGACAATTATCACAGAGCTTAGAACCGCGGCGGCCTCGGGTGAGTATGATATGATAATTCTCGATGAAATCGTGTTCTGCGAATCGAAAGGGCTTGCGGAATTCGATGATATAAAGAAGCTTATAACAACCAGGGCCCGCGGCACGGAAATTGTCATGACCGGCAGGGGGGCTTCTGATAAAATGATAGAGCTGGCGGATCTGGTATCCGAAATGCGGCAGATAAAGCACCCTTTCCAGAAAGGCATCGCCGCCCGAAAGGGGATAGAATACTGAGGGGATTAAATTAAGAATTAAGAATTAAGAATTAGGAATTAGGAATTAGGAAAAAGTCAGTACGGTTAAATTGAATTAGAAGGTTATTATTATGGAACAGAATGTTGCATTGATTGTTTGCGGTGCGGGCCAGAGCAGCCGGTTTGGCAAAAAGACCAAGAAAATATTTCACAAGGTCGGCGGCAGTGCGCTTTTTATAAAGGCGATAGAGCCGTTTCTCAGCCATGACAGCGTCAAGCAGATAATCCTTACGATAGACGCGGCTGATCAGGAAAAACTCGAGATTAACCACGGCGCGTTTTGCGATTTTAACGGCATTAAGGTTGTGCACGGCGGCAAAGAGAGGTGCGAATCGGTCAACAACGCACTGCAAACGCTGCGGGACGATATCAATCTTGTCGCCATTCATGACGCCGCACGCTGCTGTATAAAACGCAAATGGATCGACGAGGTATTTGACACGGCCGCCCAGACAGGTGCCGCCATGCTCGCCGCGCCGGTAACGGCAACACTCAAGAAAGTCGAAGACGGCATCATCACCGCAACCGTTGAACGTGACGGCATGTACGAGGCACAGACGCCGCAGGTGTTCAGACGCGATATCATCGAAAAGGCCTACGCCCGCCTGGACGGCCACGAGGACAAGGCCGCCGTCAGTGATGATTCGATTCTCGTGGAAAATATCGGCGAAAAGGTGCATATCGTAAAAACCGACTATTCAAACCTCAAGATTACCGTCCCCGGCGATATTCCCATTGTCGAGGCCGTTCTCAAGACCTTTGCCCCGAAGAAGCAGGCGCCTCTGGGAGCTTTTGAAGAAGCCCAGTGGTAGCCGCATAGGTTTTCCCGACGCTGTACCAGAGTTGTTTATTGAATACAGAAAGGAAGTAATCATGGAAAAAGAGCAAAATCAAAATATCGATGATTTTTCACTTGTGCAGATATTCCGGGATTTCTACTGCAAAAAGATGGAATCCATCGTTGTTATCACCTATCTATACTCGATAGTGTTTATCGGCCTGCTCATCTTTTTCGCTGTCAGGTTCTCCTGTGCCCAGACAACCAAAGGCCAGATTCTCTATGCCGCACTGATAGTGATTATGGTGCAGGCCATGAGCGTAATGAAGGTTTTTGCGTTTGGGTTTATCCACAGAAACGCGATATTCAGGCGGCTTGACCGTATCGAAAAGCAGCTCCTGGAAAAAGAGTGATTTCAACTTTTCTCAGCAGCTGTATTCAGATCAGCCCGCTCAAAGGTTTTTATACCATACGTTCATGCTCTCGATACTGCCGGAGATGTTCGTGTTGCTTTTGAGCCTGCCGGCATAGTGGTAGCCTGATTTGGCGAATGTGATGTTCATGCCCGCCGAAACCGCTCTTGCTATTGTGTAGGCGGTTTTTATGCCGTGGGTTTTCATCTGGCTTTCCATGTATTTTAGCAGCCGCACGGCGAAACTTCTGCCGCGGTATTCGGGCAGCGTGGCAAAGTCGGTCATCTCCACATTCTCCGCCGTCTTGTCCATCTCGGAAGAGGCAAGCGAAACGAGTTTGCCCTCGATCTCAATCCCGAAGTAAACAATATGCTCCCGCATTGTCTCGATCAGATAATCAGGGTTGTCTATCGGGAACGGGTAGGAGTCGAACACCTTTTTGTAAATCTGGCTCATAACCTCGGCGTCTTCGGGGATGCACCATCTCAGGATTACGTCCCCGGGAAGAAACGGCGTTACACCGCCGCGGATTTTCTCCTGTGCAAGCTCCATGACCTTTTCGATATCTTCTATATCTTTTTCGTTCCTTCGCTGGTCGCTGAGGTATTTTGCCAGAAACATCCCCGCGTCTTTGCCGTTATAAAAGCCTGGTATTTCGGCTTCTTTTTCATAGCCGCTGTTGAGGAATTTTTCGGCGTCTTTTTTGGCAACCTTGGCGAATATCTTGGTGTATGCGTTTTTTTCAGCCAGTTCCTGCATTGCCGGTATCAGGGATTCCGGTTCGGCGTCGCCGAGTTTCATCAGATATATTCTTTGGCTTAGCGGGCCGTGCTGGATAAGGGCATCATGGAAATTTTCTGTCTTATCGCGTTGTTTTTCTTCAGTCATCACGAGTTCACCTCATTATTTTTAATGGTTTTGTCTTCATTTTTTAGTTTGTCCGGCATTGTCAGCGAAAATACGATAAAAAATGCCGCGGATAATACAATCCCGTAAAAACTGGCATCAAGCCCGATTCGGGCAAGCGACCCGGGCAGTGCAATCGTTTTTGTAAGCAGCAGCAGTGTTAATACGCCGCCGGATATCATGCCGGCAAACGCGCCGGCGCAGCTCGATTTCTTCCAGAAATACGCTCCGAGTGTCGGAACAAACAGCCCCGAGACCATAAACGCATACGCGTAGAGAATTGCGTCAAGAACCATCTCAAACTGTGCGGCCATAATAACCGCGGTGGCACCGATAATCAGCGTCGCCAGCATTGAGAGCCGCATAGAGCCTTTCGCGGAGATGTTCTTTATGAAATACCTCTCAATAACGTCGTTTACGAAGTTGCCCGACGATGCCATCAGACAGCTGTCCGCCGTTGACATAATCGCGGAAAAATAAGACGCTATTACAATTCCGGTAACGCCTATAGGCAGAATGTCCCGCACCAGCATAGGCAGTGCCATCTCGGCTTCGGCCTCCGGGAAAACCACCCGGGCGCACATACCCAGAAACACGCCGGTAAACGACATTATCGGATATTCAAATATGCCGGCGATATACCAGGCTCTTTTTGCCTGCTTCTCGTCTTTGCATGCGTACATCCGCTGGTAAAGGGTCATGCCTATCAGCCAAATAGGTATGATGGTGACCATCCAGTTTATGAATTTAACAGCGGTTATGTTGCCCAGAGAAAAGTATTCTTTGGGCAGCGTTTCTGTCAGCGCGCTTATGCCGCCGATCTTGAACAGAGTAACAGGTATGGTAACAAATATCAGTCCGCTGAGCAGGATTACCCACTGTATCGTATCGGTATATATTACCGCCTTTAAGCCGCCTACTACGGTGTAAAGTATCGTAACCACCGCGATAACCAGCAGAGCGAAAAGGATAGGATCCATCCCGAACGGGCTTTTTGGCAGGATCGTAGCCGATGCCAGCTTAGCGCCCGCCAGAAGCTGTGCTCCGGTAAAGCCCAGATAGCCGATACCTGAGATTATTGCCGCCAGCAGTGCTACCTTGCCGTTATATCTGTTTCGCAGAAAATCCGGATACGTAAAGAAATTCTTGTCCGCATCAATTGCCTTTATCCTCGGTATTACGAACACTGCCGTCAGCCACGCGCCCACAAGCCCAGTGAAGAGCAGCCAAGTTCCGGCAAGCCCCATCATAAAACCCACGCCGCCCAGGCCGATTGAAAACCCGCCGCCTACATCGGTTGCAACGATAGAGAGTCCAACATGCGAGGCTTTGATGTTGCGGCTGCCGACGTAATAGTCTTCGGTACTTTTATTTTTTCGGAAATGATAAAATCCAATCGCAAGTACCCCTGCCATATAAAGGGCAAATATAAGATAATCAAGAATTGTCAATTGCCTTCTCCTGTTTTAATTCATTTTGCTTTTCTTCTATGTTTATATTCTGCAGATGCGTCTTTATGCCGTGTTTGTGCAGCTCTCTTAGCAGATTTTTTCTTATATCAATACTGAGCATCCAGCCGTCCGCGGCAGTAGTCGCCCATGCAACTACCATACATTTTGCCGCCTGGGGGGTAAGCTCGGTTACCCAGAATCGCGGCGTTTCATTACCGGAAAAGTAGCTGCTGCCGTTGGGTGAATCTTTGGCGATTTGCTCGACAATATCCAGGTCCTGGCTGTTGTCTATCCAGAACTCAACATATACCCAGCGGTAATTGTCGATGAGCGAGTAGTTCACGAATTCCTTGTTCATCATCAGCGAGTTTGGCACCACATACCGCAGCCAGTCCCACCGCCTGAGTATGCAGTGTGTCAGGGTTACGTCCTCGATTGTTCCGTATTCGCCGTCAACCAGTACAATGTCGCCGATTTTGGCAAGTTTGCCAAAGCACAGTACAAGTCCGCATATCATATTCTCTATGAACGGCCTGGCGGCGATACCGATAACCACCGAAACACACGCTACTATCACAGAGATAAGCGTTGGCGAATACGTCCCGATAATTGGTGTCAGAACCGCTATCAGGGCGGTTCCGGCTATCAGTACAAGAATCGCCCGGCGCGTGATGCTGAAACGGCTCTCGAGACTGTTGAGCCTCTGTTCTTTGAACTTGCCTCTGCCGATCTTCTTGTTGAACCGCACATCGAACGTAGCCGCGACACGTTTTGACAGCGTCTCTTTCCTTGATTCTTCAAGGTTTTTGAGCCGCTTGAAGACGAAGTAAACGCCTATTGCCGCCGCCAGTATTATGCCGGCAATGTAGAAGAACAAACCGTGTGTCAGATAATAAAGCATATCAGCTGATTAGTCGTTTCTGCGGTCATATCTGTCATTTGATTCGGGTACAAGGGATATAGTTTTGTCGTGGTCGCCAAGCAGTTTCTCTATGCCGACGGACTTGAACTCACTGGCATCGCCCAGCTCGAGCTGTAGGTCGCATTTCTCACAGTTTCTGTCGCAGAAGATCGGTTCATAAGAATCGGGTTCTTTGTAAGTTGTAATAACGCCTTCATAGTTTCGCAGTACAACCTTGTTGGTTGACCATGAAATCAGGTAGTTTGGCATAACGGGGATTTTTCCGCCGCCGCCCGGTGCGTCTATAACATAGGTCGGTACGCAGAATCCGCTTGTATGGCCGATAAGGCCTTCAAGTATCTCAATACCCTTGCCTACCGGTGTCCTGAAATGGGTCAGGCCTTCCGACAGGTCGCATTGGTACAGATAGTACGGCCTGACACGGTTATAAGCCAGTTTTTGAACGAGAGCCTTCATGATTCTCGGGCAGTCATTTACGCCGGCAAGAAGCACGGACTGGTTGCCCAGAGGAATTCCGGCATCCGCCATCCTTGCAAGTGCCGCTCTCGAGGAGTTTGTAATCTCACGCGGATGGTTAAAGTGTGTGTTAATCCAGACGGGGTGATGTTTTCTGATCACCTTAACCAGATCCTCTGTTATACGGTAAGGCAGTACCACGGGTGTACGTGTGCCGATTCTGACAATCTCAACGTGATCAATCTTGCGAAGCTCACCGAGTATCCAGTCAAGTTTCTCGTCTGAAAGCAGGAACGGATCCCCGCCGCTCAAGAGAACGTCACGCACCTGAGGCGTATTTTTTATGTACTCAATCCCCTTGAGCATCTGCTCCTTGTCGGGTATCGAGTCAACATCGCCGACCTGGCGTTTACGCGTACAGTGGCGGCAGTACATCGCACACATGTTACTCACAAGGAAGAGCACCCTGTCAGGATACCTGTGTGTAATCCCCGGTACGGGGCTGTCTTTGTCCTCGTGCAGAGGGTCTGCCATGTCTGATTTTGTTATCATCATCTCCAGCGGTGACGGGAACGACTGCCTGAATACAGGGTCATTCTCGATATCATCTGTATTTATCAGTGAAAGATAATACGGAGTGATTGACATGGGGAACTTTTGCACAGTATGTTTGAACGCATCCTTCATCTGATCGGGCAGTTCTATACCCAGAAGTTCCTGAAACGTCTCCAGGTCATGAATACAGTGTTTGATCTGCCATTTCCAGTCACGCCAGTGCGTGCTGGTGGTGTGTTCATCAATATTGTCAATAATACTTTGCTGTGATTCGCTTAATTTCATTGTTTTATCCATAATTGCTTACTATCCTTTTTTTTGATATAATTGTGTTTCAGTTTCGCCGGCCTCTGAGCTTTTAAACTGTTTGGCTTCCATTAAATCTACAACACGCTCAAGCGACATTGCGATAGCCGCCTGCTCAAGTTCCGGCAGTTTGCGAAGAGCGTCAGAGAAACTTTCCTGCATAAGAGACGGTGCCGAATCCGCAAGGCTTTGGCCCTCTTGCGTAAGTTTGACAAATACCTTGCGACGGTCAACCGTATCTCTGATGCGGGCAACAAGACCCTTCTTCTCAAGCCTGTCAATTATGCCGTTAATCGTGCTTACGCTTAGATTTACGGACTTAGACAGGGCCGATTGGGTCATCTTGCCCTCGCTTGCCAGCGTGTGGATGCAGATAAGCTGCGGCGCTGTGATCTGGTAATTCTGATTCAGCTTGCGCGAATGGATATCCACCGCGTGGATTATCCGACGCAGAGACATCAGAATCCGGACCTGGCATTCTTCGAAAAACTCACAAGACGCTTCTTCTGAGTTGTTTAATATATTTTTAAATAAAAACTTTCGCATTGAATTGATTCCTGTACGAAACATTCTATCACGAAAGGAATCGCCTGTCAAGCATTAAACCAGAATTTTTTGTTAAGGCAGCATATTCATATTTAGAAACTTGAAAGAAGATAGTTTCATGTTAGAATTACAATTGCAGATTTTAAAAAGATTTTCTAAGTCCGGGTAGCTGCGGTTTTTGTCTTGTATCTTAAATAATTAAACGGGCTATATAGGGCAAATTTTGTTTTTATAAATGTTAAGTATAGGGATAGACAATGTTTAGCAGATCATTTTTAATCACAGCGGCATTTTTAGCATGTCTAATTATCGGCTTTTCAGGATGCATGCGTATTGATTCTTCCCATACAGTCATGCCTGAGAGCGGTAGTCTTTCGTCTTTGGCAGCAGTCATTCCAGGCAGGACTTACCGTTCATCTTCAAGCGCCGCAGAATGGAGAAATACCAACGAAGACGCACGGGTTATTGAGCCCGGCCAGACCCTTGAGATTGCGAATCTCCAGGGTCCGGGCGTTATAAACCATATCTGGTCAACAATGGTAATCGGCGAGTTGTTCCACCCGCGGCTTCTTGTGATACGCATGTATTGGGATGGTTCGCAGCACCCGTCTGTAGAGTGCCCGCTGGGTGATTTTTTCGGCGTGGGGTTTGGTCTTGAACGTGACCTGCACAGCAAGCCGATAAATGTAGGCTCGCACGGCCGCGCACGCAACTGCTACTGGAAGATGCCGTTCCGCGAATCCGCACGTATAACGATCACCAACGAGGGGCGCAAAGCAATATCGCCGTTTTTCTGGTATGTTGACTGGCAGCAGGTACCGAGTCTGCCGGACAACGCGGCCTACTTCCATGCGATGTATCGACAGGAACACCCTGCCCGCCCGGGTAATTATGTTGTCGCGGATATCGAGGGCGAGGGCCAGTATGTCGGAACGCTCCTCAATATTCATCAAAAACAGGGGTCATGGTGGGGTGAAGGTGATGACTTCTTTTTTATTGATGGCGAGAAAGAGCCGTCTCTCAGGGGCACCGGCAGCGAGGATTACCTCTGTGATGCCTGGGGTGTCCGCCTGTCATCGTATCCTGAGTACGGCACGAGTGTGTTTGAATACAATGCCCCCGATTCGCGGACAAGTTCTTACCGCTGGCATATTTCCGATCCGGTATCGTTTGACAAATCGCTGCGGTTTGAGATAGAGCACAAAGGTGTGGTCTTTGACGAGAAGGGTGAGCTGATAACTCATTTCGGCGAGCGGGATGATGATTTCTCTTCTGTTGCATTCTGGTACCAGCGGCAAATACATAAGCCGTTTCCGCCGCTGCCGCCGGCATACGATCGCATCCGTCATGACCCTGATAATGTCATTGAAGCCGAATCGTTACTGGAAAATATAACAGTTCGCGGCGGTAAAGCCCAGATCCAATACGGCCCGTGGAGCGGCGCAAGACAGGTCAGAAGCGATACTGCTGAGCCGGGCCAGGAACTTGAGCTGGAATTTGAAGTTGAAAAAGCCGGCTTATATACCTTGTCTTTCTACCTGACCAAGGCAACCAATTACGGCATATACACCGCTTACGTCAACGGCAATGCGGCTGGTAAGCCCATGGACCTCTACACCGAGAGTTTTCATACAAGAGGCTTTATATTGCCAAACCAGAACCTCGCCGCTGGGAAAAACAAGCTCACATTGCGCAATACAGGCAAAAACGGCGCCTCGACAGGCTACGGAATCGGTATTGACTGTATTGTCGCGGAGAAAAAGCAATAGGGCTGCTGATTTTCCAGTGACGTCAGTAAGCTGAAGAAAAATCAGCACCAGATTTTGGGTTCTGCAGAGACAAGCTCTTTCTGCGATGCAGCAGACATGGATTCATTTGTATTATTTTGCACCAATATAAAATGAACAGTGACTCGCTTTATGTGCAGCTGCGCAGAAATTAGAGGTGCTATGGCCTTGCGTGTTAAGTCTCTGTTTGGCAGTCATTTAAGAAATAAAGATGCAGCCGTCCAATGGCGATAATCTCCGCAATCTGATAACAGTACCAGATTTATCTTGAACATATTGCTATCTTTATGGTATCATAACACAAACATTAACAATTTAAAAAAGGAGACTTAACGATGAGAAAATTTTTGAGAAGAAAACACACGATCTATTTTGTTGCCGGCGCTGCGGCAGTATTTTTAGCCGCATCTTACGTACATTCACATTGCCAGATACCGTGCGGCATCTACGGCGATGACACAAGGTTTGAAATCATGTCAGAGCACATTGACACGATCGAGAAGTCAATGAAGATGATAGACGAGCTCTCGGCAAAAAAAGAGAAAGACATGAACCAGATTGTCCGCTGGGTTACCAATAAAGAAGACCACGCCGCCCAGTTGAGCGAAATAATAACATATTATTTCATGGCACAGCGTATAAAGCCCGTTTCGACTGCCCAGAACGATGCGCAGAAAGAGCTTTATACAAAACAGGTTACGCTGCTGCATGAGATGCTGGTAACCACAATGCAGACCAAGCAGTCAACCGATTTGACGTTGATTCCAAAACTGCGCGGCCAGCTCCATGATTTCAGTCATCTGTACAACGAAAAAGCTGAATGAGGCCAAAATGAAAAATATAAACATAAAAGCGGTAGTGCTGGCGGTCATAGCGATTCTGGCGATAATTATCATCTTCCAGAACAGAGCATCTGTTGAAACGAAAATTCTGTTCGTCAGCTTTCAGATGCCCCGGTTTATTCTGCTTGTGCTGACTTTCCTGCTTGGATTCACGGCCGGTGTAATCGCCTTGATGAAGGTAAACCGCGGCAGGAGCAAGTCAATTGAAGACAAAAAAGATAAATAGCTTAGTCTTTTCGCTGCTGCTTATACTGTCAATAATAACAGGCTGCAGCGCGGAGAAAAATAAAATGCCCGCGCAGGATAAGATAATAGAGGATTTCAGCGGCGGCTCTGGCGGCTGGGAATTTATCTCTGATGATGTTATGGGCGGTCTCTCCACCGGCAGGATGCAGATGAGCCGTGATGCAGACGAGGCATCGCTCAAGATGACCGGCAGGGTCTCGCTCGAGAACAACGGCGGATTCATTCAGGTGCGGCGGAAAATCGCTGAGAAGGGCAGGTATTTCGATGCCTCCGGCTTCGCCGGCGTGAGAATCCGGGTAAAGGGTGACGGCCATGATTACGCTGTTCACCTTCGCAGCAGGGCGACCTGGCTGCCGTGGCAGTATTACGAGGCAAAATTCAAAACCACCGGTCAGTGGCAGACGGTAGAGCTTGCTTTTGAGAAGTTTGAGCCGTATTTCCTGAAAAGCCGCCTCAATACCGCAAAGCTCAAGACAATCGCCATAGTGGCAATTAAAGAGGCTTTCGAGCCGGAAATTGAAATAAAAGAAATAAGTTTTTACGTGGATAGAATGTACAATAAACTAACTCCGGAAGAAGAACGAATCATAATCGGCAAAGGCACCGAAAGGCCTTTCAGCGGGAAGTTTTATATGCACTTTGAAGACGGCTGCTATGTATGCAGAAGGTGCGGGGCGAAGCTGTTTGAATCCGGCTCGAAATTCAAATCCGAGTGCGGCTGGCCCAGTTTCGACGATTCCATTCCCGAGGCGGTCAAACGCAAGAGAGACGCCGACGGGGTCAGAACCGAAATTTTATGCGCCAACTGCGGCGGACACCTGGGGCATGTGTTCAACGGAGAGGGTCTGACCGAGAAAAATACCCGTTACTGCGTTAACTCTTTGAGCATGGATTTTGAACCGGTTACCGGCAGAGCGATCTTCGCCGCGGGCTGTTTCTGGGGCGTTGAGCATTATTTCAAGAAACAGGACGGCGTTATCTCAACCACCGTCGGCTATATCGGCGGCAATGTCGAGAATCCGACCTATAAGCAGGTGTGCTATGAAGACACCGGCCATGCCGAAGCGCTGCTTGTGGAATATGACCCGGACAAGACCGGCTATGAACAGCTGGCGAAGCTGTTTTTTGAGATACACGATTTTACTCAGCTCAACCGCCAGGGGCCCGATATCGGAGAGCAGTACCGCTCGGCAGTTTTCTACACTGACCAGACACAGAAACAGACCGCTCAAAAACTGATTGACCGGCTCAAAAGCATGGGATACGATGTGAAGACCAGCTTAGAAGAGGCCGGCGAATTTTACGAAGCAGAAGATTACCACCAGGATTACTACGAGAAAACCGGTAAACAGCCGTATTGCCACAGCCGCAGAATAATATTTGATCAATAGGGCAGCGGGTTGTTTTGTGGGGGTAACTCTATTGCGCAGAAGAGTCTATGATTCTTTTGTCGAGATTTCTCTGGTAATCGAGAGATTTTTTCAAGATCTCCGCAACCACCGGTGAGGCCACCACGCCGCCGGAATAGCCTTTGCCCAGGCTCCTGTCGGGCCTTCTTATACTCACCAGCACGATCAGTTCGGGTTTGCTTGCCGGAGCTCCGCCAACGAAAGAGGCAACATAGCTGCGCTCATCAAAACCGCCGCCGACAGCGATATTTGCTGTACCCGTTTTCCCGAAGACCTCGTAGCCTTCCAGGTCTGCCCTGTTTCCGCTGCCGTCGGTTACCACGCTCCTGAGAGCATCACGAACAATCCAGTTGGCGGTTTTTTCCGAGATTATCTGCGCGGGGTTGTCAAAATGGTTGAATTCATCGACTACCCCCTGGTTTATGTCAAATGTGGCGTGAACAACGTGCGGCAGTACCGGCCGCCCGCCGTTTGCCAGAATGCAGTACGCCCGGGCAATCTGGATCGCCGTAACTGATATCTCCTGCCCAAACGGGATTCGTGTCACACTGTAGCCGGTCCATTTGCCAACGACCTTGCCGTCCGCGGTTTTGATACCTTCTGCCGGCCAAAGCCTGCCGGCGCTCTCATCGGGCAGGTCAATGCCTGTAATCTGCCCGAAGCCGAAGAGCTTGAGCGATTCATACATCTTCTGCCGGCCGCATTTACGCTCCATCATCTGGCCCATCTTGGCCATGCCGATGTTACTGGAGTTAACCAGTATGGATTTTGGTGTCATATTGCCGTAGCGTTTGTTGTTGTACTCGCCGATTCTCCCGAAGCCTTTTCCGCTGTAACTGCCGTTTTCACAGTATATTACAGTGTTAGGGGTGACAACGCCGTTATCCATGCTGACAGCGGTGAATATCGGCTTGAAAATACTTCCCGGCTCATACGGATCGGTAATCGCGCGGTTTTTCATATCGGTATTGTTGGCGTTTGTTATATCGAGCGGGTCATAATCCGGATAGCTCACTATACCCCTGACAGCTCCTGTGGCAGGCTCCATCACAACCGCCACGCCCGACTCGGCTTTGTATTCTTTCACACGCCTTATCAGAGCGTCGCGGGCAAATTTCTGTATCGTCATATCGACAGTGAGTATGAGGTTGGAACCCATCTCCGGCGGCTGCTGCTCAACGGTAAACAGCGGCTTGCGGGTTGTATCGACGATAAACGTCTCGCTGCCGTCAACGCCCTCGAGAGTGTCGTAATACCACTTTTCCAGACCGTAGCTGTTTTTCTTCTCATACGCAAGAAAACCGACTGTATGACAGAAAAGCCTTGAAGCGGGATACTCGCGTTTCCAGCGTGACTCCATCGCCACGCCGTAAAGCGTTCGCGGCGGCAGTTCAAGCTCACCTCTTCCGGGAATCCTGATAGAGCCCGGAGAAGACTGCATCTCACGAAACTGGTTGACCTGTTCGGTGGTGATGCCTCTTTTGAACAGAACATGCCGGCGGCCCTCTTCCCAGCTGCTCGCTTCGGTAATCAACATGCATATCTCGTGGGCCGGCACATCGAATATGTAAGACAGCGCCAGTGCCGCGTCCTTGTAGTGAATCTTAGGATCACGGAAGAGCTTTTCAGGAGTAGGGTTAAGCAGGGATTCGGTGTCGAGAAAGATATCGTACTCGAGCTTGCTGCGGGCTACGCAGTGTCCCTGAGCGTCGGCTATAACGCCCCTCTGCGCCGGCAGGGTTACGACAGCCCTCTGTGTCTGCTGTGCCTGCCGGGTATAGTAATCGTGGTTTTTTACCTGGACATACCAGCAACGCACACCCAGACCGACAAAGCCGGCGAAGAGAAAAACAAAAACTGCTATGGCGAACTTATTAAGCCTCATGCCAGAATTTTAACAACCGCCGGATAAAAATCCACAGTCAATGACAAAAAAGTTCGCAACATTTCAGGTATGAACAGTATTCAGGGGTCATGGTGAAATAGTTGTTGTTTGAGCATCTTTCAAATCTCGTTCAGCCAGACCGAACAAATTCGAAATTTCTTCACGGCTGCTTTCATGTTTAACAAGCCAGTTATTATTTAACCAGTTTTCTAAGCTCACTGTCATCTCCTATAATAAAAATTTTAGGACTTTTTAATACGGTAGTTAAAAAATGATGTTTTTCAGAGATTTTTCTAATAAACTCCTCTAATGAGTAAACTGATGGATTTATTTCTCGAGCAAGTTCAGCTTGAACATCCATCAATAAATCAACAACTTCTGAAAAAGTGACTGAACCGGCAACCATCAAATCAATGTCACTTTGAGAGCTTACTTTGCCGCTGGCCAGACTTCCATAGATAAAAGCTATATTGATTTTTTCAGCTTTAAAAGCTAAGGCTTTTCGAATAACATCAACCACTCCAGAGGTCTTGAGAATCATTCCTGAAAGTTCTTCAAAAATTGGACACTCGGTGTTTGCATTATAAAAAACTTGACGTCCCATAGTTTTCTTGTTTAATATTCCAACATCACTAAGTTGCTTCAGTTCTCTTTGAATCGCACCATTTCCCATGCCGGTGATCTTTACTACCTGGCGAAAATAATAAGATTCGTCAGGGTGGGTGAAAAATAATGCCAAGACTGCTTGTCTGGTCTTACCAAAAAGCCTCGATATCACGTTATTGTTACTTACTGTACTCATATTGGGTTTAATTTTACCTAATAAAGGTTCAATTGCAATTGTTTTTTTGGCCAGTCAAAATTTTTTGTTTCAGTTATTTTGACTCGAATAAACTGTTCATGCGTAGTTTTGGAGTGTTGGTAATGTTTGCGTTTGCTTCTCTTTTGCTCATTGCTGAAATCCCTAAAGAAATAATGTGTTTTATTAGACGATAATAACAAAACATGGTAAATGGAATCAGATCTTTTGTGATGAGTTTTGTGACAAACCCCCGCTGTAGCTATCAAAAACCCAGTAGCCGAGGTGGGACTCGAACCCACACGTCCATTACGGACAAGGGATTTTAAATCCCCAGCGTCTGCCAATTCCGCCACTCAGCCGTGTAAAGCGAAATTATAATAACCCTTAGATTCTTTTCAAATATAAATTTAAGCCAAATCAATATTGTGTGACATTTTTTTACGGCGGTGTGCTTGCTGTTGAGATTATGAGTAGAGAATCCTGCTCATGAATTTTCTTAAAAACTCCTCAGTTTGCGGCTGTACTCTTGCAGGGTATTTTACATCTATACACATTTGACTAAACGGCCCGTTTGATGTATATTGACATTAAATCGTTTTATGTAATTTTTCGGAGCTAAAAATGAAGATCACACGTCGCGATTTTGTTCGTATCTCAGCCGCGGGGCTTGCCGCTTCTGCAATACCGCAGGCAATGGGCCTGTCATCCAGAAACACAACAGCCGGAAAACCAAATATTCTGCTCATACTCGCTGATGACATGGGATATTCGGATTCTCAATGCTATGGCGGAGAGATAAAAACCCCAAATCTGGCGAAACTCGCAGAAAACGGGCTTCGCTTCACACAGCTCTACTCGACCGGCAGGTGCTGGCCGTCGCGGGCGTGTATTCTCAGCGGCTACTACGCGCAGCAAATCCGCCGGGACAAGATCAAAGACAGGATAGAGATGGGAGATCGGCCCGGTTGGGCGAAACTGCTGCCGGAGATGCTCAAACCCGCCGGCTACAAATCCTACCACAGCGGCAAATGGCACATTGACGGAACACCGATCGAAGCCGGTTTTGACCGCTCCTGGGGCAGGCACCAGCACGGATGCGACTGGGACCGCTTCTTCGACTCAAAAACCTGGCAGGAAGACGGCATCAAATCGCCGGTAAAGCCCGGAGAGCCCTACTACTCTACGACCGCCATAGCCGACCACACCATCGCGTGCCTGAAACTGCACCAACAGAACACGCCGGATACTCCATTCTTCCAGTTCACAGCGTTTTATTCGCCTCACTGGCCCCTACACGCACTCCAGGAGGACATAGACGCCTACCGCGGCGAGTATTCCCGGGGCTGGGACCTGATCCGGCAGCAACGTTGGCAGCGCATGAAAAAGATGGGGATTGTCGATTGCGCCCTTTCAAAACGTGAAGACGAGATTGCGCCGAGCTGGAACCTAAAACCGGATGAACTCACCGAATATCTCGGCGAGGGTGAAGAAGGGCACGCGGTTGCGTGGGATAAGCTCAGCGAGGAGCAGAAAAAATTCCAGGCCGAGAAAATGGAGATCCACGCCGCGATGATAACGCGGATGGATGCAGAAATCGGCCGTATTATCGCACAGCTCAAGGAGATGGGAGAATACGAAAACACCCTTATAATCTTCGTCAGCGACAACGGTGCCAGCGCTGAGCTGTATATGCGGGGCGATGGGCACGACAAGAACGCCCCCAAAGGCTCCGCCGCAACGTTCATGTGCCTGGGGCCGGGCTGGTCAACCGCCGCAAACACTCCTTTCAGGCTGCACAAATACTGGAACCACGAAGGCGGCATATCCTCACCTTGCATCGTCCACTGGCCGCGGGGGATAAAAGACAAGGGCCGGCTGCGCCATAACCCGGGGCATTTCATAGACTTTGTCCCAACGGCACTCGATGCCGCCGGAGTTGAACTTCAGGAAAATGCTCCGGCCAGGCCGGGAATGAGCCTGCTGCCGGCATTCGCCAAAGACAACACAGTAAAACACGAATATCTATGGTGGGCGCATGAGGGAAACCGGGCGATCAGAAAAGGCGACTGGAAACTCACTGCCGGATACGGTACCGGCGGCCCCGAACAGAAATGGCAGCTTTACAACATCAAAAAGGACCGCTGCGAAATGAATGACCTTGCC
This sequence comes from Limihaloglobus sulfuriphilus, assembly GCF_001999965.1. Taxonomy (GTDB): domain Bacteria; phylum Planctomycetota; class Phycisphaerae; order Sedimentisphaerales; family Sedimentisphaeraceae; genus Limihaloglobus; species Limihaloglobus sulfuriphilus. Next base: position 2,463,463 of record NZ_CP019646.1, on the reverse strand, counting down.
GCCAAATACCCCGAAAAGGTTCAGCAGCTGAAAAAACTGTGGGAAGAGACGGTTAAGCAGTTCGAAAATGACCTTGCAGATTCCGGTTAGCCCTGATATCCCGTCAACCCTGCGTTGCTAAAGGGCTTATCAGCTTAAATGAAGTTACAGCAGTTAATGATTGTGGTTCATGGGAAGTTGAATTTTAAGGCACGGATTCCAGATACTGGCGCAAGTCACCGGGGCGGATATTGTTACCGTCAGCAATCTGACGCATTGTCTGTCCGGAATCGGCTTCTATACCGTTTTGCCGGAGAAATTCAACCGCGGCATTGACATCAACCCCCAGCTCGCGGCAGGCCTGTGAGAGTGTTTTCTGGCCGAAGCCGCTGCCCGAACCGGAAGAACTGCCCGAGCCGGAGGAACTGCCCGAACCCCGTCTGCCGCCTTGCTGAGCCTGCGGCGTTTCACCGGATGCAATTCCGAACAGCTCCTGAGGCGTATAACCTGTTTTTTCCGCGATAGCTCCGAGTATGTCGCCTGCATCAGCTTCGATTCCCCACGCGGCGAGATTTTCTATGACCGTCTCGACGGCGGTTTCCTGCTGTTCGGCGATCCTTTCGATGCTGAACATCTCGGCATGGGGCACCGGCGGGCGTTCTGTCTGCCGATTTGACCAGCCGGCCTTGATGTCTTCATTCAGTCTTTGCAGCGAGCTGAACGGGGTAAAAGGCATGATAGAGCCCCAGCACACGATGATACATACTATCAGAGCCGCGATCCACTCCAGGCGCAATCTGCGGGCGGCGTTGATCTTGCCGACAAAATAAGAGACCATCGGTTTGAAGTTCAGCCAGGTATGCACTACACAGGCGATAAGAAATACCGTGCTGATATCCGTATGCAGCGCGGCCCATTCGTGCTTGTCCAGACCCCATACAGCCCAGCCCGTCCAGTTTGCCACCCGTCCGGTGGGAGTGATAAATAAAATCACCCCGGAAACCGCAGAACCTATAAACAAAAAGAACGTCAAAACTGACACAAAAGCACGAAAGCGAAATGACTGCCTGTTAGCCATTTTTATCTCCTCTAATAAATTGTTTTTTGATTATGGGCAAATGCGGATAATCATATTATCTCACGGTAATTTCTGTCGGGCAGCGGTTCAAACTCAGTCGTCGGCAACGCTTGATACCAGTAAGCCACGGAGGAGATATCATCCTGCAGCGGCAGGTATCTGCCCCCGCTGCGCCAGCCTATCGCCTGCATTGTCGCCCTGATACGGGATTTAAAAAATATCGGATCGTGCACATGGAAGCGGTACATTGCCATCCTTGCTCCCGGATCGCCGGATTTGCCGCGAACCTGCCCAAAGCCCATGAATGGCGCGGAGTAGTCCTCTGCTCCGTCTCCGGGGTCAAAGCACCACGCGCCGCCAAAATAATCCTCTGTTCCGGTTCCGCAGATTGTCGGATACTGGGAGTCATCATCGAGAAACATCTTGATTTCACCCTCGCCCCACCAGCCGGCGTTGTTCTGCTGCCAGCTCATAAAGGTTCCGACATAATGCCCTCTGCCGCTGACTTCCGGCAGAATCACATAATCGCTCTTGTATTCAAGGGGATTGGTCCTTCTCCAGAGCGCGTGAAAGTAGAGGCTGTCATCTTCTACCGGCTCGATTGTGTAGTTTATCGTGTAAAACAGATGCTCAAGTTCATTTGGAGAATCATTCTCAACGGTAATCCGGGCGTGTTTTTTGAACGGCATGGGGAAGAATATGTTCATGCCGCCGCTGGGGTTAACATTTATCGGCACGGCGTTTATATTCTGCCGCTCATTCCAGCCGCAGCAGAACAGATCGCCAACCGGCGCCTCAACAGAGGGGTTTTCCTGACTGTCCCAGTAAATCCGGATAATAACGTCCCTGTAGAACTTCTTATCGAGAGTAATCCATATATGCCTGATTATGCCGGGGCCGTCGGTATTCATCAGCTCGAGAATTTCTCCCGCTTTGACCGGCCTCGAGGGGCTGCACTTCCAGCCCTTTCCAAGCTCTTTGAAACAGTTTACTGCCGCGGGCTGAAGGGTGGTACTTTTATCAGCCATGCCTCCGCCGCCCTTGCGGCCGTCGGGGTTTTCTGCGGAGATGGAGCGTGACCGGGCTTCATGAAAGCGGTAAATATCTGAGAGTCCATTTAACATTTATAAACCTCTTTTTTTGATTAACGCAAATCAACATGAACAAACTGGTTATAAACTATAAACAGACGCATTGCAAATGAAAACTTTATGATTCCAGTACCAATATGTGATATTTATTTGTGGTTTAATTACCGGCTCTACTAAACCTTTCAACAGCAGTGTTTGTGTGTCTGTGTTTTTAAAGACAGATGATTTTCACGGTCTTTTGTATAAAGGCATATTTAAGCTGCCGGTAGAGCCGCATTGCATGCGGCTCTCAATTATTCCCGGCGCAGTATCGGATTGAACGCGGTTTTTAAATCCATTCGCCACATAAAGTTGAGAGACGCAAGCATTGCGTCTCTACGAAATTTTGCCGCACACGTCATTTGTCACAGGTAGAGCCGCATTGCATGCGGCTCTTTGACCTTACTCTCGGTTTTTAAGTCTGTTCACAGCATGAAGTTGAGAGACGCAAACATTGCGTCTCTACCTGTTCTTATGCCGCCACACTCCAAAGAGCTAAAGTTTCAGCCGCTGTTATTTATTTGTTGAGCATATCGCCCGGGCCCGCCCACAGGGTGAGGCTGTCATGGTATTTCCAGCCCTGGGAATCAATATGGGTATCTATCAGGGGCATACCGGCTTTTATCATGGAAGTCGATGTCTCCCAGTCCTTTATGCCAGAAACCGCATCGAGCACACATACGTTCTGATAACCCAGGCAGACCGCGTATTTGAGTGACTGCTCGATAGTCAGCCCTTTGAGGTAACCGCTTAGCAGGCCTGCGATAGAGGAATCGCCCGAGCCGGTGGCAGAGCCGAATTTTTCTACTGTGTATGCCGGCGACCAGAGCTCACGGTCTGCCCAGTTGTCAGCGTCGGCAGGTTTGGCGGCGCCAAGGCCGGCGAATTTGTCCTTTGATGCGGTCTTTATGTAAAAGCCTCTGTGGCCGCTCTTGAGCGTTGTCATTTTGGCTCCCATAGCCAGTATCTCATCGGCTATCGCGGCATATTGTTCGGGGCTGATAAAGTCTATCAGCTCGGCGTTGTTGTGCTGCTTCTTCATCTCGAGGAATTTCTCGGGATAAAGCATGTAAAATGTTTCCTCTATTGAAGGTACGTGAATATCTACATAGGGCAGAATGTTTTCGAGAATCTTACGCCACGGGGCTTTGCCGGAAGCCGATGCGGGGTCGGGCAGGGTCATGTCACAGGAGGTTGTAGCACCGCATTCCTTGGCGATACGGAAAATCTTTGCAAGCTCCTTGCCCTCGTTTGTGTACATCTTTTCCATCAGCGGGGGATAGCCCAGATGAAAGTGCCTGCTCTGTTTTATCAAATCTGTGTTGAGATCGTCAGCGCAGAAAATATCGTTTGTGCCGGGGTTATGCAGAAATATCCGGTCGATCCCGGGAGGAGCCACAACGATTGTATATGAGCTGGCTTTGCCTTCGAGAACCTTTATGCCGTCAGCGTTGCCGCTGTGGCTGAGCATGTCCAGGGCGATTTTGCCGAACTGGTCATCGCCGACACACGAGCAGAAACATACGTTCATACCCAGCTTTTTCATATTAAGGCCGGTGTTGGATACCGGGCCGCCAGTGCTTATCTTGGCGTTCTCAACGTTGACCAGCTTGCCCGGCCGCAGTATTTCCGAGATGTCACGTATTCCCGTATCAGGGAAAAGGGGTATTATATCCAGGCATAGGTGGCCGGCTATCATTACGTCATATTGCTTGTTCATCTTATTTCCTTTCATTATGGATTATCAACGGCAAATAAAAAGATATTCTACCGGCACAGAAATATTTGAAAAGCGGCAATTGCCCATTTACAAAATTCCGAGCAGATAATTTTCAAAAAAGGACCAAAAGTGAACTCAATAGAAAGTTGCCGCTAACCGGCATTATGTGGCCGTCAGTCCAGCTCAACTGCCCATATATTTCTGAATTTTACAGGGTTAGAATGGTCTTGCAGAGAGATCGGCCCCGCGGTTTTCTGCTCAAAATCGGGGTTGATGGTTGACCTTGGTATCTCTACATCGTCGTGAATAAGTATGCCGTTGTGCAGGACAGTGATCCTGGGCTTTTTGGTGATTTTGCCGTCTTTGTCCGTTTCGGGTGCGATAAAGGTAATATCATAAGTCTGCCAGCGCTGCGGCGGCAGAGATGCGTTTACCATCGGCGGTTTTATGCTGTAAATCGAGCCGCAGTCGCCATTGCTGGGGATAAGCCCGAATGAATCGAGAATCTGCACCTCATACGAGCCTTTGTTGAAGAAAACGCCGCTGTTTGCCCGTTTCTGGCCGGCATTATGCGGCTCAAGGGGCAGATTGAACTCGAGATGAAGTTTAACGCTGGAGAATTCTTTAAGAGTTGTATTTGTTCCTTTGCCCGGCTTGACCTGCACACTGCCATCGTCAAGCAGTGTCCAGTCCTTGTTTGTCCATTTTTCGAGGCTGCTTTTTTTGCCCGGCTGATACGGCAGGAGTACAATTGCATCTTTGGGGGGCTGCAGGCCGAGAGTAGGAGATTCTCTTTCTATTTTTTCCAACTCTCCATTGATGCTGTAATAATTGGCAGTAAGTTTCATTTTGCCCTTTACTATGCTTCCTGTCCAGTTTCTGCCGGCAGAAGTACCCATAATATACAAATTACCGCCGAAGACCGCTGAAGTAAGCTCGATGCCTCCCGGAACAAGTGAATTGTCCAGCGAGAAAATAGTTATATCGTACCGTGAACCTTCGCGGGCAACAACGCAGGCCTTTACCGGGCTATCGCAGATTTGACCCTCATATTCACCGATAAACGGGTCATCAGCAAACGCAATTCCGGTAAGAAACACAGATAAGACCAATACCAAAAAACATTTATCTTTCATAAGAACTTCTCCTTAATTTATAAGTTTTCTGCATTTATTATTTTTCCAGCTCAAGCCGGACATATTCGTCGGTCAAATGATAAGATGCCGCGGTAAGCCGCGGCGTCATGCTCAGCTTCTTTTGTATCAAGCTGTTGTACTGCTTTAGTCTCAATTGTATAGATTAATTGCCGCATATCAATGATGATTTGAATGTTTTTAAAATCGCTTTCTTAAATCCGGCATATGCGTATAATGCTAATTACAATGGATAATGCTGATAACATAACACTCTCAACCGAAACGCATGAATATTTCATGCTGGAGGCGATCAAGGCGGCTCAGATTGCCCTTGAGGCGGGCGATGTGCCTATCGGAGCGGTTATCGTCAAGAACGGCCGGATAATCGCCCGCGGCTGGAACCAGCGTGAACAGCTGCAGGATCCGACCGCTCATGCCGAGATGATCGCCCTTACACAGGCCTCCGAGCACGTGGGCAGCTGGCGGCTTTACGGCTGCACGATGTATGTAACCCTTGAGCCGTGCACGATGTGCGCCGGCGCTTTGATCCTCTCGCGGATTGACAGGGTGGTTTTTGCCTGCCCCGACCCCAAGACCGGCGCCGCCGGCAGCCTGTACAACATCTTTGAAGAACCGCGGCATAATCACCGGGTAGAAGTAGAGTCCGGCGTACTCGAAGAGCCATGCTCGATGATGCTCAGCGATTTTTTCAGAAACCGGCGAAAACAGATCGCAGAGGAGAAAAACAGCGTCTAAATAAAGGAGTTTTAAATGCAGGATACAGAAAACAGCCCGAACGATCCGCCGCGGCACAGCTTTATTGACTACTTTCTCTATCCGTTCAGCACTGCCGGCGCAATACAGTATCTGGTTATCGTACTGGTGCTGACAGGATTAAATTTCTTAGCCCGTTTTCTGGCGTGGATACCCTTTATCGGTTTTGCTTTTATGATAGTTGGTGTTGTTGTAACCTACTGGCTGATATGGTATTGGGAGATCTGTGCTGTGGATTCATCGAATGGCGGCGTGCGGGCTCCGGATACTAACGATCAGCTTATGGGTATGGATTTTGAGATATGGTCGGTTGTTTCGAGGTACATGTATTTCGTTTTCTACCTGGTAGTCTGGTTTGTGCCGGCAATCGGCTGGTTTATCTACAACAAACATCAGGCGGATTTATTGACATACGCACTGGTCGGCGCGGGCTGCTTCTTCTTGCCGATGACGCTGATGCGGTATTACATCTACGAAGACGTTACAATCATAAACCCGCTGGCGGTTCTCTGGGACATTATCAAAACCCTGCCGGGATATCTGGTGGTGTTTGCGTTCTTTGCGGGCGCTTTCTGGGCGGTAATATGGTTTGTGCTTGCCATTGACCGGGGTTCACTGGCGGCAATGGTAACGTTATACCCCGCAATAATTTACATATCAATTGTGCTTTCGCACGTCATGGGAAGGCATTGTTACAGCTACCGGAAAAGGCTCAACTGGTAAAGCCGCCGCTTAGATATCCAGTACCTCCAGCTCGGGGCTTTTGTCTGCGTCCCGCGTCAGTACCCGGCAGCCGGTTTCTGTAACGAGAATGTCATCTTCTATTCGTATGCCGAACTGTCCGGGAAGATAGATCCCCGGCTCTACGGTCAGTACCTGTCCTGCTTCGAGTTTCTGCTTGCAGAGCCTTGTTATTGCGGGGAACTCGTGCACGTCCAGCCCCAGCCCGTGGCCTGTGCCGTGACCGTACTGGGGAAATCCGGCAGTTTTGATCTGCTCGCGTGCGGCGGAATCGGGAACCTCCATGCTCAAACCGGCTTCAATCGCGGCTATGCCGGCGGCCTGCGCGGACTTAACGGCTTCATAAGCCTTTCTATATTCAGTGCTTACCCGTCCTACCGCATAGCATCTTGTCATGTCGCTGCAATATCCGTTAAAAACAGCGCCGAAGTCTATAAGTATGACATCGTTTTTCCGCAGTTTTGTCTGCCCGGGGAAATGGTGCGGGCGTGAGCCGTTGGCGCCGAAGGCAACGATGGTATCAAAAGACGCAGAAGAGACCAGAATCCGCATCTCAAACTCTATCCGTCCGGCAAGCTCACTTTCCGCCATGCCGACCCTTATTGTTTTAAGTGCATTAGAAACCGCCTTAACGGCTATCTCAGAGGCCTTCACGATACTCTCAACCTCCGGCTCGGACTTAATCATCCGCAGTTTTTCGATAACTCCGCTCACCGGCCGGATACGCACTTTGGTTTTCTTTTTCAGCCCGTTGCAGGCCTTTAATGGTATATCTTCTTCAACCGCCAGCGATTCAACGCTGCGGCAGCGGGCAAGAATCTTCGCTATTTCATCAATTATGGAGCCCTTTCGGCATATTATCGAACAGGCCGGGCACTCACCCTGCGCCTGTTCGGTATATCTGCTGTCCGTTACCAGATACACCCTGGGCCCGGCGACCAAAGCCCAGCTGTCATGCCCGCTGAAACCGGTAAAATAGCGGACATTTGACGCGGCTGTCAGCAGCATAGCGTCATAGCCCTTCGCCGAAACAGCCTTTGCCAGGCTGCGGCAGCGGTCTTTGAGGATCTTGTCGAATTTGTCTATAACCATAGTCATGTAATCACCTTAGATAATAAATTCAGCTGTTTCATGCGTTAGCGGACAAACGCCTGCGGCAGGACAACTTGTGTCTTGTTCTTATTTGTATCTTCAATGGCAGGCTCTGACAGCCCCACTGCAGACCGGACTTTATTATTAAACCGTATAAAAAATAAATATCCAGCCGGAATTTTATTCTATATTATTTAGTCGGTGCCGCAAAATAACGATTTTATGCCGTTTATGCTTGCAAAATACTGCATAGATATAAGATATATACCTTAAAACAAATATTATCTGAACTATAAACGAGGAATATATGCTTAAGAAAATAAATCCCGCAAAGACAAAAGCCTGGCAGAAACTGCAAGAGCATTACGCCCTTTTCAGTGATGCTAATTCCGACCGTGTCGAGATGAGGGAGCTTTTCCGGAACGATCCGGAGAGATTTGTCAAATTCTCGTCTAAATTCGAGGATATGATCGTTGATTATTCGAAAAACATCATAACCGATGAAACCCTCGAGCTGCTTTTCGAGCTTGCCGAGGAATGCGGGCTCAAAGACGGTATCGAGGCGATGTTTACCGGCGAAAAGATCAACGAAACCGAAAACCGTGCCGTTCTGCATACAGCCCTGCGGAACCGCTCCAACAAGCCGGTTATGGTTGACGGCGAGGACGTAATGCCCAAAATCAACGCAGTGCTTGAGCAGATGAAAGACTTCTCCAACAGGCTCAGCAGCGGCGACTGGAGAGGCTGCACGGGCAAAGCGATTACCGATATTGTAAACATCGGCATCGGCGGCTCAGACCTTGGCCCGTTTATGGTCACCGAAGCCCTGAAGCCTTACTGGGGCAATATCACGCCTCATTTTGTCTCCAATGTTGACGGCACGCACATAAGCGAGGTTCTCAAAAAGGTTTGCCCCGAGACGACGCTGTTTATAATCGCCTCCAAGACCTTCACCACCCAGGAAACCATGACAAACGCCTTTACCGCCCGCGGCTGGTTTCTGAAAAACACCGACGGCGAGTCAGATGTCAGCAAGCATTTTGTCGCCGTATCCACCAACAGGGAAGAGGTCGAAAAGTTCGGCATAGACCCGGAAAACATGTTCGTGTTCTGGGATTGGGTCGGCGGCCGCTACTCGCTATGGTCGGCAATCGGACTTTCGATCGTATGCACCATCGGATACGATAACTTTATAGAGCTGCTCGAAGGCGCTCACGCGATGGACATGCATTTCCGCGAAACCTCCCTGAGCGAAAACATACCGGCAATACTGGCATTTATCGGCATCTGGTACAACAACTTCTTTGGCGCAGAAACCGAAGCTATCCTGCCTTATGATCAGTATATGCACCGTTTCGCGGCGTATTTCCAGCAGGGCAACATGGAGAGCAACGGCAAACAGGTTGACCGCAGCGGCAGCCGTGTTGACTACCAGACCGGCCCGATAGTATGGGGTGAGCCCGGCACAAACGGCCAGCACGCTTTCTATCAGCTTATACACCAGGGCACAAAACCTATACCGTGCGATTTTATCGCCCCGGCGCAGACACACAACCCCGTAAGCGACCACCATCAGAAACTTCTGGCAAACTTCTTCGCCCAGACAGAGGCACTGATGATGGGCAAAACCGAAGAACAGGTACGCCGCGAGCTGACTGATGCCGGCAAAACAGAAGAGCAGATAAAAACGCTGCTGCCTTTTAAGGTATTCCCCGGGAACAAACCCACAAATTCGATACTGGTAAAAAAGATAACACCCCGCACGCTTGGTTCGCTTATCGCGATGTATGAACATAAAATATTTACCCAGGGCGTGATATGGAACATCTTCAGTTTCGATCAGTGGGGAGTTGAGCTGGGCAAGCAGCTGGCGGGCAATATCCTGCCGGAATTGACACAGGACAATGAAATAGACACACACGACTGTTCGACCAACGGACTGATAAACACTTATAAGCAAATGCGGAATAAGTAGAACAAAAAACCGCTCTTTTGAGTATAATTACACAGGTGTTGCAGTCTGTCTTCATTTACTGTAGCGATAAAACTTACAATATTATTGCGGCTTTATCCGCCGCGAACACATAACAAGGAAACAAAATGCCCGAAATTGCACCTTTAGACATGAACAAAATCAGCCGGCTTATAGATTTAGCTATCGAAGAAGACTACGGCCAGGGCGACCCAACTTCGGAGTTGACCGTAGAACCCGGCGTTAAGTCTCACACACGACTTGTGGCGCGTGAGCCGCTTGTTGTTTGCGGCATGGATGTGGTTCGCGAAGTGCTCAAACGCTACGATGAGAGTCTCGAGCTGATTGTTGTATCGCAGGATGCGGCAAGCATCTCCAGAGGTGATGTCATCGCCGAGATATACGGGCCGCTGCGTCAGATGCTCAGTGCTGAGCGGGTGGCGCTGAATTTCTTACAGCGTCTCAGCGGCGTTGCGACAAAAACCGCTCAATACGTTAAAGAGGTGCAGGGGACAAAAGCGAAAATCCTTGATACGCGAAAAACAACTCCCGGCTGGCGTGAACTCGAAAAATACGCCGTCCGGTGCGGCGGCGGCATGAACCACAGGTACAACCTTGGTGATGGTGTCATGCTAAAGGACAACCACTTCGCCCACATGGGAGCAAAACACAAAGATGAGCTCGAGGAGTTCGCCAAAAAAGCGCACCAGCACGGCGGCCTGAAATTTGTATGCATAGAGGTTGACGATATCGAAACCCAGCTGCCGATCGTGCTAAGCGCCGCGGGAGTGGATATAATCCTGCTGGACAACATGACCTGCCCGCAGCTTAGGCAGGCGGTAAAAATGAGAGACGAAAACCCCGGCCATAAACCACTGCTCGAAGCCAGCGGCGGGATTACCCTTGCAACACTCAGAGATGTGGCAGAAACCGGTGTTGACCGCATCTCAATCGGTGCGGTTACACACAGTGCGGTATCGATTGATATCGGGCTTGACAAGTAGGGCCGGCGGAAAATTATAATATTTTTTATCTGAATAACTTGAAAGAAAACGATAAAATTAAAAGAACCCCGTTCAAAAAAGCCCTGCTGGCGGTGCGTATTACTGTTGCGCTTGCCGTTTTGGTTTTGATAGTCTTATCCCTTTACGGTTTTTTCTTCGAGCCGCACTGGGTCAGGCTTAAAGATATCACCGTGGCAACAAACCCCGGCATCAAAATCATCCATATAACAGATATTCACTACAAAGGCGACAGGGGATATCTGGAGAGTGTGGTAGAAACCATCAACTCCATCCAGGCAGATTATGTCTGTTTTACCGGAGACCTTGTCGAAGAGCAGGAGTATCTTGAGGAAGTTACTGAAATTCTCGGTGAGGTGAAACTCCCGCTGATAGCGATCATGGGCAACCACGACCACTGGACGGGAATGAAAGTCGGCTCATTCAAGAAATATTTTGAGGCTCACGGCCAGTATTTCCTCGAAGAGGAGACTCTGCTGCTTGGCGATGTCGCATTCCACGGCGTAGAAGAAGACTCGCCCGAGCCGTCACTTGTAAAAGATAAGCTGAATATTCTGCTCTGCCATTATCCGGCGTATGCCGACAGCCTGAAAAACCGTTTTGACCTGATTCTCGCCGGCCACACGCACGGCGGACAGCTGCGAATCCCATTCAGCGGGGCAATATCTCTGCCCTGGGGGACGGCCGGCTATGATATGGGGCTTTTCGAGACGCCCGGCGGACCGATGTATGTAAATCCCGGCATAGGAACTTTCTGGATAAACTTTAGATTTCTTTGCCGGCCTGAGATTACTGTAATAGAGATATAAAAATGAGCGACAACAGACACTTTCACCGGACTTTTTCCCTGCTTATTGTTTTAACTGCGATGTTTTTAAACGGCTGCTGCTATCAGCAGGTCAGCTGTGATACGCCGCCGGCAAATGAGAGTATATACTTCGTACAGATTACTGATACGCATCTGGGTGTTGATGACCCCGGAGACCTGGAAGACCACTACGGGGCAACCGAGATGATTATAGGCGATGTCAAGGAGCTGCCGGTAGATGTGGATTTTGTCGCGGTAACAGGCGATATCATGCACGAAAAGACAGGCGATGCGGATGCCGAAGAAAAAACGCTCGCCATGTTTGCCAAACTTGAGCCGCCGGTGCATTTTCTTCCCGGCAATCACGATATCCTCTACGGCCCGGATTCGGAAGAGCTTCTGGACAAATACGAATCAGCGTTCGGCAGGGCGGATTACGGCTTTGAAAACGGCGGCGTATGGTTTATTATGTTCAACAGTGAGCTGCTGGCAGAGGGCACAGCCGAGGTGATAGACAAACAGATTGGTGTATTGAAACGCCTGATCAGAGCCTCAAAAGGCAAAAGAACGGTTATATTTATCCATTCATCGCCGGCAGCCGACCTGTACGGCGGAAAATTCCATTACGGCTGGCCAAAGGAGGCCGCAGAAAAGTTCACCGCCGCGATAAATTCACCTCAAGCCAACGTTATCGCGGTTATTGGCGGCCATTTCCACCGCGAGGAAAAACACTACTTTGGAGATGTCCCCGTGTATCTGACCGGAGCGGTCGCGAATTTCTGGGGAAGGCAAAGCGTTTTCAAACTCTTCCACATTGACCCGAAGGGCAGAATTACCTACCGCCTGAGATATCTGGGCAGGGGAAATTGATTAAGCAACTGCGCCGTCTCTGCCTTTCAAGCTCCGGCAGGTAAGCAAAATCACTTCAGCTCGCAGTCAGCACCTGTAATCTGCGTGCTCTGGGCGGTGTACTGATGGATTTCTATTTTCAGACCGTTTGGATCCTCAAGCCAGCATTGCCAGCTGTTGTCGGCTCCGAGCATTTTTTCGGTAACGTCTATGTCCTCAGTTTTGAGTCTGCTGATAACCGCGTCTATCTCGTCTGTCTCAAGGCAGATGTGCTGAAATACAGAGGACTCTTTGGGCTTTGATGCCATTTCCGGGCTTTGACTGAAAAACTCAATATATGAGTTTTCACCAACCGCGATATAAAAACCGCATTCTTCGTTATCCCGCATAAATGAAAAATGTTTCTTTAGACCGAGTACGCTGCAGTAGAAGTTCTCCGTTGCCGCCAGGTCCGCCGTTGTGATGCAGATATGAGCCAGATTTTTAATCACTTTTTTTCCTTTGCCTGTATTTGACTGTTTCTTTTTCGCCGAGAAATTTCGGTTTTGTGTTAATAAGTATATCCATCACCGCTTTTGTCCTTGCCAGGATTTCCCTTAGACGCTGCTTTTTGCCGGCGGTGCCTGGCACATCATCAGCGCAAAAGCCGATAGCCTTATATCCTTTCTGCGATGCCAGATACAAAGCCCGCTGACAGTGAAACCTCTGGGATACAATAATATAATCATCCAGACCGAATATCTCAGAAGCGCGGACTATCGAATCGAGTGTTCGAAATCCGGCGTAATCGGCGGTTATAAACTCCGCGGGTATTCCCCGTTCTATCAGGTCGTTTTTCATGCTTGTCGGCTCATCGTAGTGTTTTTCGGAGTTATCACCGGAAACCACTATCGCGTCAATCTTGCCCGCGTTCCATAATTGCGCCGCCGCGTTTAGCCGGTATTCATAAAACAGATTCGGCCTTCCCTGAAAGGTTTTTACTGTTCCCAGCACGAGGGCTGCGCGTTTTGGCGGTACATTCTGTGCAGAGGTGTAAAGGCGGTTGTCGGAGAATGAGCCGACATACATATCCAGCAGCAGTACGCTCAGCACCGCGGCGGCGGCTATCAAAATCAGGACAGCCATCTCAACCAGAATAAGGCGTTTGAAATTTTGCGGCTTTTCACTGCTCAATCTTTACAATCTGCTTGTTTTTCAGTTGGCGATTATATTAACCAGCCGTCCCTTAACGACAATGACCTTCCTGACCTGTTTGCCGGCGATGACAGACTGAATCTTCTCGCTGGCAAGGGCGGCCTGTTCGAGTCCTTTTTCGTCAAGGTCTGCCGGGACATTTATGCGGTCTTTGATTTTGCCCAGTACCTGAACGGCGATTTCAATAGAGCTCTCTTTTGTCAGTTCTTCATCGTACTGCGGCCACGGTTCATGAGAGAGGCTTTGGGTATTGCCAAGTTTGTTCCAGAGCTCCTCTGCTATGTGCGGCGCGAAAGGTGCCAGCAGAAGGACAAATTTTTCGATAGCGGTTTTGGGTTTGACCTCAAGTTTGCTCACGCCGTTGATAAATATCATCATCTGGCTGATCGCCGTATTGAAGCTGAACTCCTCTATATCGCCGGTAACCTTTTTTATTGTCTGGTGCAGCAGCCGGGTTGTGTCTTTGTCCGCGGCGGTTTCTCTGATATCCGCGGAGAGCTCTCCGTTTCCATCAATGATCATCTTCCATGCCTTTGTAAGGAACCTGTGCACACCCTCGACGCCGTTCATGTTCCAGGGCTTGCTCGCCTCGAGAGGGCCCATGAACATTTCATAAAGACGCATCGAGTCGGCGCCGTAGTCGTGTATGACATCGTCGGGATTTACAACATTGCCGCGTGATTTGCTCATCTTCTGGCCGTCCTCGCCGAGTATCATTCCCTGGTTGATCAGCTTCTGATACGGCTCGGGCGTGTCAACATAGCCCAGGTCAAACAGCAGTTTGTGCCAGAACCTCGAGTACAGCAGATGCAGCACGGCATGTTCTGCGCCGCCGATGTAGAGGTCAATCGGCAGCCAGTATTTCTGTTTTTCCGGGTCAAACGGTGCATCCGGATTCTGCGGATCCATGTAACGCAGGTAGTACCAGCAGCTTCCCGCCCACTGGGGCATGGTGTTGGTCTCGCGTTTTGCCTTGCGGCCGTCCGGCAGTGTAACCTCCAGCCAGTCGCCGGCGTTTGCCAGAGGCGGCTCACCCGTGCCGCTGGGTTTGTATTGGCTTACCTCGGGCAGCATCAGCGGCAGCTCGCTCTCATCAAGGGCGATTACCTCGCCGTCCTCGGCATGTAGTATCGGGAACGGCTCGCCCCAGTAACGCTGGCGGCTGAAAAGCCAGTCCCGGAGTTTGAAATTTATCGCCTCTTTGCCCAGCTTGTTCTTCTCGAGCCAGGCGGTTATTTTTTTCTTGAAATCCGCGGTTGAAAGTCCTGTAAATTCTCCGGAGTTTATCGCCCTGCCTTCGCCGCTGAAACACAGCTCGCCGGCGGCAACCTTCGCCGCGTCTTCTTTGTTATCCGGCTGGACAACCTGAATTATCGGCAGTTTGAATTTTGTCGCGAACTCAAAATCCCGCTCATCATGCGCCGGCACAGCCATAATCGCGCCCGTGCCGTAACTTATCAGCACATAATCGCTTATCCAGATCGGGATTTTCTCGCCGTTTACCGGATTGACGGCGTATGCGCCGGTGAACTGGCCGCTTTTGTCCTTGGCCAGGTCGGTGCGGTCAAGGTCGCTTTTCATTGCCGCCGCCTCACGGTACGCGGCTACCGGCTCTCTGAATTCATCGGTTGTAATCACATCAACCAGCTCATGCTCAGGGGCCATGACCATATAGGTCGCTCCGAAGAGTGTATCCGGTCGCGTGGTAAAGACTGTTACAGAACGGTCAAAACGGTCGATTTTAAATTCAACCTCCGCGCCGACGCTCTTGCCGATCCAGTCGGTCTGGAGTTTTTTAATAGAGTATGACCAGTCGAGCCCTTCGAGTCCGTCGAGCAGCCGCTGGGCAAATTTTGTAATTCGCAGCATCCACTGCCGCATGGGTTTGCGGATAACCGGATGGCCGCCGCGTTCGCTGACACCGTTGACTACCTCTTCGTTGGCAAGAACCGTTCCCAGCTCGGGGCACCAGTTGACAGGCGCGTATGATTCGTAGGCGAGCCTGTGATTATCGATATATTCGCGTTTTTCTATTTTGCTGAGTCCTTCGGGTATTTCAAGCTCCTCGATAGGACGCGCCTTCTGGAGTTTATCGTCAAAGAAGCTGTTGAAAAACTTCAGGAATATCCACTGTGTCCAGTGATAGTAGTTTGGATCGGTGGTGTTGACTTCACGGTCCCAGTCATAGCTGAAGCCCAGGCTCTTGATCTGGCGGCGCATATTGTCGATGTTTTTCCCCGTGGTATCGGCGGGGTGTGTGCCGGTCTGTATGGCGTATTGTTCTGCCGGCAGGCCGAACGCGTCCCAGCCCATCGGGTGCAGGACGTTGAAACCCCTCATGCGTTTGTAGCGGGAGACAATGTCGCTGGCGGTATAGCCCTCCGGGTGGCCGACGTGCAGACCCTGGCCGCTGGGGTAGGGGAACATGTCAAGAACATAGTATTTGGGCTTGTCTTTGTCGAGGCTGACCTTGAAGGTCTTGTTCTCGTCCCAGTATTTCTGCCATTTTGTTTCGATTTTCGTGTGGTTGTAGTAACCTTTTTTGTTCATTGCTTGCGATCCAGTACTATTCATTTTGCCGTGATTATAATTAAATCTCCAATTATATTTTACAAACGGATTTATACAAGTTATTTTACTCCTAATCAATGGCAGATAAAAATAATACAGATTTAAGTCTTAAATGCAGCCCTGGCAGATGGATATATCATTCCAGTATGTCGTATGTCTATTTTCTTGTCCAGCTCGTGTGCATGGCCGGCATCATTTTCGCCGGCGATTTTGTGCCTGACGGGCTTGTCGGCTTCGCTCTTATCACGGCGGCAGCGGCCCTTATGGTCTGGGCACTGCTGTATATGCGTCTGGGAAATCTGCATGTTCTGCCTGAGCTCAAACACAAAAGCGTTTTTGTAACTTCCGGCCCGTACAGGGTTATTCGTCATCCGATGTATGCCGCGTCGATGCTCGCTATGATCGGCTTTTTGATTGATCAACCCTCTCTTTTAAGGGGAGCTCTTTTGGTAATACTGGTTATAGACCTCTATCTGAAAATGCTTTATGAAGAGAGACAGCTTATCCAACGGTTTTCGTCATATCGCGATTACATGAAGAACACAAAACGTTTTATACCGTTTGTTTTCTAAAAATATCGCTGCCGGCAGGGGGAGTTTCTCAACAAAATCTTGATATTCGATGGGCTTTCTATAAAATAGCCGCAAAAATCATGGAATCTAACAGAAAGGATACTTTTGTGAAAAACCGATGGGTAATCCTCGCTGCGGGAATCGTTATACAGATAATTTTGGGCGGCATCTATGCCTGGAGTATATTCGTGCCGCAGCTTATCGACACAAAAGGGCTTACTAAAGCACAGTGCGGCAGTGTTTTCGGGCTTAGTATTGCGGTTTTTACGGTTGCCGCGATTTTCGGCGGCCGGCTCCTCTCGAGCAAAGGCCCGCGGCTGACCGCGCTGACAGGCTCACTGCTTTTTGCCGGCGGATATCTGCTTGCCTCCTTTGCCGGCACATCATATCTTCTTCTGCTGCTTGGAATAAGTATTCTTAGCGGGGCAGGTATAGGATTTGGCTACGTGTGTCCGCTTTCAGTGGGTATGCGGTGGTTTCCAAGACGCAAAGGGCTTATCACCGGGGTTGCGGTTGCCGGTTTCGGCGGCGGAGCTGTGATACTCTCTGAAGCTGCGGAGTACTTTCTTTATTCCGGCATGGATGTGCTGGTCTTTTTCCGCTGGATTGCGATAAACCCCGGGGCATTGCTGGTTCTGGCATCTATGCTGCTGGAATTCCCGCCGGAGGCTAAAATAGCCGACAAAAATGACGCAAGCTACGCCGGCCTGAAGACCCGCCCGTTTGCACTTTGCGTTATTGGTATCTTCGCGGGCACATTTTCCGGCCTGCTGGTGATTGGAAACCTCACTCCAATGGCTGTAGCGGCTGCGTATGACCCGGCGATAGCGGTTTCGGTTTTCGCTCTGGGAAACGCCGCGGGCAGGATAAAATGGGGATTCTGGTTTGATAAATTCCATTACTGGACAATTCCCGTTTCGCTGGCCGGTTTTGCCGGTTTTATGCTGATGTTCCACATGGCGGATGCATACTGGCTGTTTTTGGTATCGGTTTTCGGAATGGGCTTTTGTTTTGGCGCAAATTTTGTGATTTACGCTTCGAGTATTTCCCGCCGTTTCGGGCTCGATTCTTTCCCGCTGCTGTATCCGATATGCTTCCTCGCTTACGGTCTTGCCGGCCTGATTGGCCCGGCGGTCGGCGGATATCTGGCCGACCGCAGCGGCTCATATACCCTCGCTCTGTACCTGAGCATGGCAATACTTGCCGCGGCCGCGGTTGTCACATTCGCAGGGCAGAAACGATTCAGCCAAAGCTGAGACATACCACTGCTTTAGAGAGTGATGCTCTGCTCGTTGAGCTATTCCGTTTGTTTGTAAGTTGTTGAGCGGGTGGATTTAGCAACGGCAGTGAAACCGATTTTCCCCCTTTTTCTCTGGCTTCAGGCCTGATTCGAGCGAAAAAAAACATTAAAAAACCTCAAATTGCCCCCATAGAAAAATGGTAAATCATTTTGCATGTGATATAATATAAGACATTAAACCAAAAGAACTTATATTATATTCTACAAAAGGATTTACCAATGGCTAATATACCACAACCCAGCTTGTTTTGCTACCAAAATGTTGAAAATCTCGGAGATTTAGAGCGGCTCGACCTGTTACTCAAGACGCTCGACGATGAACAACTAATGCAAACACTCGAAAAACGCCGCGGCAATGGACGTGATGACTACCCGATACGGGCCAGTTGGAACTCAATGCTTGCCGGCATCGTATTTGGGCACAACACCATCGAAGCTCTTCGCCGGGAGCTTTCTCGCAACGGTCAGCTCAGGGATATCTGCGGTTTTGATCCTCTCAAAGAGCACCCGGTACCATCATCAAACGCCTATACCAACCTGCTCAAGTCGCTTATGGAGTATCCGGCAGAAGTAGCCGGTATTTTCCAGAATCTTCTGGAGTGTCTTGCCCGGGAACTGCCCGGCTTTGGTCAGCGTATAGCGATTGACAGCAAAGTCATCCAGAGTGCGGCAAACTCCGGTTCAGAAAATAAGCCTGACGGCAGAAGGGATACTGACGGCGGCTGGGCAACAAAAACTTACACAGATAAAAACGGTAAGATTATCAAAAAAACAACGATATTTGGTTACAAGGTTCATCTGGCAGTGGATGCCAATTATGAACTGCCGATAGCACGTATCGTAACGCCGGGTAATGACAATGATATGTTAGAGGCGTACAATCTGGTTGACGCCTGTCCCTCAAAGGCTCTTGAGAAGTGCGAATATCTCTCGGCAGACAAAGGCTATGATTGCGGCGATTTCAAGCTATGGTTATGGAAGGAGCACGATATACGTGCTGTTGTTGATACTCGCAATATGACGCAGTTGGAACATAGCCCGGTTGAAGGCCTTGACAGGATATATTACAACCAGCAGGGTGAGGTGTTCTGCAAGTGCTGCAAGGGGGGAGAACTCAACAAGATGTGCAACAGGGGTTTTGAGAAGGATAGAGACAGTATCAAGTTCGGTTGCCCGGCACACCATCAAGGGCTGACATGCCCCGCATCAGGGAGTTGTCCAATTGGCAAGAGTATCAGGATCGGGTTGGAAAAAGACCCGCGTATCTTTATGGCTTTGCCGCGGGACAGCTATAAATGGAAAGACGAATACAAAAAACGGACTTCTGTCGAGAGGGTCAACAGTCGGCTCGATGTCTCCTTTGGTTTTGAAACTCACTATATTCGAGGCCTTAAAAAAATGCAGATGCGAGTAGACCTGGCACTGATCACGATGTTAGGCACGGCATTGGGGTACGTGAAAACCAAGCAGCCGCACTACATACGCTCACTGGTTAAATCAG
Organism: Limihaloglobus sulfuriphilus; assembly: GCF_001999965.1. Classification (GTDB taxonomy): domain Bacteria; phylum Planctomycetota; class Phycisphaerae; order Sedimentisphaerales; family Sedimentisphaeraceae; genus Limihaloglobus; species Limihaloglobus sulfuriphilus. The sequence goes on along the minus strand of NZ_CP019646.1, from coordinate 2,444,024 downwards.
AGTCGATCAAAATATCAGCCGCATAACAACGCAAATACAAACCAACAAACTACCTGCCACACTATCGGTGCGCCTAAAATCACACGACCAGAAGAAACACACACCAGGCTCGCCCCGACTGCTCCCCCAAAGCACGCCCGCAAGCCGAGGAAACGCCGATTAATCCGCATTAACCTACTGGGTATCAATAGTATTTTGTGGCAAATTTTCTGAAAAGCCTTACAAACGGAATTGCTCGCTCGTTAAAATTTTTCATAAGCACTTGACAAAAACCGGTATTAAGAGTATCATAAATGTGTATTTGGATTTAAGTTATCCCTGAATATTGAAATTGATTTGTTTCTTTTATTGCGGAAGCAAGAATCAGGAGGATGCCATGGTAAATACACTCTCATTGGCAGCAGCATATTCTGCACTGGCAGTTGCGGTATTTGGTTTCGGCGGATGTTACAACAATTCAGAACCTGAGGTGCGATATTATCACTATGACCACGAGAAAGGCAGAGGATACTTTACAAAAGAGCCGTCCGAGCCGGTGGATATAAGCCTGACTCCTGAACAAAGAGCAAAATTTAAGGAAGTTGACTTTGCTCATGAATATTCTTTGTTTGTCCAAAAGCTGAAACAGAATTTCGGCAGCGTGGAAAAAATAGTTGATTTTTATATAAGAGAGCTAAATAAAGAAGAGTGAATAATTTGACTTTTCCCAAAAGTCTTATATTCCGGTTCTCTATCGCACTTATCGCAGCATGGAAACTGGATAGAACATTGCAAATTCAAGAAGGAATCAATATGCATAAATCGCTGTTTTCTTTTCTACCAGTCGGTATTTTGTTCTTTGTTATCTTAAATACAGGTATTGCTGCGGTGAGCACAGAAAAAGATATTTTGATTAATGATTTTGAAGCAGAAACTTATGGGGACTGGGTTGTTACTGGTGATGCTTTCGGTGACGGGCCTGCCGGCGGCCCGCTGCCGCGTGAGAAGAAAACTTCCTACATTGGTAAAGGATTGGTCAGCAGTAAAGACAAATTAGTTGGTACGCTTACCAGCCCGTTATTTAAGATTGAGCGTAAGTATATAAATTTTCTCATAGGAGGAGGCGGTTTTGCCGGCCAGACCTGTATGAACCTCGAAGTCGGGGGCAAAGTCGTGCGTACTGCTGCGGGCCCTAATGTTACACCTGGCGGCAGTGAGTCACTTTCTCCATCAGGTTGGGACGTGGAGCCGTTTATGGGTAAGACGGCTCGCCTTCGGATTATCGACAGTCTCAGGGGCGGCTGGGGACATATCAATGTTGACCACATTTTTCAGAGCAATGAACTTGCGGAAGGGGCTTTGATGCAGTTAAAACGAGAGATTCTTATTGATGCCGGATACATTCAGCTGCCGATGATGCTTCGTGAAGAAAGAGGCGAGACTTTCACAATTGAAAAAGACGGCAGGATTTTGCGATTCATGGATTTGGAATTTCCTTCACAGGGTGAAAAACCTGATTTCTGGTATTCTTATGATGTGCGTGAATTCATGGGAGAGACGGTTCAGTTCTGTTTCAGATCAAGCAACGCTAAAGTTCTTGATAATCTTGAATTATCCGATAAGCAGATAATAGATGAAAACGCCTATAAGGGCATAAACAGGCCTCGTTTTCATTTCAGCCCGAGAATAGGCTGGATGAATGATATAAACGGCCCTTACTGGCTGGATGGGGTTTTCCATATGTTCTTTCAGCATGACCCTTTATCCGGCGGGCCTCCAACCCGCGGATTTAACAAATACTGGGGCCATGTGGTAAGCAGCGATTTGATGCATTGGCAGGAGCGGCCCATCGCTCTGTTTCCGGATGAGACTGGGAATTGTTATTCCGGAAGCGCACTGCTGTTAAACGAAACAGTCCGGGGCATAAATGATAAAATTGATAAACGGCCTTTCCCTTTACTCTTTTTTACGGGTACTGCGTCGAATCCGAACAGTCAGCATATCGCAATGAGCTGCGATGATGGGAAAACCTGGAACCGCTATTCGAGAAACCCTGTTTTCAAGGATCTTGGCAGCTCAACCCGTGATCCCAAGGTTTTATGGCATGAGCCGTCAAAACACTATGTAATGCTGCTTTACAGTGACGAAACTTCCCATGGGCCCGACGGATTTTATATTTTGCGTTCCAAAAATCTGTTAGATTGGGATATTGTCAGCAATATTCCAGGCTGGTACGAATGTCCTGAATTCTTCCAGTTGGAATCTCCAGCCACAGGTGAAGATGTCTGGGTGCTGTACGGATGTTACCGGGCTGTAGAGCCCAAAATCAACTGTGCTTATCAGCTTGGACACTTTGACGGCATTAACTTTGAGCCGATCTCTGATATTCGAGTGGCTCACCAGGGGCCAAATTTCTATGGAGCGCTGACGTTTGTAAATGATCCCAAAGACAGAATCGTCATGATGGGCTGGTCCAGAAGTAATGGCGAATCATTCGAGGGTGAGCTGTTTAACCAGTGTGCGACCATGCCTTTACGTCTTACCCTGAAAAACGCAGGGGGAATAGAGAGCCTCTGTATGGAGCCGGTAGAGGAGCTAAAAGATCTTCGAGGCAGTCCGCTCATTAAAGCAGAAAATATATCAGCTGCTTCTGCAAACCGGAAGCTGGGTGCTCTTGATAATAGTATTCCCTTAGACGTTGAGGCACGTATTCGTTTGCAGCCGGGTAATTCAGTTGGTGCTGTGATCAATGATTTACTGGATTTCAATTTCGTGCCGTCAACCGGCTGGCTTACTTTGAATAAAAACAATAGACAGGAATGCTCAACTATGATTCATACTGATAATACTTTGACCGTGAGATTTCTCATTGACAGGGGTATTGTTGAGGCATTCTGGAATAATGGTGAAGCGGCTTATGCCGTCAGCGCTCTTTATGACGAGAAGAGCCGGATACTTGAGTTTAAAGGCGATCTTATCATCGATGAGCTGACGGTTTATCCTATGTTAAATATCTGGTATTAGTATTTATGTAGTAAATATATGCGAGGAGACCTTTTATGCGTTCTCAATTAAACCTTTTAAATCGCAGAGATATTTTCAAAGTTCTGGCAGTTGGTGCGGCTTTGGGGCCCTGCGTAACCCCGGGTTTAGCAGTATCGAATACGCAGACTCATGAAAACAATTCGACATCTCTGCCTTCTGTTGATGTGATTGTATGCGGCGGTGGGCCCTCCGGTATTGCCGCCGCAATAATGGCGGCACGCCAAGGCAGAAAAACGCTTCTTGTAGAGCGTTACGGCAGGTTGGGCGGTGCGGCGGTTCAATCGATGGTCGGCCCGCTTATGGGAAAGGTACAAAGCCCCTGGGTTGATAAAATCCTGAAGTATCTTGGTGGCCGACGGGTTGATTATGAGTTCATAGACCTTAAATATGCAGAGCTTCTTGAAGATGCCGGCGCAGGTTTTCTCCTGCACGCTCCGGTTGTTGAGCCGATTTGCGAGAATAACCGGGTTAATGGCATACGAATATTGACCAAGCAGGGTCTGGTTGATCTTAGTGCGAAAGTTACGGTAGATGCTACCGGTGACGGAGATGTCGCTTTTGGTGCCGGGGCAGAATTCGACATTGGCAGAGGAGAGAGCTCATTGTGGGAAGCCGACGGTCTGTGTCAGCCAATGACAATCATGTTCCGTGTCTCCGGAATAAACCACGCTGAGACAATGGAAGCCAACGGCGGCAGGAGAGATTACCGGTTTCCTGACGGCCGATCATGGAATGATCTGACGCAGCAGGCCTGCAGCCGCGGTGAACTGCCCCCGGAAGTAGGCTTTGTGAGGACATATACCGCTCAGCGGAATGAAGACCGGATAATAAATGCCACACAGGTAAATGGGTTGGACGGTACGGATGTGAGTGACCTGACGAAAGCGGAACTTTACTGCAGGCGGCAGACCGAGCCGATAATTAAATTTTTAAAGAAGAAGGCTCCCGGGTTTCAAAATGCTTATGTCTCTGGTATGCCCGCAGTTATAGGCGTTCGGGAAACCAGGCGGATTCGGGGCCTCGAATGTTTGAAGATGAAGGATCTGCTGGAAGGGCGAAAGTGGGACAGTGCCGTCGTTCATGGTGCCTCTTTCCCGATTGATATTCATAACCCCTCCGGTGCCGGACAGGCTATCGGTTATGTTCTTGGAAATGATCCGAAAGTTAAACCTTACGATATACCTTACGGATGTCTCGTTCCGCGAAAGATTGACGGCCTGCTGACAGCCGGGCGGTGCATCAGCGGTACACACGAGGCTATGGCATCCTATCGTGTTCAGGTTATTGCGATGGCTACAGGATTGGCTGCCGGAACTGCCGCTGCTTTGGCGGCAGAGGATAATATTTTGCCGCGTGATGTGGATGTCAGAAAAATCCAGAAGATTGTTTTTTAAATGATGCAGTCTATCACAGAAAGTTTTGCCCTCTTTTGATTTGATTATATAAAACGAAAGGCTCTTAAAGTGAATATGAGAATAAAACTATCCATTTTTATCATCGTCGTAATTTTCTGTTCGACGGTGTCAGCTGATACTAAAAATGATAGACCAGACAGGTGCTTTATGGGTAATAAATATCCGGATCATAGCGTTTACGAGAAACAGGCCGGGATTCTCGGCATGGAGTTTATTTATGAAACGGCGTCTTTTCCGCAGTGCCACGCATCGACGATAGCGGAAACAGAAGACGGCCTTGTCGCCTCGTGGTTCGGGGGCACGCATGAAAAGAATCCTGATGTCGGCATCTGGGTTTCGCGGCTGAGCTCGGCAGGCTGGAGCGAACCGGCTGAAGTCGCTAATGGCGTACAGGATTCTGATAAGCGTTACCCCTGCTGGAATCCGGTTTTATACAAACCTTTAAATGCACCTTTGATGCTTTTTTATAAAGTCGGCCCGACTCCGCGTCAGTGGTGGGGAGTGATGAAGACCTCAACGGATGGCGGAAAGACATGGTCTCCTAAAACTCTTTTGCCCAAAGGATTTGCCGGACCGATCAAGAATAAACCGATACAGCTTGAAGCTGATACGCTGCTGTGCCCATCGAGCACAGAAGATGACGGCTGGAGGGTGCACTTCGAGACGTATGCGTATAAGGCAGATAAATGGGAAAAAACAGGACCAATCAATGACGGCGATAAATTCGCGGCAATTCAGCCGACAATATTGAGGCTTATGGACGAATCTTCTGACGATAAACTGCTTGCTCTCTGCCGGACAAGGCAGGGTGTAATCAGCCGGTCGAAAAGCCGTGACGGCGGTAAAACCTGGAGCCGGATGGAAGCCGCGGGGCTGCCCAACCCGAATGCCGGTTTTGATGCGGTAACATTGAATAACGGCAAACATCTGCTGGTCTATAACCATACCGTAAGAGAAAGAACGGGCGATGTTCCCTGCGGGCGGGAAATGCTCAATGTCTCCGTAAGCGATGACGGCATAAACTGGAGGGCGGCATTGGTGCTTGAAAATACCAGAAACGCTGAATTTTCATACCCCGCGGTAATACAGACGGCGGACGGCCTCATTCATATCACATATACATGGAAACGACAACGAATCAAGCATGTGGTCATTGATTTTGATAAGCTGGATACCAAACCCATCAAAGACGGGAAATGGCCGTTTTAACCTATTCGAATTCCCAGATAAATTAGCGGCGGCTGATTCAGTTTTAATCAACTTGGCGCTTGTAATTGTGATTAAGGGCGTTATAATTTCCAAATTCATTTTATACAAGAGAAATTTTAATTTGAGAGGTACCAAATGCAGGTTGGAATTGTCGGCTTAGGCTATGTTGGCCTGCCGCTTGCACGAGAGTTTGTCGGCGGCGGCGTAGATGTAATCGGTTTTGATATCAACGATGTCAACGTAAAACGTATAAACGCCGGCAAAAGCCCGCTCAAACACATACCCGATGAGCATGTAAGCGAGATGGCCAAATCGAAGCTGTTCAAGGCTACCACCGATATGAAACAGCTGAGCAAACCGGATGCGATACTGATATGCGTCCCTACGCCGCTTACCGAAAACCGTGAGCCTGACATGACTTATGTCGCGACGACCTGCGAGACAATCTCAAAATATCTCCGCAAGGGCCAGCTTGTTGTCCTTGAGAGCACGACATACCCCGGCACGACACGTGAGCTGATGCAGCCAATTCTGGAGAAATCGGGCCTCAAAGCCGGCAAGGATTTCTACATGGCATATTCGCCGGAGCGGGAAGACCCGGGCAATAAGAGTTTCCGCACTGGCACAATCGCCAAGGTTGTCGGCGGGCTGGACAAAAAATCGCTGGATATGGCGATGGAGGTTTACAGGCCGGCGATTGAGCACCTTGTGCCGGTCAGCTCGTGTGATGTGGCAGAGGCGGCGAAAATTGTGGAAAACACCTACCGCTGCATCAATATCGCCATGGTAAATGAGCTCAAAATGCTCTTTGACCGTATGGGCATTGATGTCTGGGAGGTTATCGACGCGGCGAAGACCAAGCCGTTCGGTTTCCAGGCGTTTTACCCGGGCCCCGGTCTCGGCGGGCACTGTATCCCGATCGACCCGTTCTATTTGACCTGGCGGGCAAGGCAGTATGGTATGCCGACCAAGTTCATCGAGCTTGCCGGCGAGATCAATACCGATATGCCCTCGTATGTCGTTGCCAGGACTATGGATGCGCTCAATGAACATAAGAAAAGCCTCAAGGGCTCAAAAGTGCTTTTGCTCGGGCTGGCGTATAAGAAGGATATCGACGATGTCCGTGAATCGCCTTCGATGGAGCTGATTGAGCTGCTGGTTGATAAGGGTGCAAAGGTTGATTATAACGACCCTTATATACCGAAGACGCCGAAGATGAGGATGTATAACCTCGGCATGAAGAGCAAACCGCTCACCGAGAAATCGCTGGCCGGATACGATGCGGTTTTGATCGCAACCGACCACAGTGACTACGATTATAAATGGATCGTGAAAAACGCGAAACTCGTAGTAGATACCAGAAACGCGACAAAAGAAGTGAAAACCGGACGCAAGAAGATATTTAAGGCGTGATTCAGGCATCAGGCATTAGGCAGTAGAATGCCAGGAAATTATACTTTAATCTCCGGCTTCTCTGTTTATCGGGGTTGTAAATTCCGTCTGATATCTATATTATACAATACAAAATGATCGATATTGATAAAATTAAAGATGAGATAGTTGCCAGTTTGTCGCCGCTAAAGCCCGACAGGGTTGTTCTTTTCGGCTCATTTGCCGACGGAACACCTGGCGAAGACAGCGATGTTGATCTGTATGTCGTTACTAATGATGATTTTATGCCTCAGGACTGGTCGCAGAAGAACGAAATTTACCTCAACGTCTCAAGGCGGATACGCTCTCTTCGCAGCCGCGTGCCGGTTGACTTGATTGTCCATACCCGAAAAATGCACGAGAGGTTTATTGAGTTGGGCAGCAGTTTTTCACGCCAGATCACCAGTCAGGGCGAGAGGCTTATATGAGCAAGGCAATAGCATATCAAAGCCGGTTTTATGATAGGAAACAGCCAATAAAAAAAGTCTTGTTATTCTTGTAAATCATGTCTAATAAGTATAATATAGAAAAGTGATCGATATTGATAAAATTAAAGATGAGATAGTTGAATGTCTCCTGCCGCTGGAGCCGGAAAAGGTGATCCTGTTCGGCTCGTACGCCGACGGCACCGCCAACGAGGACAGCGATATTGACCTGTTCCTGATAAAAAAGGACGGCAAAACCGGTTATGATATCGATGCGGCCTATGCCTTGCGGGGTTTGGTTCGCAAATACAAAGTCGGCTTTGATACGTTTTCTGCGACGCAGGGTTTTTTAGATTTGCGTGAGGGCTGCTTCTATGATGAAGATGTCTTAGAGAAAGGCCGGGTGTTGTATGGCTGACAGGACTTTAGCAAAAGAATGGCTGACCAAGGCATGGCATGACCTCACTGCTGCCCGGGTGTTGTTTGACGCGGGGCATTATATGGATGTTATCGGTGCCGAGCTGCAGCAGGCTATAGAAAAAACTCTGAAAGCATACCTTGCTTACGCTTCTAAAAAGATAAAGAAAACACACATTTTAATCGAGATAGCAGAGTATATAAGAGATTATATCGAATTCAGCGATGATGAAATTAGATTGCTGTTAAAGGCGACAAAGTATTATATGGATGAAAAATATCCTATAGGAAACATTGAAATGCCGGACAAGGCGGAGGTTGGTCAGGTGCTGGAATTTGCTGAAAAATTGTTTAAGAAGACGGCAGATAAACTGGAAATTGAAAGTTTTGAGTAAAATCAGGCAATAGGCAACAGGCATCAGACACTGGGAAATAACGGAAAACTGTCTTATAAATGTTGTAAATAATGTCTGACTGGTGTATTATAGAAAATGGTTGATATGCGACAAGATATTATAGGTAAAATATTTAAAATCTAAAGGAAATCAGGGCGCGGGGAATTCGTTAGCAGGTATTTGAACTATTGCCTGTTGCCTATTGCCTAATGCCTGTTTAAATTCATGAAAACATTAGTCACTGGTACAGCAGGGTTTATCGGCTCTTTCGTCGCGCAGCGTCTTATAGAACGCGGCGATGAGGTCGTGGGCCTGGACAATATTAATGACTATTATGATGTTGAGCTCAAGTATGGGCGGCTGGCAAATGCCGGCTTTGAGCAGGCGGATTTTGAGTATGGCGAGCTGGTAAAATCTTATAAATACAGCAATTACAGCTTCGTGAAGATGAATATAGAGGATAAGGACGCGATTGAAGGACTCTTCGCCGAGCAAAGGTTCGACAATGTATGCAGCCTCGCGGCACAGGCCGGCGTGCGGCACAGCCTTGAAAACGCCCAGGCTTATATACGCTCGAATATCACCGGTTTTGCCACGATTATCGAGGCGTGCCGGCATTACAGTATCAAACATCTCGTATATGCCAGCAGCTCGGGTGTTTACGGATTGAACAATAAGCTGCCGTTGAGCACAAGCGACAACGTCGATCACCCCGCAAGCCTCTACGCCGCGAGCAAAAAGAGCAACGAGCTGATGGCGCACTGCTACAGCCACCTGTTCGGATTGCCGACAACGGGTTTGCGTTTTTTTTCGGTGTATGGCCCCTGGGGCAGGCCGGACATGGCATTGTTCATATTTACAAAGAATATACTTGAGGGCAGGCCCATTGATGTGTACAATCACGGCGATATGAAACGAGACTTTACATACATAGACGATATCGTTGAGGGCGTGGTGCGGGTGATCGACAATCCGCCAAAGGGCAACCCCGGCTGGGACCCGATGAGCCCCGACCCGGCCAGCGCAAAAGCGCCGTATAAGGTGTATAATATCGGTAACTCCTCCCCCGTGCAGCTTTTAGACTTTATCGAGGCGATAGAAAACGCCGCCGGCAGAAAGGCGAAGAAAAACATGCTCCCAATCCAGCCCGGCGACGTGCCGGCAACCTGGGCAGACACAACCGACCTCGAGCGTGACCTCGGCTACAAACCGGCCACCCCCATCCAGACCGGCATAGACCGGTTTGTTCAGTGGTATACAAAATTCTATTCGATTAAGAATTAAGAATTTAAGAATTAGGAATTGCAACAGCATTAGACATGATTAACATGATGAGCAAGATTTCAATAATTAAAACTGATCCTGTGTATCTTGTAAATCCTGTCCAATAGATTAAGAATTTAGAATCTAAAAACAGTTAGACATGATTTACAAGATAATGGATTATATCAATGAAACACAGCGTGCTTTATACTATACCTTATTAAAAAACAGACAGATAAAGCTTCAATCGCTGCAGATAAGGCTTAATCTGTATGAGATTTAAGATAGAACACTAAATTTGAAGCCTTAAATGCAATGTACAAGGCGTAGAAAGCGGAAGATACGACTTAATATATAACAGATGAAGTGTCAAATGATATAGTTTAAGCTTTAAACGTGACAGAATACACTTTAAATATTGAATGATAACTTAAGTTTTAGTTGTTAAGTGTCTTATATGTAAGGGTTTATGCTTCGAAGTTTATTTGAGAGAGATTAAAGCTAAAAATGATTTGTGAAATAACTGGATAAATTAAGCAAAACAAGTAAAGTAATAGCTTTGAATTATTGATCAGTTGTTTTGATGTATTCAAGAAAAATTAATAAAAACAGAAAACTAAATATACACATAAAAGTGAGTGAAGATTATATAAATATTTATGGTAAATAATTACTTATAACGATTGAAAGGAAGCATAACTATGGCAAGATTTCCAACGACGGAAGCGGATATTGCAGCATTGGCAGAGGCAATGGAGATTGGACTTACGGATAATACGGTTACATATCCCGCGCCTCCGGTAGATCCGATGCAGTTAAACTTAAAACGGATGGACTATCTGGCCCGTAAGAATCAGCTTATCGCCGCCCAGGCAGCCGCCGAAGCAGCCACTGCCAACAAGGATGAGGCTTTAGAAGAGCTTATTGATTCCATGAAGAGCGACCTGCGGTATGCCGAGAATACTGTCAGCTATGATGATGACAAGCTCAAACTCATCGGCTGGGCGGGCAGAAAGTCGGCATCCGCTCTACAGGTTCCCGGTCAGTCTCGTCTGCTGGAAGCACCCCGTCAAGGTGCTGGTTGGGTATTTCTTGACTGGAAAAAGCCCGCTGACGGAGGTAAGGTCGCTGCATATAAAGTTATGCGTCGCGAACGCGCAGGTGGAACATGGGCAGAGGTAGCAACAGCAATCATCAGTGAAACAACACTGGTAGAACAGCCCACCGGCGTAGAACTTGAATACCGGATCATTGCTGTTAACAAAGCAGGAGACGGCGAGCCGTCTAATACTGTTATGGTGGTTATGTAAAGAAACAGGGTGCGTAGAATTCGTAATATACAAAAAACATACCCTCAGCCGCCGGTTGCAGATTGGCGGCTGAATTTTTCCTGTATCGTGGCTATGGTGAGTCAGAACCACAGACATTTCCCTCAGCTAAATGCCGCCGACCTCCAGCGGGATCTGGGCTACAAACCGGCCACCCCAATCCAGACCGGCGTAAACTGTTTCGTGGAGTGGTATAGAGATTTTTATAGAATTTAGAAATTGATTTTGTTATTTTATTATTCAATAAATATATTATATATCACCAATGAACAGAAATAGAATTACATCATTTTTCAGGTCAACATGGCTGTGGAAAGTCTTTAGCAGAAGTGATTATAAAGATGTTCCTCTTCGGAGGAGGTTCTTTAATTGGATTATCCATAGATGTGTTTATGGTAAAAAATTGCCTTTTAGTTACCACTTTACGTCTTTAATTACACGACATGAAAACTTTAAGTTTGGTAGAGGTGTAGAGTCTTACCTTGCAAATGCTGGAGGTTGTTATATTCAGGCGATAAATGGTGTGGAAATCGGCGATGACACTATCATTGCTCCTGGAATACGAATTATATCAGCTAACCACAATTTAAACGATTATAACAATCATGACAAAGCTCAGCCAATACGAATAGGCAATAGATGTTGGCTCGGAACAAATTGTATCATTCTCCCTGGAGTGGAACTTGCTGACAATGTAATTGTGGCAGCAGGTTCTGTTGTGACAAAATCCTTTTCCTCTAATTGTGTTATCGCTGGTACGCCTGCAAAAGTTATAAAAAAGATTTAGCAAAATGAGTAAAACATTAACCGCTGCAATTCTGACATTAGGTAAAATGATGGCTTTACTTGCTAGCATTGCTATTGCATCTGCTTTATCCAGATTGCTGGATAAAGCAGAATATGGCGCATTTTGTCAAATTCTAATGCTGTTCACCATGTCCAGTATCATAGTTCGCTCGGGTTTACCACAGTCTGTTTACTATTTTCTGCCACGTTTGGATGAACCACAAAAGAGGGGGTTGATTTTGCAATCGGTTATGCTGATGGCAGGTTTTGGTTTTTTAGTGGGCTTGGTATTATACTTAGGTTCTAATTTATTAGGTGTATATAGCGGCAGTGAATTATTGCCGTGTATGCTTCGAAATTATGCGTTATACCCCGTTTTTATTTTACCGATCATGGTTATTGAGAGTGTTTTTATGTCTTTCAATAGGATATATACAGAGTTTTCTTTTAATGTGATTAGTAAAATTATTGTATTTTTTGTCGTTGTTACTCCAATATACTTAGGTTACTCTACGGTAATTGCAATTCGTTGCTGGGTTATCTATGCTGCTTTGCAGTTTTTTGTATTGCTTATTATAGTGAATGGGGTCACTAATACTAAGAAAATAGAACTTACTCGCACTAATTTCATCTCACAATTTAAGTATTCTGTGCCCCTAAGTTTGGCAGCGATTATAGGTGCGTTTGCTGCATATGCAGATAAGTTATCTATAAATATCCTTAATGCCGACCCTGAGTTATTTGCCAGTTATTTTAATGGAGCCTTTGAATTGCCTTTAGTTGGTGTAATCGGTGGGGCAGTGACAATGACGATGTTGCCATCAATGACTGAATACGTTAAAGAAAATCGTATTGATAAATTTCTAAGTCTATGGCACCGTTCACAGATAAAAGTTGCTTTCATTTTATTTCCTATGTGGCTGTTCTTTTTTGTCTTTGCCAAAGAAATCATATTGGTGCTATTTAGCGATAAATATGAGAGCAGTGTTGTTTATTTCCAAATTTTCCTTTGTCTTATCCCGGCGAGGCTGTGTGTCTTTAGCAGGATTACTGTCCCTTTAAATAGGAATTGGATTTATACTGGTGGCCATTTAATTCAGCTTATAGTAGGTTATGTAGCGTGCTTCATCTTAATTAGAAGATTTGGAGGTATTGGTGCAGCTATTGGTATGTTAATCAGTATATATGCTAATGTTTTGTTTTTAGCGTATAATTGTTCTAAATTGTTAAATATACGGTTTTATGAAATATGGCCATTGCGGCTATTTTTGGTTTATTTTATATATGCGGTTATAAGTGGTTGCGCTGGTTGGATTGTGTGTGTTAAGTTCCCTGTTAGTAATATTTATTGGATATTATTGAAATTATTGATTGGATCATTTATTTGTGGCGGGATGTATTTAATTACGACTTGGATCACCGGAGTGTTTAATTGGCGTGAATGGACGGGCGCATTGAATTTCAGATTCAATGGAAGTAGCAATAAAACAAAAGGGTAAAAAATGTCAGATACTGAACGTACAATAGCTTTTTTAACATCAAAGTGGACTAATGTAGATGAAAATATTAGACAAGGAATAACTCCTGGAGGTGTACCTTCCATATCTAAAGCCTGGACAATTTTTAACAAACATGGTTGGAATGTTCATGTATTTATAATGACAGATTTGGAATCTGAATTTCCTGCCCAAACTGTTGAGTTAGAAGGTGTGACTTTTCACTGGTTGGATAATTCTTTGGGTAATATTCGTAGGTTACAAGGTTTAAAGAAACTATTACATTTTTTTAAACTTCTTACTATTTTAAGAAAGATTAAAATGATTAAAACAATAAAAAAAACAGGTATTAAGCCAGATATTATTTATTGTATGAGGGATACTTTTGCTTGGATGGGGCTGCTCTGGTCGGTGTTTGTTAAAGCTAGGTGTGTATTAAGAATGTATGGCACTTTTGTATATGATATATGGTTTGAAAAGAAAAATAATTTATTTGATAGAATTAAGACAATTCCTGAATTGATAACATATAAATTGCCATTTGATCATATAATTATTACTAACGACGGAACCCAAGGCGATAAAGTTGCAGAATGGATGAAAGTAAATAAGAAGATTTTTTGGTTTCCCATTAATGGAGTTGATAAAAACTTATATATTAGGGATTTTGATGCCATTTCATTCAAGGAAAAGATTGGTGTTCCAAAAACTTCACCCATGTTGCTTCTTCTGGGTAGATTGACATATTGGAAACGCCAAGATAGAGTTGTTAAAGCGATGCCCACAATATTGAAGAAGTACCCTGAGGCCAAGCTAGTCATAGTCGGAAAAGGCGAGTTACGTGAAGACCTTGAAATCTTAACTAACGAACTTGGCTTGAGTGAATCTGTCCTATTTTATGGAGCTATATTGCATAAACAGATTAAATATTTTTTTAATGCGTCAGATATATTTATTATGCCTTATGACGTATCGAATTTGTCTAATACGTTGATTGAATCTCTAATAGCAGGTTGTTGTGTTTTAACTCGCGATGTTGGTTCTACAACAGAGGTTGTAAGCGATGGAGAAAATGCTGTAGTTTTATCACCAGGAGAAACTGAAGAGTTTGCGGAAGCAATAATTGATTTGTTGGGTAATCCTGATAAACGAAGAATATTGTCTAAAAACGCATACGAAACAGCTATGGAGCGTTTTTCCACTTGGGATGAAAGAATGGAAGAAGAGTACAATTTGATTAGTAATTTAGTAAATAATTTCGATTAGGAAATATGAAATATGAGTTCTAATAATATTAAGATAATTTGTGTCTGCGGTGCCAGGCCGAATTTCATGAAGATCGCTCCGATTATGCGGGCGTTCAAGGAGTCTGACAGGATCGATGTACTGCTTGTACATACGGGACAGCACTACGATAAGAAGATGAGCGAGCTGTTTTTCGAGCAGCTCAACATCCCCAAGCCCGATGTAAATCTTGGCATTGGTTCGGGCTCACATGCCGTGCAGACCGCCGACGTGATGAAGGCGTTCGAGCCGGTGGTTCTGGGTTACAAACCCGATTATGTCCTTGTTGTGGGCGATGTCAACAGCACGATAGCCTGCGGGCTGGTTGCCGTTAAGCTCGGCGTAAAGCTCGTCCACGTCGAGGCGGGGCTTCGCAGCTTTGACCGGACAATGCCCGAAGAGATAAACCGTATTTTGACTGATAGTATTAGCGATTTGTTGTTCGTTACTGAGCCAGTAGGGCTGGAAAATCTAAGAAATGAGGGAATACCCGAAAATAAGATTAGCTTTGTAGGTAACGTGATGGTTGATACCTTGCTTGCCAACAGAGAAAAAGCGGGCAAATCCAATATTCTCAACGAATTAGGCTTAAACCCCAAAAAATATGCCACAATTACTTTACACCGACCCAGCAATGTTGATGATATGGGTGCTTTAAGCCGAATAGTGTCTGCTTTTGAAGTAATTGAAAAGGATATGAAACTTATTTTTCCCATTCATCCTCGCACCAAAAAAAATATTGCCGGGACAGAAATAGAAAAACAAATGGATCAAATGAATAATTTATTATTAATCGAACCTTTAGGTTACCTTGATTTTCTGAAATTGGTGGATAATTCAATTTTGGTACTTAGTGATTCAGGCGGTATTCAGGTTGAGACAACAATCTTAGGTGTAGCATGTATTACTTTGAGAAATACAACCGAGGTTCCTGTCACCTTGGCTGATGGAACAAACCATTTAGTCGAAGTGAACACTAAAAGTATACTTGAGGCCTATGACAGAATTAAGTCAGCAAATTATGCTGTGCCTTCAAAACGACCTTACCTATGGGATGGTAATTCAGCAAATCGGATGGCTGAGTACATTTGTAAACATCATAATTAAAAAAAGTGAATTAAATATGAAGAATTTTGCGTTAATAGGCGTTGGTGGTTATATTGCGCCACGCCATTTAGAGGCTATTAAAAATACTGGAAACAATCTTGTCGCATCGTTGGATAAAAATGATTCGGTTGGAATTCTTGATTCATTTTTTCCAAAGTCAAGTTTCTTTACAGAGTTTGAGCGTTTTGACAGGTATCTCGAAAAAATAAGGCATAAGAATGGAGAAAAAGTTGATTATGTCTCCATTTGCTCCCCCAATTATTTACACGATGCGCATTGCAGGTTTGCTTTACGAATTGGTGCTGATGCAATCTGCGAGAAACCGTTAGTATTAAACCCTTGGAATGTTGATGCGCTGCAAGAGCTTGAGCGTGAGTATGGAAAAAAAATATACTCTATCTTGCAATTGAGATTACATTCGGCCATAACTTCACTCAAATCTCGTATTGAAACAGATACGCCAGATAAAATATACGATATTGATTTAACATATATAACCTCACGTGGTCCTTGGTACGAAGTGTCATGGAAGGGAGATATAAAAAAATCAGGCGGTGTTACCTGTAATATTGGAATTCATTTTTTTGATATGCTTCTTTGGATTTTCGGCGCAGCCAAGACCAGCATTATTCACAGATATGATACCAAAGGTGCAGCTGGTTATATAGAACTTGAAAGGGCTAGGGTACGCTGGTATCTTTCGTTAGATAAAAACGACCTCCCTCATGCTGCAGTTGAAAAGGGTTTGCCGACTTATAGATCAATAACCATCGAAGGTGAAGAATTGGAATTCTCAGGTGGATTTACTGAGTTACACACAATTAGTTATGAAGGAATTTTATCAGGCAAGGGTTTTGGTTTATCTGATGTTAGGCCTTCTATAGAGCTAGTATCTAATATGAGGACGGCTCCAGTTGAAAAAGGTAAGGGCGAACTTCATCCTTACCTAGAAGGGAGAAAATAGTGATCGGTCAATCAAATTACTATTGCCATGAATCCGCATATGTTGACCAGCCTGTTGAAATTGGTGAAGGAACAAAAATTTGGCATTTTGCTCATGTAATGAAGAATGCTCAAATTGGGCGGAATTGTATTTTAGGGCAAAACGTTTGTGTGAGCTCTGATGTGATAATTGGTGATAATGTAAAAATACAGAATAATGTTGCTATATATACTGGGACAATCATCGAAGATGATGTTTTTCTGGGGCCGTCTTGTGTTTTAACCAATGTCACAAATCCCCGAAGCCAGGTCGTCAGGCGAAATCTCTATGAAAAAACGCTGTTCAGACGGGGTGCCACAGTTGGTGCAAATGCAACGATTGTGTGTGGCATAGAATTAGGTAGATATTGCTTTATTGCTGCCGGTGCAGTTGTAGTAAAGGATATCCCTGATTACGCTTTGATGATTGGGGTGCCCGCAAAGCAAAAAGGATGGATGAGTCGACATGGACACATGCTTAGAAACCCCGATGCTGATGGAATTATGATTTGCCCTGAAAGCGGTTTTCGGTATAGACTCAATGAAAATAACGTAATGAAATGTCTTGATATTGGCGAAGAGGAAGCTTTGCCCGAGGAGAAGTCTGTTGGCAAGATAGCTTACGATGAATATAAGGAATAAAATTATATGAAAGTACCACTATTAGATTTAAAGGCCCAGTTTTCAACTATTAAGAATGAGATACTCTCAGCGATAGAAGATGTATTGGATTCACAACTGTGCATCGGCGGACCTAAAGTTGAAGAACTTGAGAAGGCCGTTGTCGCAGTTAGTGATTGTAAATATGCTGTTGGTGTTTCCAGCGGGACGGATGCTATTCTTAATGTGCTGATGAGTCTCGACATTGGTCAAGATGATGAAGTTATAACCACTCCATTTACTTTTTTTGCCACTGCCGGTTGTATAGCCAGAACAGGAGCAAAGCCTGTATTTGTGGATATCGAACCACAAACATATAATATTGATGTCTCAAAGATTGAGGATGCAATAACCGATAAGACTAAAGCAATCATGCCGGTTCACCTGTTTGGCCAAATGGCTGACATGGATGCAATAATGGGTATTGCCAAGAAATGTAATTTGGAGGTTATTGAGGATGCAGCCCAATCAATAACCAGTGAATACAAAGGTCGGAAGGCCGGCAGTATCGGTACGGCAGGCTGTTTCAGCTTTTTCCCAAGTAAAAATTTAGGTGGAATCGGTGATGGAGGGATGATCGTCACAAACGACGAAGATTTCTATAATCGCTTAATGGTCATGAGGAATCATGGCAGTAATCCAAAGTACTACCACGGTTATGTTGGCGGCAACTTCCGTCTTGACCCCATTCAGGCAGCGGCTTTGCTTGTAAAACTACCACATCTTGACAGTTGGTCACAGGCAAGAAGGGATAATGCGGCCTATTATGATGAGAAATTTGCTGATACTGAAGTGATTACTCCATATCTTTCACCTGATTGTGTGTCAATTTATAATCAATACTGTATTCGAGTCCCCAATAGAGATGACTTACTACGGTACTTGAAAGATAATAATGTTGGCTGTGAAATTTATTATCCGGTGCCAATGCATCTGCAAAAATGCTTTGAATATCTGGGCTATAAAGAAGGCGATATGCCAGAAGCCGAAAAGGCAGCCAAAGAGGTTCTTGCAATTCCCATATACCCTGAGCTGACTCGCGAAATGCAGGAATTTGTTGTAAATTCTCTTCTTGATTTCAAGAGCCGTTGATTTTGATGTTATTATATTTCCAATTAAAATCTATTTTATTTGGATATTGTGATTTTAAGGTATATGTTCTATGATTGAAAATAAACAGTTTGAAATATCGATTATTATTCCGACGTATAATAGACCAAATGCACTGAAGCGAGCAGTTAGAAGTGTTATTAGGCAATGCTATAAAAATTGGCAGCTTATAGTTGTAAACGATGGGGATGATATGGGACTACCCGATTTTTTTCTGGAATTGAATGACGAGAGGGTGGTTTATTCTAAAAACAAACGAACGAAAGGTGGAAATGGAGCTCGGAATACGGGGGCTTTATTGGCAAAATCTGACTACATTGCATTCTTGGATGATGATGATGAATGGCACAAAGAAAAGCTTAGTATTCAAGTTAAGCACCTAGCAGAAATGAAATTAGCAGATTGTTCTATTATTGGTTTTAGTTATGTTTCTAGGGATTTTGATTGCGAAACTAAAGAAGGTAAAATCAAACCCTATAAGTTAAAACGTAAAATAAATTTAAAAAATGTTTTATTAGGCAGAGTTGGTTTGTGTGCTTCGTCAACAATCTTGATAAGAAAATCCTTTTTTGTTAATATTGGCATGTTTGATGAACATCTTCGGCGCCACCAAGATTTAGAGTTTATGTTAAGAGTATTATCAAAGACAGATGTTCATTTTTGTGATAAGAATCTTGTTTTTATCCATGGGCATAACGAACCGTCCTTTGATAAATTAGAGATATACAAGAAACAATATTGGGATTTAGCCCAGTCGTATCTGATGGGATTTGATGAAAAAACGGTCAAACAATTTTATGCTAATGAGTATAGGTCTCTTGCTATTTATGCCGCTCGCGATGGAATTTATTCTAAACTGTGGACTTACTTAAAAGAGGCGGTTAGACGCGATTTTTCTCCGTCTAGAGAGAATTTACGACTTTTTTATTATATTGCCAAATTTTTAGTTATTAATAAATAATAATAATGTTTTTTTTATAGGGTAAAATATGAATTTAGTAACATTAGCTTTCTTATTTGTTTTTCTTCTTCTATGTTTGAAGTGGATTGAAGTCGGTGTTTGTAGTCAATTTCTTAGTTTCTTCATGTTGTCTGGTATTGCTACCTTTTGGGGTTTGCATTCAGGTGTTACCTTGGGGATATGTGTTATTACTATTCTGAGTTTAATTGTATATATATTCATTAATAAAGTGAAAATAAAAATAACAGTTGTTGAGATGTTAATGGTTGTAACGTGGTTGTTGCTTCTTGTTTCCTTGATCTATACCACTTCTCCTCAATATGGCTTTAGAAAAGTTCAGCTGTTTTTAGCGGTTCCGGTAATGTTAGTACTCGTTGGCCGGTTATGTACACAAAGAACGGATATGTTGTCTAGGACTCTTTATTCATTAAGCTGGAGTGCTTTGCTTCTTACTCTGTTTATGATTATTGTTTTTATTGTTTACCGTGACGCCTTTACCGTGGCTGACCGTTTTGGAGCCAGAGAGTCCGGCTTCAATGCCTTGGGGATTGGTTATGTTTTGGCGGTTTCAGTAGTTATGCTGGTGTATTTAATAATAAAGAAGCCGTGGTCTGCAGCAATAGTTACTCCTTTAATTATTGGAGCCGTTGTAGTTATCTTAGCTACAGGTTCAAGAGGACCTTTTTTGGGATTAGTGATTGGAGCTACACTAAGTTTGATGACTCGTAAGTCTATAAAACCAGTTCTGATTTTATGCTTAGTGGCTACCATATTAGCTGGTAGTTTATACACGCTCACACCTGAAACGACACGGGAACGTATTTTGACTCTTTTTGAAAAAGGAGCTTTGGAGGAGTCGGGGCGAAGCAATTTATATATCGCGGGTACTAAACAGTTTTTAGATAGTCCTATGTTAGGTGGTGGTGTTGGATCATTTTCTATGTATAAAGGCGGTGAAGATGAAAGAGCATATCCCCACAATATTATCTTGGAATTTGCTGGTGAAAATGGTATTATCGGTCTTGCGTTGATATGCACTATTTTGATTCTTTCAATTTGTCAAATATTGAAACTTCGTAAAATATCGCCTCACTCACCGCTGTATTGGGAGTCAAAAATAATACAATGGATATTCTATATTGGGATTATAAATGCAATGCTTAGTTTCGATATGACTGATCAGAGGACATTATTCTTTGCTATAGGGATGTTGGCTGGAACAACACGGTGGGCTGTACTTAGAGGTGAATCTGATATAAGTTCGATAGAAGTTGATTGTAGAAACCCAGGTGTATTGCAGGAAAGTTATTAAAAACAAATGAAATTACTAACAACACATGAGCTTCACTATCTAAAATACAAAGATGCATATTTTGATCCTAAAAACCTGACTGGTAATAATCATTTTTTCGAACTACTTGATGTTTTTGATGATTTAGTCTTGGTTGCAAGATGCAAAGAGATTGCAAAAGATCCACAATGCCAAAGAGTTGACAATGACCGCATAGGTTTTCTTCCTGTAAATGATTTTCGTGGATATGATTTGTTTGGCAGGCAGGTTGCTTTACTGCAATGTAGGAAAATAGTAGGATTGGCTGATAGGTATTGGTTACGCTCACCCGGTTCTATTGCATCTATGGTCGGTTATTGGCTGCGAAGGGCTAATGTGCCATATTTCTCTCATTTAGTTGGAAATCCAGGGGAGGTTGCTGAATATACGACTGAGCATGTGTCAAAGCCTATTAGTAAGCTAATCAGAAAGATTATAGAATTTCAGTTCAATTCTTATATGAAAGGTTGTTATGGCAATTTGAGTGTAACAGAAAGGTGGCTACAGGAAATATATCCTTCAGCTGAGCCATCTAATGATATGGGGGCTTCTGATGTTAATCTTTCGTATGATATTTTCAAGGAACATCAGCGAGATTTTAACCCTAAAGTATTAAATATTGTCAACATTGCTGCATTATTACCATACAAAGGCCATCAGTTTTTATTTGAAGCTCTGCATTATATAAGAAACCAAAGAGAATGGTGTTTACATTTAATCGGTGAAGGCCCAATTCTCGAAAAATTAAAATATTTAGCTAAAGATTTGAAAATTATTGACAATGTCGTTTTTCACGGTCACCTTGGTTGGGCTAATGGTATTATAGATATATTAGATAATGCTCATTTGTTTGTGCTAAGTAGTTTGACCGAGGGAATGCCCCGAGTTTTACTTGAGGCAATGGCAAGATCGTTACCAGTAATTTCCACGGACGTTGGTGGTGTTAATGAGGTAGTTAGTAATGAATATCTTGTACCAATCAAAGATTCAAATTGTTTAGCAAAAAAAATATCAGATTATTGGAATTCTCCCCTTAAACTTGAGAAAATGAGTATAGAAAACTTCGAAAAAATTCAAGATTTTCGCTTTGATCGTTTGAGTCTACTCAGAAAAAAGTGGCTAACATGGATGCGAGATTATGGTGATCGCCCCAGTGAAAGAACATGGGAACAGTATATACAAATAGGTGGATGATATGATTTGTCTGAAAGAAAATATTAAAATATTAATTGTTGGTGCCAATGGTTTCTTGGGTGCTCACTTACTCCGCTATTTTGAAGAGAAAGGTGCAAGTATTGTAGCGGTTGATATTTCATTACCGGAATTTGATTCAAGTAAGTATAGCGATAGGGTCAAATGGTGTAAGGTTGACATACTCCAAGATGATTTATCAGATTATTTGCAGAGAGTAGATGTGGTGTACCATTTGGCAGGTAAATACTTACCAGGCAATTCAGCCCAAGTATTAAATGAACTTTGTACACTTAATGTAGAAGGTACAAAAAGAGTCTTGAAAGCATCAGTGAATGCAGGTGTTAAGTGTTTTATACATATTAGCAGTGCTGCCGTTTGCGGACGTATTGATGGTGGTGTTATTAAAGAAGAAGATATTATGCCGAATGAAAGCTATGGTTTAAGTAAGCTGAGAAGTGAGGATGTAGTTAAAGAAATATGTAATAATAAAATGGAATATGTAATTGTAAGGCCGACTGCATTCTTTGGTGAGAATCATCTTGGCAGTCTCTATGAAATGGTGAGAGCCATAAAGCATAAGAGGTATTGTATTATAGGCGATGGTGAAAATCATATGAATTTTTTATATGTTAGAGATCTTGTTGAGATACTCGTTGAATTAGCTAATAATTTTGACTCTTACAATCAAACTTTTTTAGTTGCAGATAGACCAATTGCCTTGAAGGATTTTACAAATTTAACTCGAAAAGAATTAGGGTTGAAACCGACCAGTTTGTATATGCCTAAATTGATAGGTTTGCTGATAGGGGGGGGCTTTGATTTGGTTTCTAAATTACTACGCAGATCGATGCCTCTATCTTTAAAAAGAGTGGCAAATATGACAAATGATTGCAGATATGATGGTTCAAAAATATTGGAAAAATTGTCTTTAAAACTTCCTTACGGTGTCGAAAAAGGATGGAGTAAGACCATTGAATGGTATAAATCAAATGATCTTTTGTGAATATGGATCTTTTTTATGATAAAACTTTGTATAATTTCTACTATCCCAACAACTATAAAAGCATTTTTCGGTGATCAGTTAGCCTTTCTAACGGAAAACGGCTTTGATATTACCATTATAACTTCGTCTCAGGTCAGTGCACAGGACTACGGGCGTCCTTTAACGGATAATATCAAGTTGCGTACTGTTAAAATGTCAAGGACCATAAGTCCCTTGGCAGATTTCAAGGCTTTCCGAGAAGTGCTTCATATCATTAGAGAGGGAGATTTTGATATTGTCCAGTATGTTACCCCTAAGGCGTCACTATTGGGCTCTTTAGCCTCGTTGTGGGCTAAAGTCCCCGTCAGGCTTTATCTTATGTGGGGCCTGTATTATGTCACACAGACTGGCTTCAAGCAATTCATGTTCAAGACAATTGAGCGGATTGTGTGCAAATGTAGTACAGCAATTGCGCCGGACAGTAAAGGGAATGTAAGGTTTGCTGTAAATGAAGGGCTCTGCAAATCAGATAAAATTGGTGTCGTGGGCCATGGAAGTGCAAACGGTGTTGATACAGATAAATTCGATCCTGAAAGGCTGGCGGAAGCAGGTAAAGAAATCAGGAGGGAACTAAATATACCTGATGATGCAAAAGTATTTGGTTGTATCGCTGCCACAGTTGGCGACAAGGGAGTAAATGAGTTAATAGAGGCTTTCGATATTATTTCAAAAGAGTACCCAGATGCATATCTGCTATATATTGGACAAACAACAGAAAAGGATCCGGTCAAAGATTCAACTCTAACAACCATGGATAGTCACCCGAGAATTATTCATCTCGGTTGGCAGACTGAGCCTGAGAAATACTTGGCTGCCATGGATTTCTTCGTCCTGCCGACTTACAGGGAAGGTTTTGGCGTTGTAAATATTGAGGCATCTGCTATGGGGCTACCGGTAATCTCAACGGATGTTCCAGGACCTCAGGAATCTATCGTAAATGGAGAGACAGGCATACTTGTACCAGCAAGGGAGGTTTCCCCTTTAGTGAGTGCAATGAAAGATTTGCTTGAAAGGCCATTGTACGTCAAAAAGCTCGGTTTTGCAGGTAGAAAAAGGGTTCAAGAGTTTTATGAGCAAAAAAAATTGTGGAATTTAATAATTGAACACAAACTTTCCTTGTTAGAAAAAGCAAAATGCAAATAAAGATTTTTGATACTTTTAAGGCCGGCATAGTCGCACATCTCCATATTAGTGGCATATCTACTGGCTTTATAAGTTCGCTGGGGGTGGGGTTTGTAACTGCGCTTTATGAGGCTATTTCTGAGGATCAGAATAGTTTTTGTTTTGTTGCTCAGGAAGATGAGCAGGTTTTGGGATTTGTTGCTTTCTCGTGCAATCTGGGCAAGCTATATAAATATGTGCTTAAAAGAAAATTCTTTCGTTTTGCTCCTAAAATTGCATTTCGTATGCTCAACTTTACTACATTTAAAAAGGTTGTGGCTAATCTTCTTTACCCTTCCAAGATGTCGAAGATGGATTTGCCGGATGCGGAACTGCTTTCTATTGTTGTGGCGCCTGAGGGCCGCGGCAGAGGTGTTGCATCAGAATTAACCCGGGCCGGTTTTGATGAGTGCCGCAGACGAGGCATCAACCGTGTTAAGGTTCTTGTTGCCGCTGATAATGAGCCGGCGAATCGTTTGTACCAGAAAGTCGGCTTTAAGTTTCATTCACAAATTGAAAGCCATGGGGTTTTGAGCAATGTTTATGTCGTAGAATTAGGAATTAGGAATTAGGAATTGAAACGGCAAGATGCAAAATTTCAATGATTAAAACTGATCCTGTAGATCGTGTAAATCCTGTCGAATGGATTAAAATTAGGAATTAGGAATTGCAGCAGCAAGATGCAAACTCCGTTTCCTCAATGTGCTCTGTGGTAAAAAATGGTTCCGGCTTTGCCGGGTAAGGAATTAGACATGATTAACATGATGAACAAGATTTCAGATAGTTTAACCTATATTCAGCATTTTCCAGTAATTTTAATCGCCGCCGGACGTAAGGTCTCGAGCAAGTCCATCTTGTATTGATCTTTGAAAAGTTGATAATTTGGCTCATGATAATTACTGGAGACAAATCATGAGCATTGAAAAACATTCAGACCTGGAACAACGCAGGTTCTGGGAGATGGTAATTGAGACCTGGCGTTCAAGCGGGTTGCCGGTCCGGCAGTTCTGCAAACAGGAAGGGTTATCTGAGCCGACATTTTACAGCTGGCGAAAGAAGCTCAGTCCTGACAAGCCGACGAAAGTGCCGGAGAAATCCGGTTTTGTCGAGGTTACATTGCCCGCCGGTAATCCAACACCACTGGAACTTATCCTAAGCTCCGGCAGCGTTCTGCGTATCAGCCCTTCAACCGAGAGTGAATTGCTGGCCCGCGTGGTCGGTGTTCTGCGTGAGGCCGGGTTATGCTGACACTTCCATCATCGGTCAGGATATTCATATACACTCAACCTACCGACATGCGATGCGGATTCAATAAGCTCTCGATGCTGACCGAAAGTTTTATGCTCAAGGATCCGTTGAGCGGCCATCTGTTCGTGTTCTTCAACAAGCATGGGGACAAGTGCAAGATACTCTTCTGGGACAGGACAGGTTTTGCCATCTGGTATAAACGTCTTGAAGAGGGAACTTTTGAAAAACTGAAAAACCCATCAAAACAACCCTCAATTGAGGTTGACATTTCAAAGCTTACATGGATACTCGAGGGGATAGATCTTTTCAAGGCGAGAAGAAGAAAGCGTTATGAGCGTAAAACGCCTCCATAGGCCCTGAAAGTTAAAAATACTGCATTTATTTTCTTATTTTTTCTTGCTTTTTCAGCTGTTTCTGATATACTTATTTCATCGTTAAGAACAATACTATTTCGTCTTATCAAATGGCAAAAGAAACAAAAATAACAGCTGAAACATCTAAAGAAGAGTTACCCTCCAATGTGGAGACTCTTAAGAGTATGGTGCTCACGCTGCTTGAACAAATAGATGATCTTACCGGCCAGCTGCATTATCTCAAGCGTCAGCTGTTCGGCAAAAAGAGCGAGAAACTTGATCCCGCCCAAAGGCTTTTGTTTGAAGATATGTACGAAGAGGTTAAGGCCAAGGTAGAGCAGCAGAGAGAAGAAAAGGCTGAACCCGTCAAGAAGACCGGCAGAAAGAAAAAACATAATGGCCGTAACCCTCTGCCGGCTGACCTTCCGAGAGAGACCATCAAGATAGAACCCTCCGAAGAAGAAAAGATCTGTCCTGTATGCAATACGCCTAAGGAAGTAATCGGCTCTGAGACAACAGAGGTACTCGAATATGTCCCGGCTGTCAATCGGCGCTTTAAATTAGGTCACTATGAGCGCGTTCAAAATGGGTCAGTTAAACCAGTTGTTATTTACTATTTTTAGTTTCATTTGTCAAGTTGGATTTGGATAAAACGATTATTTTCGACGTTATTGGGCAGATACGCCAGGCCTGTTTCGCCCGGACCGGCGGCCGGGTGAGAATGGGCCACCCAAAAAGCTCGTCGGAACCTGGCCGCCGCAAGCCGGGCGGGACAGGCCGGTTAAGACTGAGTCAGCCTTCATGGCCGGCTCTTTTCTCACAGGCACCATGCTCGGCACGGTCCTTGAGACGGTAGCTGCGGCCTGTGATGTTGATGATCTCAGCATGATGCAAAAACCTGTCCAGGATTGCGGTTGCCGATGGTACATCACCAATGAGCTTGCCCCAGTCTTCCAGCGGCCTGTTGGAGGTCATCATCGTGGATTTGTTTTCATATCGCCGCATAATGATCTCCAGCAGATACTCGCCGCAGCGTTTTGGCAGATGCTTGATGCCCATGTCATCGATTATCAGCAGCTCCGGCTTGAGATATCTGTTCATTACCTTATCCTGACAGGCAAAGGCATCTTCGTGCAGAAAATCCCTGGCAACATCAAATATCGAGCGGTACCGCACAGCCATGCCTGCCTTGACTGCCTGATAGCCTATCGCCTGACACAAATGACTCTTGCCCACACCCGGAGGGCCAAGCAGCAGAACATCAACGCCCTCACTGATAAAGCGGCATGTGGCCATATCAAATATCCGGCTTCTTTTAATCGAAGTATTGAACTGCCAGTCAAACTCCTCCAGTGTCTTGAGTTCTCTAAACCCGGCAGCCTTAATACCCCTTTGGATCTGGCGATGCTTTCTGACCAGCATCTCATCCTGCAGGATCAGTTCTAAAAACTCAGCATGAGTGAGGCTGTTGCCGGCTGCCTCCTGCAATCGAACTTCAAGTGTCTCAAGCATACCTGACAACCTTAGTGATTTTAATGTGTTATGCAGTGAATTGTTCATAATAATCTGCTCCTGAATAAGTTATGATTATTGTTCAGCCCAGAACCTCTCTTACGAATTCTCCGTAACTGGAGATATCTCTGATAATAGGGTGCTCATCTATAAATTCCATCTGGAGCTGCCTGTCACCGCCGTGTTTAATAATACTCCTGATGGTCTTCAATCGAAAAGCATTGTGGCTTAACGCTATTTTACATGCATTATCGATTTTGTTACCTTTATAGGTATTGGTCATATTCAGCAAGCCCAGAAGTACGCGGATACCAGGTATTCCTCTGGCCTCAAGCATCTGCAGGGCCCATCTCTCGGCATTGTCACCTATCAGACTGACTCGTTCAAGCATCCATACAACGCCGTTTTCTATCTTTGTTCTTTTCTCTGAATGAATATGTCCGTCCTGAGTCTGGAATCTGCCCGGCTCAACTTTAGCGTGAACAACAATCTGCTCCATGCTGCGGTTAAATACTCTTACCATATGGCCGTCCCATCTTGCCCATACCTTGCGGCCGGTATATTCCGGAGGCACCGAGTAATAGGTCCTCTCTACCTCTATATGGCCGTCCCTGTGAACGGACCGCTGAGCTTCTGTAAATGAAGGAAACCTTCCAACCGGAAGCCTCAATAAAGCAGGCTTTTCCTGTTCTGTGAACAATTTGCCTACCTGCTTGCGGGTAGTGCCGTGAATACGGGTATCGGCAATACGGCTCTCCCAGCTGAGAAGAAACTGATTCTGCTCTGAGAGGCTCTTAAAGCT
Organism: Limihaloglobus sulfuriphilus; assembly: GCF_001999965.1. Classification (GTDB taxonomy): domain Bacteria; phylum Planctomycetota; class Phycisphaerae; order Sedimentisphaerales; family Sedimentisphaeraceae; genus Limihaloglobus; species Limihaloglobus sulfuriphilus. Next base: position 2,416,090 of record NZ_CP019646.1, on the reverse strand, counting down.
GCGGCCCTTGAGGGCGTTATTTTTGACATATGCTACTGCTTTTTCAACCTTACCCTTGTGTCTTGGGGTATACGGCTTACAGGGTAAAATGGCGGTACCGTAATGACGGCAGAATGACACTATTTTTGGGTGTATCTCAGGATCATACCAGTCAGCTTTGTTTACAGCAGCTTTAAGATTATCTATTATCAGTGTTTGCGGAACACCGCCAAAGTGGTGAAAAGCGTTTTCCAGGCAATTTATAAAGTTATCGCCGGTCTGCCTGAAAACTGCCTCGCTGTAGGATTTACGGGAGAAGCTAAGCACTACCCGTATTACATGAGTTCTTTTTCGTCTGCCATCTTTCGTTATTACCGGTGCACCCGTACCAAAATCTATCTGAGCCTCTTCACCGGGCCTGCATTCAAGACGCCTGAACGGAACAGGCGAATTTTTACTGAGGCGGTTGACAAACCTGCGAACGCTGTGGTAGCTGACATCAGAGCCGTGGTCGTCACGAAGATCCTGCCATATACGCCGGCGGCTGAGCCCCATATCCAGCTTGTTCTTAATTATTTCACGGTAAGGCTCACAATTGCTTACCGGACCGGTTGAGCTTTGGGCCACCGACCCGGGAGGCGCGTTAGTGACCTGTTTTGAATTATCATTGTCTGATTTTGCATACTTACGCACCGTATCCAGGTGGATGCCAAGCTCTCTGGATATACGCCTGCAAGACCAGTTACGCTCTCTTAATGTCTGTATTACACTTCTTTTAGTCATTTTTAGATAGTTCGCCATAAAGACCTCCGTTATATTTTCGATAATATCGATAATATAACGACTCTAAGGCAAAAACTTCCTTTCAAAATGACCTATTTTGACCCGCTCATTACTGACCTGTTTTCAGCGCCGCTTAACACCGGCATCGTTTTACGTCAAAGAGTATGTCAGGAAGAAATTTTGCTGCAAGGCTTGCGAATCAGAGATATCTATTGGTCCGCTTCCCCCAAGGGCGATAGACAAGGGTATCGCCGGCGAGGGACTGCTGGCTCATATAATAACGAGTAAGTATTGTGATCATGCACCCTTGAACAGACTGGAAAGCATCCTCAAGCGGCATGGTGTTGATATAAATGTATCCACAATGTGTGGTTGGGTCGATAAATGTGCTGATCTGCTGGAGCCCCTGGTTAAAAGGATGCACAGGAAGATTCTTGAGTCTCCAAAGATTAATACCGATGACACCCGTATCCCAATAAAGAGCAGAAAACGTAAAGGTTCCACCTATAACGGTTATTTGTGGACCTATATTGATGATAAGAGTAATGTGGTGTTTGATTTTACGCCCACAAGATCAAGACAAGGGCCGCTGGAATTCCTTGGTGATTATGCCGGCAAGGTTCAGGCCGATGCATACAGCGGATATGATGAGTTTTTTAATAAAGGTAAGGCCACGGAAATTGGCTGCAACGCCCATGCGCGAAGAAAGTTCGAGTATGCTATAGATGACGATCCCCTCAGGGGTACCCGTATGACGGTATTATGGGGCAGGCTATATGCGATTGAAAGCAGGGCTAAACGCGAAGAGTACTCCGATGAGCAGCTGTTGGAAGCCCGACAGAAAGAGGCTGTGCCGATACTCGAAGAAATAAAGAGCCTTCTTGACGAATACAAGGCTCAAGTGCTGCCAAAGACCCCGATAGGCAAGGCGGTAACCTACGCTTTGAACCAGTGGGATGCTCTGTGCAGATATACGGAAGATCCAATTCTGGATATTGATAACAATCTGGCCGAACGTACACTGCGTATGGTCGTCATAGGTCGAAAAAACTATATGTTTGCCGGAAGTGAGGCCGGAGCCTGGCGAGCATCGATTATCTACAGCCTGGTAGCAAGCTGTAAATTGATGGGCCACGACCCGTTCGCCTACTTCAACGATGTACTGAGAAGAGTGAGCACCCACCCGGGACACAAAATAGACGAGCTTCTCCCCAGCAACTGGAAGAAACCTGAGTCTAACACTGAAGAAGGCAAAATTGTCAAAGAACAGATATTGAAAGCCTCCTGACGAACCACCAGCTTGCCCCAGCTATTTTTTTCAAGGGTGCAGTTCCTCGAAACCTTACCGCCGGACGGTAAGGATAATTATTGTTTAACAAGTCTCATGAGGCGGGTGGTCTGATTGCCGCTTGACTAGGACATACGTTTTTGTTCTGACCTATAATTTCCGACGGCCTCGCCGGTGAGGAGATGCCGGTTGTAAAACCTTAGCAGAGTTAGTTTTAAGTCAGAACTTTCACTTATGTTCAATTTATCAGAATGGTTGAGGCTATAAAAGTATTTGTTAAATCTTCCCCAGCCGAACTGCCGGTCTTCGCCGCCGTCGTTTAGCCGGCCGTCGATGATATAGCTTATTATTTTGGGTCCGCCGTCAACGATAATTACAACATGCTGCTGTTTGCCCTGCTGTATGGTATTCGGGTCACTGCTCCAATACGCCGCGTTTCTGCCGTCGAACATTCTAAAGACGTAATTAGCCTGCTCGCCTACGCTTACAGTTAAACCTATTTGAGCCTTCGAACGCGTATCAAGCAATATCTGCCCGGGCTGCAACGAGTTCACAGCGGCGGTAAATTCCACGGTGAACCCGGCGCGGGTGTCTTTTGTCGGGTACATAAGTTGAGAGAAATTATATTCGCCAAATTCCGGCAGAGGCGGCATATCAAACGTGCCGCGTAAGCCGCGGGAATCCTCAAGCTCAAGTATTACTCCGTCTTTGGCCTGTTGGTTCACAGTGTCCTGGCTGAAAAGTTTTTCGATTATATAATCAGGTATTTTGTGCACTCTGGCAGTCTTTTTCTGTGTTTCTGTCAGATAGAAACTTCCGCTATCCTCAATTAGAGACGGGTAGCTCATTCTAACTAACGGATCATCATCATAGATAACAATTTCCGGCTGACTCCAGTGAATGACCTTGCCCTCGGGCGAGTCTTTTTCAGTGCCGGCAGAAAGCCATACGGGGTTTCTGTCTCTGTATGCATCCGGTCTCGGACCTGCCCATCTGCCGCCGGTTATGCCGTGATTGTGGAACCAGTAAAGCAGTTTGCCGTTACTGCACCTCCAGACAAAGTTGGCGGCTCTGGGGTGCTTAATCTTTCTGCCGCCGGGGGTGTATGTCATAAACTCCGGCCCTGTCCAGGTATGGCCGCCGTCTCTGCTGTATGCGTGGCAGGGGTGGCCGTCAATAGTTCTGTATGTGCAGTACAATGAGCCGTCTGAAAGTCCTGCCAGATTGGCCTCGTCAGAGACCGGCCCGACGGGAGATTTCAAACCACAATCGCCGTCCGGCAGTGTCTGCCATGTTATTTTGTCCGGTTCGGTTTCTGTGAGAATATTTTTGCTCTTGAGGAAGCAGCCTTGGCTCTTGTACATAAATCCCTTGCCGAAACGCTCAATTTTGGCAAATCCTATATAAACCGCGCCGTCATGCACAATAGGTTTGCCAACGCCCCAGAAAAACTGGATTTGACCCTTGTAGGGATTCTCATAATCGCATTTCATTTTTCTTATTGGTATTTCCCACCGCTGTTCTGACCAGCTTTTGCCGCTGTCATCAGAATACTTGTAAGCCATCACTCCAAGCGAATCAACACGCGTGGTATATCCTTCTTTTCGGAAGTTTGTATCACATACAACCTTTCGAATGTTTTCCTTGTTGTAATTATAGAAGACATAGATCCTTCCCGAGGGCACAATGACCGGCAATGCCCAGGACGCCTCCGGTCCCTCCGGCGATTCAATCTTTACGGGCAGGCTCCAGCTGCGGCCTTTATCACTGCTTATCGTTGATATGATATGCTGGCCGGACTGGCCCTCTTCGCCCGCACCGGTAGTTATGACGCAAAGCCAGTCGCCATCTTTTGTTATTACGACATACGGCTGGTCGGCATAGCCTTCGCCTGCCGGGATATCAAAACCATTGAGAATATTTCTGGCATCCGGTATTTGAGACATTCTAAAACTCCGCTTATTAAAAATAAAAAATATATCAGCCCTTTACCGCTCCAGAGCTGAGGCCCTTGATGAAAAACTGCATAGTGAACAGGAACAGAAGAATCAGCGGGATAGACGCTATCGCGTAAGACGCCATCATAGGCCCCCACTGCTGAACATAAGCTCCCTCGATCTGATATAGCTTAACTGCCATGGGCAGCCTCGTCTCATCACGAAGAACTACAAGAGGGAGAATGAAACTGTTCCACTCAAAGATAAATCTAAGTATTGCCAAGGTTGATATGATTGAGCCGCTGAAAGGTATAACGATATGCAGAATCTGCTGAAGATGACCTGCTCCGTCCATCTGTGCCGACTCAAAAAGGTCCTTGGGAATCTCTTCAATGAAATTACGCAGGATGTATATTGTAACGACCTGCCCGCCTGAGGTGCCCAGGATTATAAGGGCAAAATACGTGTTGAGCAGGTTTAGATTTTTTAGCAGAGAAAACAGCGGTATCAGATTCGCAACTCCCGGCATGAGCATAAGGATCATAAAGATTGCCCAGAATATTTTCCAGCCGGGCATCTTGCATCTGGCGAAGAAATATGCCGCACTTATACCAAAAGCCAATGCCATCGCAGTGGCAGAAACCGAGAGAAAGATTGAGTTTGCAATCGTCTGGCCGATGTTGTCCCAGCCCTTGGCCCAGTTCTCAAAATTCAGCGGCAGTGTCGGCAGCCAGGGCTGATTGTAAAACTGGGTGTTATCCTTGAAACTTATATTAAATACCATGTACAATGGAAATAACGAAAAGCCCAGGATCAGCCATATAAACAGGTGTTTAACAGATTCCGAGACGAAAGACCGCTTCTTTTTTCCGATTGAGTACATTAATGATCAACCCTCATATATTTATTGTTTATCCATGTTAAAACCAGTATCAGCGCAAATATCAGCAAGCCTATCGCGCAGGCATAGCCGGCCTCCTGGTCAACAAAGGCCTTTCTGAACATATACAGCCCGGGAACCATACCCGCGCCGGCGGGGCCTCCGCTGACGCCGAGCAGCACAAGGACAAGCCCGTAGCTTTTGAGAGTATTGATAATCATAAGGGCCGCGTTGAGCCTGACCTGAGTCATTATAAGCGGCAGTTCTATATTAAGGAATTTCCTGAACCAGCCTATCCCGTCAATTTCCGCCGCCTCATATACCTCCGTCCCAATCGAAGACAGCCCTGCCAGATATATCAGCACTCCAACAACTCCAACCCACGGGAAACCCCATATTATCAGCGCCGGCACGATAAGCTGCGGCGTGCTCAGCCAGGCAGGATCTACACCCTCAACAAACAATCCCCAGCCGGCCAGTGAGTCTATCCATTGCAGAAGAGACATCACACCCGTAACCTCAAGAACCTTGTTGAGAATCCCGAAAGTCGGGTCAAAGAAAAATTTCCATATCAAAAGCCACACTATTCCAGGTATAATCATCGGTATTACGAAGAGTACCCTGTAGAGGTATTGCCAGTTTTCTCTTTTTAGTCTGTGTATGACTACTGAAACGGCAATCGAAGGAACCATCTTTACAAAATTCGCCAGAACCAGTATCAGTATAACGATAAATGAGCGGCCTAAAACTCCATCAGTAAAGGCCCTTCGAAAGTTGTCCAGTCCGATGAATTTTTCAATATCCGCTCCGTTCCAGTCATAAAAAGAGTGATAAATGGCACTGTAAGCGGGGAAATACGAAAAGACAAGCACCAGCAGAAGACTTGGAAGAACAAAGAGGTAAGCCCGCCAGTCTTTGCTGATCCGCTGAATATTATTTGAAAATTTTTCTTTAACCATAGACTCTGATTCTCGTTAAACCGTTAACATTACTCATCCGAGACAACGTTGTATTCCTGCTGAAGTTTATTCCAGATGTATCTTCTGTTGCTTATTCCGTGCTGCATGAGGTTCAGTACTTCCATACCAAGCTGATAAGAAGTTCCCTCGCCGACGATTGAGCCTTTTTCGAGCTCTCCGGCCTCCGGGAAGATTATCTTTGACCTTGCCTGGGCCAGGCCGAACTCACTTTGAGAAAGCATATTTTCATAGAGTACATCTCGTCTTATAAAATCCCTGACACCCTTTGTCAGCCATATATTTTCATATTCTTTCATGAAATTCTCGAACGATAGATCTCCCACGAGATACCGGGGATAGAACTGATCCCACCACAGCTTGACATTACCTCCCTGCCACAACTGAGGATAACGGTAAACACCCTCATAGTTAGGTTTGAACGCCTTGAGAAAATCGTGAGGGCGGGCGCCGCTTATAACCGGATACCAGACAAGCGACTGATTAAACTCTTCGTTTATCCTGCGGCTGCTCAAAAAACGCAAAAAATCAATCGCAAGTTCAGGGTTTTTGCTGACCTTTGATACGCCGAAATGGAACTGGCCCACAGGCGACTCAGCAACCGGACCGGCTACATATTTTCCGTAAACGGGGTGATCCCGCCGCGGTATCGGATAATCAAAGACACCTACCTCAAAATTACAGTTTTCCTGGAAGATGCGTGCATCTTTAACCGAACCCTTGATCATAGCCGCCTTGTTCTGTATAAACATGAAACGCGACTGTGATGACTGAGCGGAAACGAAACCCGGCTGAAAATTTTCTGAGAGCTCTCTTAGCAGAGCCAGTGCCGCTTCAAAACGCTCATTGACCAGGGTAAAATCACCTTTAATAAGACCAAACAAAATAAACGTCGCATCGGGAATCCCGTTATAACCCCTGTCGTATTCATCAATCATGCCGCCGGTCATAACTGGAAAATAGCTGTTAAAGAAACCGTAAAGCGATGCCGGCGAATAAAAAGTCGCCAGCGGTGATACCTGCAAATCATTCTCTTTCGAGTAATCTTTTATCTGTCTGCAAATATCCATCCATTCTTGAAAATTCTCCGGGGGCAGGTCATCGCCTTTTACCTGGCGGAACAAATCCTTGTTGTAAAAAATCCGGCTTAGCTCTATAGTCAGCGGCACACTGTAATATTCCATCAGGTGAAACCAGTAGCCTCCCTTCATACCGTCAACATAGGTATCCCGCCAGATGGTATTTTCAAGGTCTGTACCTTTGTTATGCGGGTTAATCTCATTGACATGAGGGGTCAGCGGCAGGAAAAATCTTGTAGCCAGCATTTCCCACATCTGGTCGCCGCGATTAAGTGTCTGAATGATATCCGGAGCCTTGCCGCCTATAAGCTGAACATTAGTCCACTGCAGGTAAGCCTTTTCGGGGATACTCTGGATTACAACCTTGACATCGGGGTTAATTTTTTCATATTCAGCAGCCGCACTGTCAAATGCCGCCTGAACACCTTCGTCTGAAACGCTGTGCACAAGCCTGACTATAGTTTTATCTGCGGCATCGGGCACTCCGCCGCCGCTGCTGACAAGAAACACCCAGACGGCCGCCCATAAAAAGAAAACTAACAGAAAAATCAGGCCCGTAAACCGCCATATTATTTTGAAAACTCTAAACATTATTCAGAATCCTCTCTTATTTTTTCAAGCATCTGCCTGCTCGAATACCTTCGCTGGTCAAACTCACATTCGTCTAAAATCTTTTGATACCAATAGGCTGCCCGCTCTTCATTGCCGGCTATCAGCCGGTAAACCTGGCCAAGGTACCAGAACTGCTGACCCCATCTAAAGGGATCAAACATTTTCATCTCTCCGAGTCTCTCGGCATACGGAAGGGATTCCATATATTTCTGATAGGTTTCTCCGAGCCGGTAAACGACACGGAACAGCATCACCCTTGCAAGCGGATTGTCCGGCTTTTCCTCGAGGTATTGCTTGAGAATATCCACACCCTTATAATCTTCATCTGAATCGTAGTCTGTAAAATACACTTGCGCAAGCCGCAGCACAGCCTCGTCTGCGGCATCAGTATTTTTCTTTTCACTGATTACCCTCTGATACAGCGAACGGGCCTTTGTTCTCTCGCCCGTTTTTGCCGCTATATTCCCAAGTTCAAGCATTACCCATGGAACAGAATCGTCATCCGGATACTCCTGAAGAATACTATTGAAATACTCTCGCGACATCTCAAGATCCGGTTTAGGTGCTGCAAACTTATATGAGAGGCCAAGCCCGTATAGAGCCTGAACCTTTTTGTCTGCACGGGCGTTTTCATCGTTAAGAACGTGAGTGAAATTTTGAATGGAACTTTCCGTATCCTTAATACTGAATTGCCTCCAGGCAGACTTAAGCACCTGCGAGATATTCAGTTCTTCTGAAACAGCGGCAGGGTCATCGCCGCCGCAGCCGCAAAAAAACATAAGCAGAAATGCCGCAGGAAAAAACAATTTTTTACTTTTGCACAAATGACTCATGATTCAGTCTCGCAGGCTTTGATTGTATCTTAGCAGCTCTGAATACCATTTGCCGCTGTCTTTGACTATTCTTTTCTGCGTCGGGTAGTCAACATAGACAATCCCGAATCTTCGGGAATAGCCCAGCGCCCATTCAAAATTATCAAGAAACGACCAGACAAAATACCCCTTGAGATTTATTCCCTGCTCTACGGCCCGTTTTGCCTGTTCTATATGAGCATGAAGATATCTGGTGCGTCTGGCATCGTGCACTTTCCCGTCAGGTGATACTTCGTCATGAAATGCCGCGCCGTTCTCGATTATATAGAGTTCGGGAATATCGTAGTCTTTGTCCAGCATGGATAAAACCTCGAAGAGACATTCCGGATAAATCGGCCAGTCCATCTGTGTATATGCGGCATCACGGGGCTTGAATTCCCGACCGCCGATAAACGCATTTTTGGGGTCATTCTCAATAATTCTGCGGAAATAACAGTTTATGCCCAGCATGTCAATCGGCTCTGAAATTACGGACAGCTCCTGTTCAGTGACTTCGGGAAATTTATCGCCGAAATATTCTACCATATCCTCCGGATAGCTGCCTTTGAATATAGGATCGAGGAAACATCTGCTGAAATAACCGTCCCATCGCTGGGCTGCGCGATGGTCATGTATTGAAGCCGTAGCCGGATAATAGGGGAAAACCGCCAGCACAATACCATATTTATTCCCGGCAGAGCCGCTTTGACGCATAGCCTGTACGGCCAGACCGTGGGCCAGATTCAGGTTATGCGTAACCTGCAAGCCTTCCTTTATATCTTTATGGCCGGGTGCGAAAATACCGGCAACATGCCCTGCCGAGGCCACACAGTGAGGCTCATTGTGGGTTGTCCAGAATTTCACACGGTCAGAGAGATTTTCACACATAAAGCGTGAATAATCCGCAAAATGTTTCGCGGTATCCTTATTAAGCCAGCCGCCCTGATCCTGGAGGCTCTGGGGCATATCCCAGTGGTTTAGAGTGAGATACGGCTCAATAGATGCCGCCCGAAGCTCGTCAACAAGCGAATTGTAGAAATCAAGACCCTTCTGGTTTACTTTTCCCGTGCCCTCGGGAAAGACTCTGGGCCATGATATAGAAAACCGGAAAGAATCAAGCCCCATCTCTTTCATGATCTTTATGTCGTCTTTGTACCTGTGGTAAAAATCACAGGCCTCATCTCCGGTGTCGCCGTTGAGTATGCGGCCGGGCTGCTTGCAGAAAGTGTCCCATATCGACAGTCCTTTGCCGTCCTCGTATGCCCCGCCTTCAATCTGATACGCGGCGGTAGAAGCGCCGAATATAAACTCTTTGGGGAACTTTAATGATTTAAATTCCAATTTAGGCTCCTGTTATAGTTATTGTACTTTTAATTCAAACTCGTCAACGTCAAGACGGAATTTATCCGCCGGCGCGATATATCCGTGCGGATAGCCGTCGCCAAGATACAGCCGCGGCGTGAGTCTGCCTGTGTCGAACACATTCCGGGAATCGCCGTTTTTAATTGCGACTTTGCCGTCTTCAAATATAAGTTTTATCTGCGACCATTTTCCCAGCTCAAACGCGGCAGCCCGGTGCCACTTGCCATCAATCCTGATATGCAGGTTATCCGAATCGCCGTTTAACATGCCCAGGATTATCTGCCCGTCGTCTCCAAAGGACATTATCCGCAGTTCCTCACTGACAATCGGGTAATCAATCCTGATGGGAAGGTCCATTTCAATACGGCTTTTATCCGGATCAAAACCGTCCATATCCACGCCGCATGAGCTGCTGCCGCTGAGAAGCAGGCACTGCCTGCCCATGTATTCCTCGTGTTTTACGCCCGCGGCAACCGGAGCCTCTGAGTCTATGAACCGTAAAGAATCATAGTTATCTGCGCCAACACTCCATCTGGCCTCTGGTGCGGCTTTGATGTCTCCGGACAATTCATCGAAGCCGAACATATCGGCAAACCTGTTATGGTCAAAACGTATTTCCGGCTCGCTCAATTTTCTGTCATACACATTTACGTTAAAAACTCCGCCGTAAAAGGGAAAATGGTTTTTCGCCCTTTCTTTTCCGCAGTACCTGAAAAACGCCACCGGCTCATCGGAGCTGAGGCTCTCCGCATCAAAGTTTATCTGCTCATCGGAGAGTTTATTATCTTCCCAAAATAGAATCTTTTTTTCACTGTTATCAATCACCACGCAAAAAAAGTAATACTCATCGTTTAGCGGCTGATTGAAGCCCTTCATATAAACCCGTTCACCTTCACGGTAACGGTGTCCCAGGGGGTAATCTTTATCGCCGATTCTCACATATATTTTGGGGAAGAAATCATGCCGGATTGAGAAGCCTCCGTCTCCCTCGGAATCAAGAGCATCGAAGATAACGCCGTTATTATGCGGCTTCTGCCGTATCCAGCCGGTAATTGTCACAGACTTTTGACCAAGGTCATTTACATCTCTGGATACAATATCGTTATGTCCCGCATAGCATGTAATCTCGCCGGGAACAACGTTGGCAATGTCCTGTTTTGCCGTATAATCAAGAGGCGATATCTCCAAAGACGCGGCTTTCACCGCAGCGATATCTGTTGTACCGCTGCTGCCGTGCCTCTTTGCCGTTAGTGAAAAATACGCCTCTGCCTGTTGGGCAGTGATTCTGCTCTCGTAAATCCTCATATCGGCGGAATCAAAACCTGCTCCGCGGAGGAAATCACCAAGCACGAGCCTGTATGTACCGCGGGCAAAATCGGCCGCGTCGAATTTCAGGCCGGCTTCCTCGCCGCAGTTGACTTTCAGACAACCCGTTCCCGTTTTGAGGTCAAACATACCGCTTAGCATACTCCATCTGCCGTCAGCGGGCAGAGATACATTGCTTTTGACCTTTTCGCCGGCAAAATTCACAAACAGACTGCCTTGTTTGTCCTGTTCAACAAAAAATTTACTTCCATCAGGGCCGCTTAGCTGATACAGAACACCCTCGCCGCCGTCGGGCCGAAGCCAACATGTAAACGAAAATGCGTCCTTTATGTCAATATCCCCGCCGGTATCAAAACTGTTATACTGATCGATCCGTATAAACGAAGGGTTAAAACGCGGCAGATCGTTTGACGTAAGGGCCCGATCCCGCGACCGCGGCATTATGTAGTATTTATCATTGCGGGGCGCCGGGCTGACCCTTGCGGTTTTAATCGCTCTGGGAGTGTGGCCGCTTGTATAGACAACGTAGAGGTCTTCATCTTTCAACACCGCCTGCGGATAGCATATACCCAGCTCATCATCAATGATACTTGTGCCGGCGACAAAATCATCCCTGCCTGTTCTCGATGAAAACAGGGCTATGTTTATCCTGTCGCCGGTATTGCGGTTTGCAGCGCTGTCATGCTGTACCATTATCTTTCTGCTGCCGATATTTCCCAGCCACATGCGGCTGCTGACTGTCCGGATAGCGCTGTAAACAGGGTCTGCGAATGCAGTTCCGCCCCTGTTGCCCAGAGCCGTGAAAAAGGTCTTATCGGGCTCAAGAAGATCGCCGTGCATATCGCGGACAAACATCCTGACATTTTTATCATCCTGAACGATCCCCATAGGCTCCCAGCTGCGATGATAAGGGCCATGCGGGTGAGCTACAAAGGCCTGCGGGTAATACTGCCATGTTTCGCCCGCGTCAGAAGACTTCAAAAACGTGCAGAACCATTTACGCTGATCCTGGGGCAGATCCGACTTCTCACGGAGAATTACCGGCACCAGCACCGAACCGTCTTCAAGTACCGTGCATTCCTGGCTGGGGAAGATGAAATACTCGGCCCCGTCATATTCTATTACCTCAAAAATTACACGGTGAGTCCAACCCTCTGCAGGGTCAGTAAGTTTTGAAACGATAAACCCTCCGGCCTTTGTCCAGAGCGCCCAAAGTTCTTTATCCTTATAGTTGAGCAGATTTGGCTGCCACTCTGTCTGCCACGAAGGCGAGCCGAAAACCGGCGTATCCTCAAACTCCCTGTATCCGCTCCAGTGAATACCGTCATCACTGAACGCCCAGTAATTCTTCTGCCCGGGCCTGCCTTCCCACCAGTTTGTATTTCCGTTCCACGCGGCGTAAAACCTGCCCTGGAAATACTCAATTGACGAATCGTGGTTGTACTTAAGCTCGCCGTATTCAGGGTTATAGACAAAGCCTTTTGTTATCTGAGGCTGATAAACTTCATATTGGGATGCTTCAAGCATTGATGGCATTACTACAGTAAAAACAAGAATTAACGCTATCGCGGCAAACATTTTTCTTAAATACATAGCTCTTTATCTTTAACATTAAAATTATTCATGACTCTGGAAAACTGCAATTATACTCAATGCCGTATTCTGAAACAGCATTATAATGGCTTCTGAGCCTGTTGGCAAACTCTTGATAATTTTCCACGGCGGCGCCGTGCCAGAGCGATTCGCATATTGCCAGAAGCCGCGGAAAAACCTTCGAATCGAGTATTTCCTGCGGCGTATCCTCTGTCCACATGCACGCCTCGCCGCCAAGGACAAGCTCTTTCTCTGCCGGCGAATCGGCTATATTCAGATCGAATTGAGAGGCCTTCTCCAGGTCTATCCTGGCGGGCACGTAGTCAAGGTAACAGTTGCTGGTCGGTGACAAGATCACTCTGTAGCCGTTGGAGATACACTCTTTTGCAACTTCGCGGCAGCCTTTCCAGACCTGTATAATCGTATCTCTGTCACCGCCGCCTTCGAGGATTTCCTCCCAGCCGATGACAGTTACGCCTTTTGACTTCAGAAAAGAAGCTATACGCCTTACAAAATACGCCTGAAGCTCATTTTCGTCCGCAAGTACCTCATCTTTAATTCTCTGCTGACATCTGGAACAGGCCTTCCAGCGGTTTTTCAGACACTCATCCGCTCCGATATGTATATATTTCGGCTCAAGGGCATCTATTATCTCACCAAAGACATCCTGAAGAAATTCAAAACATTTCTCATTGCCTGCGCAAAAAGCCTCTTCATGTATGACATGAACTTTCTCTGAGACTTCAAACGGCCCGCCCGTACAGCTTAGCTCCGGATAGGCGGCCAATGCGGCCTGACAATGCCCGGGCAGGTCAATCTCCGGCACTACGGTTACAAACCTTGCGGCGGCATAATCCATAATATCCCTGAGCTGCTCGAGAGTATAATAACCTCCGTAATTACTTTTGCCGCGGTAAGCGCCAATTTCTGTAAGAAGGGGGTATTTGCGGCTTTCTATCCGCCAGCCCTGATCTTCTGTAAGATGCAGATGAAGCCGGTTGAACTTGTAAAATGAGAGTATATCAATGTATCTTTTTATACAGTCGATTGACATGAAATGCCGGCAGACATCAAGCATGAAGCCTCGCCATTGGTATTCGGGCTGATCTTCGATTCTACAACACGGCACAGAAAATGCCGAACCGTTTTTGTCCCGTTCGATAAGTTGAATCAGCGTATTGAGGCCATAGAACAATCCGCGGCCGCTCGGCGAGCTTATTGTTATCATCTCCGGCCGGACAAGAATGCTGTACGATTCGGGATTGCCGCCGGCAGAATCTGTTTTCAGTACGATATCGGCCTGAGAAGATTCTTCTGATGAGACAACTTCAGCTTCCAGACCAAAGATGTCTTTAAACACCTTACACAGATTCTTCGCAGTCTTATAATGACTGCTGTCCGCGTAAAACAATATTTTAGCCTTAAAAGCAAAACTGCCATGGTGCTTTTCAAAAGATTTAATTGAAGGCACTATGAATTTAGATAAATCCCGTGCCGCCGTTGTTTCCATTGTCTTCATAAAATCTGTTTATCCTTTAGTTAACCCTGGACAATATTGAATTGACCTTTACTGAAAACTTTCCCGTTTTAGAGGGGCGTTCCCCTGGAAAACCCTCGCCGATATACACCCAGCTGCCGCGAGGTTCGTGAGACGCCTCTTTCCATTCTCCATCAGAAATTCGCACACGAGTGATATCATCACTGCTGAAAACAAATATCTCATTCCAGCTGTTTTTAGTTACAGTACCGATAAGTTTCGACCCTTTGGAACTTGTAATTAGAATATCCATTAAAGAGCCGGAGGGTATGGCATGTATGCGTGCAGGACTAACTGCATCACCAATGGTTAATAGGGTAACGGGTTCTTCGCTTTCGATTCGAAAATTCATTTTTAGTTCTACTGCATCGCCTTTTGAGCGATGATTTTCGTCCAGCTCAACTCCGGCAGAGCCGGCTCCTGAAAATGTGAGCAGCTCAACACCGCTCTCGATTTCACAACTAACCCCCAAATCTTTCAGATCCTGCGGAAGCTGAAAATTATTTTCAAAATCGACTGTGTTTGCGGGGTCTAATACAAGTACAGGCTCAGCTTGCGGCTCTGCACCTTCGGAAGCGTCAATAATACCAGGCTCGTCTTTAAACTGACCACACAGCCAGGTATGCCCGGAAGCATCAAGTGCCATTCCATCATATATTGACATAAAACGCATACGCCCAACCATACCCTGCAATTCACTGCCCGGCCGGCTATTGCCAACATACGCCCGCGATCCGCTCAATGAAGGAACCGGGCCGCCTATATCTACAGGCAGCCTCTCCTGCCGGCCGTTAACATAGAAAGTAACTTCAACCGCATCAGCGTCTAAGGTGAAACCGGTATAAGCCCACTCACTTCTTTTTAATCCAAGCGATGAACGAGGGCCGGCGCCTCCGTAACCATCGAATAAAAGACGAGGGTACAAAAGACCGCCTTCACCGTTAACGAGCATAAACACAAAGCCGCCGCCCGAACCGCGTGTATCAATCAACACGTCACCCTCAATCATATTAACAAACGCACCCAGGGACATGCCGTTATCATTAAAATTTAGACTGCTCATTGCTTCAACATGTTGGCGGCCTTCAAAGCATAGATTAGAATCATTTATCTCAGGGCGAGGGCTTGCGGGCATGTTATTACGGGGCAGTATATAATATTTTTTCGGGTCGGGCAGAGGTGAGATACGTGCTAATCTCGCGGAACTGCCATAGGCAGGGCCCCTGGTATAAGACATGTACAGAGCATCGCCGCGGGACCATAGCCGAGGATAGGAAACAAGACGTTCGTGATCGGTCAGGCCTACACCGGCAGTAAACTCAAAGCCGTCTCCCCGCTTAAAGTATAGTGTTATATTTTTTCTGGCTATGCCCCAGCCGGGCTCTGAAACATCATTATGAACCATGAAATAACGCCGCCCGCCCAGATCATCGTCTGCCGCTGGAGTTTGCCATATTCCACGGCCGTCCTGGGGAATTACATGCATCATAGAAACTGTCGAGTCTAACGGAACCAGCTCTCCTTTAGACCAGGTCTCTCCACTGTCATGGCTTACCGATACGGTCAAAGTTTGAGAAGGAGGCAGGCCGGCCCCCTGAACATATTTCGGATGAACGTTATGGCGGGCAAACATTCGAACACTCCCGTCGCTTTGCTCCCACATTGTCGGCTCCCAACCTGTCCATGATTCATCCGGAAGCGTCCAGCCTGCAGAAACACGCCAGGTCTTTCCGCCGTCATCTGTATAAAGCACACTGTTGCGTTTTTCTAAAGCCCACCAGCCTTCAACCCCCTCGGGGGCATCCCCGGCAGGGCCGCTTTGATCTATCATAATAACCGACACCAAAATCCGACCGTTACGCAAACGATACAAATTTTGAGACGGGTAAATCCGCCAACCCTCAACCTCTTTGGGACCTGAAACATTTACCCCCCACTTGAGCCGGTTGGTCTGCCATTTTCCATCGGGACTGTCAAGGCGAGAGAAGAAACTGCCGCGAACTTCTTCAGAACCCCATTGATTCCAAAAAACCCATAACTCATCATCGACAACACCAACAGCCGGCTGCCACTGCGTTCCGCCGTCCGGAGTAACAGGCAAAATGCTGTTGCTGCTGCTCGCAAACGCAGGAGATGGTTCACTCCAGTCTTGGCCGTCACGGCTTGTGGACTGATAAATAAGCTGGTTCGGCTTTGCCTCACCCGGAAGCTCATTGGCGTTCCATAAATAGAACCATCTATTCTGATACCATGCAATCGCAGTACCGTGATTGTAAAGCAGCTCACCCCCGGCGGAGTCAGATACAGAAAGACGTTCAATCACAGGCTGATAAACTTCATAAGTACGCCAGGAACCAAATACCGCAGATTGAACTAAACAATCACACATTAGAGCTAAAAATACAATTCGCTGCATTCTATATATTTTCTGCCTTTCTTATTGTCTTATAATAAATCTCGTATATTACTTATCAGCGTCTTTCAGCCATGATTTGGCCATGATACTAAAATCATACAAATCTATAATACAGTCATAATTCAGGTCTGGACTGATTATCGGATGTTCATTGTCGCCGCAGAATCCAGATTCTGACGCGGCTTCTACTAAACTTCCAAACCGCTCGATGTTTACGATAAAACGGCTTGTCTCATCAAGAAACTCTTCCGGATATCCGTCACCTATATAAACACGGCCATTGAAACCTGATGGAGCGGGATGATAGAGAGCAGAACCCATATTCTGTGTCGCGACTCCGTTTGAGCTGATAATCAGCAGAATATCATTCCATTTAGCCGGATCAAACGCTCCTGCGTCATACCATGTATCATCAATCAAAACCTGATATCTGTACGGCGTCGCCGCATCATACCCAAGCTGCACCTCTCCGTCACCGACACAGAGCAGTCTCATTCGTTTATCCGCAGGCGTACTTTCAAGAAAGACCGGCAGGCGTATTTTCAGCACATCATTCTGCGGTTCACAGATATCAATATCTACACCGGCCGAGGCATTACCGTAGAACCTTAGCATTGAATCACCGTTAAGATTAAACTTCTCAACCCTGACTTCAACCGGCCCGTCATCATGGTCGGTCAGACGCCTGTCGGTTCCTCTTGGAAAGATATAGTACTTATCGTCCGCCGGCAGGGGATCTACAATTCCCCACCGGATATTTTTCGAGTTTTCGTGGCTGTATGTAAAATACAGCTTGTTATCGTGCTCAACTGCCTGGGGATACGCCAGCTCCGGCTCATAATCTACTACCGGTACACCGGCGGCGAAATCGTCCATCCCGCTGCGGCTGAAAAACATCGCTATATTCTTGCGGTCATGACCGGCAAGCTCTGGTGTTCCGTTTGCACTGTCGTTGAGCAGCATGATTTTGCGTTGGCCGATAGTTTTCACCCAACACCTGCTCGATACTGTACGTGTCTTGCTGAACTGTGCCGGAGAGTAAAAATTCTCCGCGTTTTCATCGCCCAGAGAAGTCATAAAAAGCTCGTCCTGCTGACTTGTCCGGTCTAAATTGCGGATAAACATCCTGATATTGCCATCATACTGTTCGACCAGCATAGATTCGAAAGATTTAGTTCCATCAATCGGATCCCAGACAAATGAGCTCGTGTCCATATTGAAGCTCTGACCGCCGTTATTCGTATAAACAATACCGGAAAATTTATTCGGCCCGCCGGATATCTGAACCCAGGTAACTGTCTGGCAGATACGCCCGTTTGAAAGGCGAAGCGGATCCTGTGTGGCGGCGGGGTTATACTCAAGCCCATCGGGCATCATGGTCTTTGTAAAGATCATTCGGTGTGTCCAGGCACCCTCGGGATCTGTCAGTTTAGAAAACCAGAACGGCCCGCCGGTCTCCTGCCAGAACACCCACAGACTCTCATCATCAATATTGATCGTGCACGGCTGCCACTGCTTTCTGCCGTTGTCCGGAGTCCAGTTAACAGGTTCTGACCAGTTCATACCGTCAAGACTGGTTGCCATGTAAAGAAGCTGGCCCGGCTCACCCTCTTTATAAACCGTATTTGCATTCCAGAAGCAGTAAAACCTGCCGCGGTATCGCTGTATAGATGTGCAGTGGTTATATTTCAGCTCGTTCTGCGATGTATCCACGATAAAGCCTCGTGTTACCTGGGGCTGATAAATTTCATAACTGCGAAATTGTGCCTTCGCCGTCAGTGCGGATATAAATAACGCACAGAGAACTGTCTGTCTGATTTTATTGCTGCTGTTGCTCATAGTTTATCATAAGGGGGAAGAGAACGTTGTGTTTCCCTTCCCCCTCTTTGTTATATAAAGTAGATTTATGGTTATTTAAAGTTTGTTACTTTTTGCGGCGAACAAATGCCAGCCCGCCAATCGCCAGCAGCCCGATGGTTGCTGGTTCGGGAACAGCGGTAAAGACATCATTTTTATACAGAGTTATATCCGCCGCATCGAGTGCGCCCGAAGCGTCAGCAGTGCTTCCGAACATACGCAGCTCATCGATGAGACCTTTGAAACCCTTGTCAGCGGCTGTGTTATCAGCTCCATTATTGCCGACAACAAACCAATCACCGGAATAATTGAAAGTGCCGACATTGCTGTCAAGCGTAACTACCAGTTCAACATCATTTGTGTCAAGCCCGCCCATATAATACTTCAGGTTTTCAGTACTGGTTGTGCCGTCATAGGAAGCGGCAAAGAAAACCCATTCATCTGCCAGGCCCCAATTTGTCACAGCATATCCAGAGTTATACCAGTTGCCTTCTAAAGCAAATTGCATCCTTCCCGGCACTGAGCCATTATTGAACAAAAGGGAGAAACTGTTGTCAGAGCTTGCAAAAACCCGCGTATTATTGCCGATGGCAATTGACGAATCCTTTGTGTTGAGCCAGCCCATCACTGTAAATGAGCTTAAACCCTTCATCGATAGTTCCATCGAGGATTTATTTTCGGGAGAGCCGTATCTTACCCAGCCGCCATAGTTAGTTGGAGTGGTTTGACCCATGTTTGCCATGGTATCTCTCATATCAAGCGCGTTGCCGCTTTCCGCTCCGGAGCCGCCGCTGGTCAGCCCGGCACTCAGAGAGGGCGCTGTGCTTGCGTAAGGCTCATCCGCAAGCGGGTTTGCGTTAACCTGGGTTGGCGCCTCGCCGTTTACCGCTTCATTCATGTTTGCATCGTAGGGCAGATACCACAGAAGCTCCGCGGCACCGGCGTATGAAACCATCATCAATGCGATTACAATAATTTGGTACTTTCTCATGATTTTTCTCCTAATTAAACTGAATTATATTGATACCACTATTAACTGCCGTCGGACAGTCATTATACAAATATTACTGCGGCCTGTTATCCATCAGCCATACAGCGGCCATTTCAGCAAAGTCTGCCGCGTCAACAATACAGTCGCCGTTTATGTCACCTTCCGGCGGCATAAAGCCGTAATCACCGCACTTAACGTTCCAGTCATCCTGTTTGAACTGGGCTATTGCCGTC
Organism: Limihaloglobus sulfuriphilus; assembly: GCF_001999965.1. Classification (GTDB taxonomy): domain Bacteria; phylum Planctomycetota; class Phycisphaerae; order Sedimentisphaerales; family Sedimentisphaeraceae; genus Limihaloglobus; species Limihaloglobus sulfuriphilus. Next base: position 2,396,389 of record NZ_CP019646.1, on the reverse strand, counting down.
GGCGGCAAAGCACCGCTGCCGTCATCATAACTGCCGAAAAGACGCAGCTCGTCCATAAGGCCCTTGAAACCTTTGTCGGCAGATGTGGATTCCGAACCGTTGTTGCCCACGACAAACTGACGTTCTGAATAACTTATCGGGCCCTGATTAAAATTCGCGGCATATTCCATTACAGGATAGCCGTCATTTCTGCGTGCGCTGTAGAATTTTAGATTATTATCCGCTGCGGTGCTGTCGTATGTGATTGCGAAATATACCCACTCGTCCGTACAGGTATAGGGATATGTATTCGAATAAGGCAGTATTTTCCATTGCCCATTGACAGCGATGCCGAGCCTGCCGCCGTTATTCATAGTTACGGCGAACGTGTTGGCGTAATCCTCACGCAGACAAAGCCTTGCCGGGCTGCTCATTCCGCTCAGGCTCACCAAAGGGTCGCCTGTATTGAGCCAGCCCATGAGCGTAAATGATTTTAAATCACTCAAAACATCATCTACCGCGCCGCTGCCGGAATCTTTCGTTCCGTAACGCACTGCGCCGCCGTAGCAGTTTTCGCCGCTGACAGCACCCATAAAAGCCATGGTGTTGCGAAGGTCAAGGGCGCCGCCTTTGTACCTTACGCCCGCCTCGGCTGTAACAACCGGCGGCTGCTCGTTATAAGGTGCCGGAGCAGAGGGGTTTGTCAGTACCAGAGAAGGGGTCTCTCCGCTGATAATGTCTGACATATCAGCATCAAAGGGCAGGTGCCAAAGCGGGTCGGCAATCGGCGTATCCTGCCAGGGCTTCTCTACGTCCTGATTCTTGTAATTAGTTATTTCCGATGAACTTAAAACACCTGTTGCGTCAGAGTAACTGCCGTAAAGCCGCAATTCGTCTATAAGGCCTTTAAAGCCTTTGTCGGCAGTATCGTTCATTCCGCCGTTGTTTCCGATCACCAGCTGCCTGTCATTAGAGGCAAGAGCGCCGGCAGGTATGTCGCCGGTATCTTCAAGTGTTACAGATGCGGTATCCTTAAAACCTCTGTAAAACTTCAGATTGCCCGCAGAAGCTGTGCCGTCGTAAGTGATGGCGACAAATACCCACTTATCAGTACAGTCAAACGGATAGCTCGCGGCATACGGCATCGCGTGCCAGTTTCCGTTGACAGCGACCTTAAGCCTGCCGCCCTCATTGAGCAGGACAGTCAAACCGTTGGCATTGTCATCACGGAGCAGAATCCTTGCGTTTTCGGCAGGAGTGATGTTCGGATCGCCGGTATTTATCCATCCCATAAGTGTAAACGACTGCAAACCGTTAAAGACATCGTCCACGTTGCCGCCGCCGACATCGTTAGCACCATAAGTAACCCAGCCGCCGTAATTTGAACCATCGCCCGAGCCCATCTGCGCCATGCTGACACTCATATCAAGGCAGCGTCCTTTGCCGTTAACGCCGACAGGGCCGATACCCGGTGCCTGTTTGTTATATGGCGATACGGCATTGTCGTTAGTCTTGACCTCGCGGGCCAATTCGCCGCTCACAGCCTCGGCCGTATCAACATCAAAAGGCAGATGCCACAACAGCTGGCCTGCCTCTAAAGCAGCAGCTGTAAATATCAAAGATAAAATAATTGTAAATGTTAGCTTTTTCATGTTATAACCTCAAAAAAGACAATGTTATTTTTATCAAACCAAACGCTGAAACTACCAGTAGTACATTCTTGTATAATCGCCCCTGTGGTCATACCTCGGGGGAGACTTAGAGGGATCTACGCCGGTCGGGTAACCGTCGGCTGTATCCAGCGGCTTATCGTCCGCCGCCATCATAGATGTGTTTACCCAGTTAACTGAACCGTCAACGTGCAGACGGTTGGCACCTTCGGGCAGACCGCCTCTTCCTCTGTGTGCAAGGCGTGTGCGGTGGAACTCAAGATTCATATTCCACACAACGTTCTCATCTGCCGCCAGCAGTTTCCAGGACGGATCATCTATCCTGGCCGCTGACTCCTCTACTGTTTTGGGAATCGTGTTTGTCATATTTACAAGGCCGTTAAGCCTGGCAATTCCAATCCACCGATAAGGCATCCAGTATCCGCCTTCCGGATCTCCAAGCTCAATCTCGCCGTCTTTGCGGAAATAGGTAACATCGGTTCCTCTCGACTTTATCTTTGTCGGACAGACAAGAAATTCCGGCTTGAGCTTGTAGCTGTTGCGAAGAAGCTGATACATTGGATCAGAAAGAGCATACGGCAAAACATTTGATACCTCTTTGCCGAGCGTAAACGTCTTGTCCTGCTGCGACTTGGGCACAAACCGCGGTATCCATTGCCTGTGATCATTGGCATACATATGATACACACTGCCCAGCTGCCTGAAATTAGAACCGCAGACAACCTTTCGTGCCTGGGCCCGCGCCTTATTCAGCGCCGGCATGATAATCGCCATCAACAGAGCTATTATCGATATAACTACAAGCAGCTCTATAAGAGTAAACGCTTTTTTTCTTTTTAAAATCATACTAAACTCCGTTTATATTATTCTGGAAGGTCGAAATTTGTGGCCATGAGCCAATTATCGCATAAAATGCGAAGATCTTCAAATCCAACGACACAATCGCCATTAAAATCGCCTGCGGGATAGGGATGTTCATCGTCTCCGCACTTGGGTTCGTTAGCCAGGGATTTAATCGCCTCAAGCTGTTCAAGGCTCAAAACTCCGCTGGTATCTGTATAGCTGGCATAGACGCGAATCTCATCGAGCATTCCGCTGAATGGCCACGCCCCGGAATCACCGCTGTTACCTATATGTATGCGGCAGTGCTTTCCGTGGGTTGACGTACCGGAATACAGGCTGCAGAAACCGCTGGACTGTATTACTTCGTTTGTTCCGTCATCATATCCTTTGAACCATTGAACATTGTTAAAAGAACTTGTTCCGTCATAGGTAACAGCAAAGAAAGTCCACTCATTCGGGCTGTTGTCATAAAAACTTTCCTGCATTTGAGTTGAGCTGTTGCCGTTGACGATAAGCTCCATCTTGCCGCTGTAATAACGGTCGGCAAGCAGCTGAAAGTTGTTGCTTTCCGGGTTTGCTTCATCATAAGGCCGGGCAATCAGTCTGGCGCCCGAGCCGCTGCCAATCTTTCCTTTGAACCAGCCGACAATGGTAAAAGACACCATATCGTCCATCGCCATCTCCATGGGTGTATCCTGATCGTCCGATGTGCCGAAAATCACCTGGCCCGGCTGTAAATTTTCATCTAAAACAGGGTGACCGCTCGCAGGAAAACCGCTCTGGTCAAGACAGCCGCCAATAATTCCGCCCTTATAATTCAGCTGTGGCGAAATACCGTTTTGCTCTGTAACTACAGGCTCTTCATAGCCGGCAGAACCGGCATTTGCCCAGTCCGCGTCAAAAGGCAGGTAAATTATCGGTTCCGGCAAAACAGCCGCTGCGGGAAAAATAAGGGCAAAAAACGAAATAAAGAATACTACAACTATAAATTGCTTCATTATTATACCTCCGTACAACAAAAATTTAAGTTAACGGCTCAGCCTTCGAACCGAGTCTCTCTCTACAAAACTAACAGGTGTGACGGTTTTTTTGGGGCAGATAAATTCTTCCCCGCTGTACTTGGCCTCTATCATACCCACTATCATCTCAGCTCCCTTTTTGGAAACTTCATAGGGATGCTGGCGGATAGTAGTGAGTGCGGGCGTCAGAAATTCAGCGAATACTTCGTCACAAAACCCCACGATAGAAATATCATCAGGAACGCGAATGCCTCTTCTCTGTGCCGCCTGTATAATAGTTGCTCCGATTACATCACTGCCGGCAAAAATCGCTGTCGGCAGATTATCTCTATTCTGTTCAAAGAATCTCTCTACGGTATTAACTGCTCCCTGGTACCTGTAGTCACCCTGGATCACCCAGTCCGACCTCACAGGCAGGTTGTGAGCGGCCATAGAAACGTAAAAACCCATAAGACGCTCTTTTGCCGAGCTGTGTTCCGGGAGTCCGCCAATGTGACCAATTTCTGTGTGGCCCATTGAAACCAGATAGTCTATGGCAAGTTTTGCACCCTGCTGATCATCATAAACAACACACTTAACCCCGCCGTAATCAGCTTCGCGGTCTATAGCAATCACGCAGATTTTATAACGGGCAAGCTCAGCGAAAAAATCAATCTCATAATCATGAGACCACTGTATCATAACAACGCCCTCAACCCTGTTCTGTGCTATTTTTCTAGCAAGAGGCACACTCCCGTCTCTGAGCTGGCCCCATTCATAAGTCAAGCTGTCATAGCCATTTTCACTGAGCTCTCTTTGAACACCCTCAAGCATCTTACCAATATGGGCGGTTACACATTTATTCAAAACAACAGCAATTGTCCTGCTCCGGCCGCTTTGCAGCTGCTTAGCTATCGCATTAGGAGCATATCCGAGCTGACGGGATACGTTAACAACCCTTTTTCTGGTCTTTTCAGCCACAGATTCATGGTTGTTCAGCGCCCGGATAACTGTTATCCGCGAAACATTACAAGCCTTGCTTATGTCATTAACCGTTACCAATAATCGCTCTCTCTTATATCTACTATTTATGATACTCGAGTATCAATCTACTTTAGACCCTTGCTGATGTCAAGCCAAAAAACGAAATTTATAATTGAAAGACTGTATTTTAAACTGCCTCAAAAGCAAATACAGGCACTGACGCGACAGGGTTTGTGTCTGTAAAACTTTTCATATGAGGACTTTAAAGATACAGATATAAATAACGTGTAATTCTGTCACAAAACTATCATTTTTTTCTTTAGAGTTAAAATATTTTTTTTGCTTGCTGAAATTTTAAAATTTTGTTATACGAGTAAACAATAAATTTGATACAGCATTATTTTTGATATACGATTTCAATATAAATAAGGAATACTCAATGAGAAACATCCGCAGCCTTGGAAATCTCAAGTGGCAGCTCGCAGGCTTTAAACCCCATGAGTGGCGAAGAGAATCCGGACTGGAAGTGCAGGACGCTGTAAACGCAGAAACACCACCCATGCCCGCGAAAGTTCCGGGCTCTGTTCAGAAAACCCTTTTAGACGCCGGACTTATAGAAGATTGGAATCACGGTCTTAACTCGTTCAAATGTGAATGGGTCGAAAACCGCCACTGGATCTATGAGACGACCATTCCCGATAATTGGATATCCTGCGAAAAAGAGTACAGGCTTGTATGCAGAGGGCTGGATTACTGCGGCTCTATATTTCTGAACAAGAAGGAAATTTACTCTTTTAAAAACTCGCATATCCCTCACAATATTGAACTTACGCCCCATCTAAAGAATGACAAAAATGTACTGCGGATAGTATTCCAGGACATCCCGCGCTGGCTGGGTCAGCTCGGCTTTACTTCTCAAATGAGAGATTTCAAACCCAGGTACAACTACTCATGGGACTGGACATGCAGGATGGTTCAAATTGGAATCTCGGGCGATATCTATATAGAAGAAATAGACGGGCCTTTTATTGTATCGTCCGATTTAGAGAGCTCTTACGATACAGATACTGATTCCGGCCAACTTGATATCAAACTTACTGCGCAAAATTGCGACCAATTCATAGCAGCCGTAAAACTTACCCAAGAGGACCGCACTGTCGCAGAAGAAACTAAACAAATCTCCCAAAACGGTGTATCTTTCTCATTCGAAAAGATTCAAGCAAAACCCTGGTACCCTAACGGACACGGCCAGCAGCCGCTTTACAATCTTGAGATAAAATTATGCGACGCAAACGGTTGCCTGCACGATAAAATAGAAAGACGCGTCGGATTCAAAAATGTCCAGTGGAAAAACTGCCTGGACGCGCCGGCAGCAGCAGATCCGTGGATATGCTGCATAAACGGCAGAGACCTTTTCATGCAGGGCATAAACTGGACGCCAATACATCAAAACTACGTAGAGACTGCCGGGCACGAATACCGTAAAAGGCTCGAAATCTATAAAGAAATTGGAGTAAACATTGTCAGAGTCTGGGGCGGGGCACCACTGGAAAAAGATATTTTCTATGAGATATGCGACGAACTTGGAATAATGGTCTGGCAGGAATTTCCCATCTCTTCTTCAGGGATAGAGAACTATCCACCCGACGATGAGGATTATGCCGAAGAGATGATCAGCGTCGCAAAGTCCTACATACAAAGGCGTAAACATCATGTTTCACTGCTTATGTGGTGCGGCGGCAACGAGCTTTCCGGCAGTAAGAATGAGCTTATCCCCGCTTCCAACTCACATAAACTTCTAAATGAGCTCAACAAAACAGTTATGAAGTATGACCCCAACAGGCGTTTCGCGGCGACCTCACCGCTGGGGCCTAAATTTTTCGCCAATGAAAAGAATTACGGCAAGGGTCTGCACTGGGACGTTCACGGTCCGTGGAAACTGCCCGGTACTTTTGAGCAGTGGCAGCAGTACTGGAACGATGACGATTCACTTTTGAGATCGGAAACCGGCTGTCCGGGCGCTTCTTCGGCAGATATAATCGAGAAATACAAAGGCGGCCAGAACCCCATGCCGACAAGCACGGAAAACCCGCTCTGGCGGCGTACAGGCTGGTGGGTTGAGTGGAAACAATTCATTGACGAAAACGGCCGCGAACCTGAAAGTCTGGTTGAATATGTAGAATGGTCGCAGCAGCGTCAGGCCAAAGCGCTTGCGGTTGCCGCGGCGAGCTGTAAGAATAGATTTCCAAAATGCGGCGGATTCATCGTCTGGATGGGGCATGACTGTTTCCCATGCACCGCAAACACTTCTATTGTTGATTTCGAAGGAAATCCAAAACCGGCGGCTATTGAGCTGGCTGAAATTTTCAAAGCTAACGAAAAGTCAGCTTGAGCAAATCTCAATTTGCCTGTTATTTAGAATGATTGACAAGTATTTTTTGGACAAAAGAGTTTTTAAACTTACTATTTTAAAGATGTATTACCATCTCTGCCAATAATTAAAAAAGCGAGGTATTTATGGCACAGGTTTTATTAGAGAAAGTTTCTAAAGTTTACGATGGAGGCGTCGAGGCAGTTAAAGATGCCGACCTAAATATAAAAGACAAGGAGTTTATGGTTATCGTCGGCCCTTCCGGCTGCGGAAAGAGCACAACACTGCGAATGATTGCCGGCCTTGAAGACGTCACCTTTGGCAAACTAAGTATCGCAGACAGGGTGGTTAATGATATCCCGCCAAAAGACCGCGACATCGCCATGGTTTTTCAGAATTACGCCCTGTATCCCCACATGACCGTGTTTCAAAACATGGCTTTCGGGCTTAAACTTCGCAAATACCCTAAGGATGAAATACAAAAACGTGTTGACCAGGCGGCTGATATGCTTGGAATAAAAGAACTGCTCAAACGCAAACCCAAGGCACTTTCCGGCGGACAGCGCCAGCGGGTGGCACTGGGCAGAGCTATTGTGCGAAACCCAAAGGCATTCCTCTTTGATGAGCCGTTGAGCAATCTCGACGCCAAACTAAGGGTAACAACACGAGCCGAGCTCAAGGCACTCCACCAAAGGCTCCAGACAACCTCAATATACGTAACCCATGACCAGGCAGAGGCAATGACCCTTGGAGACCGTATCTGCGTCATGTACAATGGCGAGATTCAACAGGTCGATGCCCCTATGAAGGTATATGATAATCCTGTTAACCGTTTTGTAGCGGGTTTTCTCGGAACTCCGCCTATGAACTTTTTTGACGGCAAAATTGAATTTAAAGACGGCAGATTCAGCTTTGTTTCACCCTCGGGCAGTATTGAAATACCCGATGCGGTCAAAATCGGCAAAGAGTACGACGGCAAGTCTGTAACTCTTGGAATCAGGCCCGAACACATATACTGCGATCCGGATAAAAGCTCTCACTTGAGCCCGATTAAAGCCGCCGCGAAAGTCATAGAACCATTGGGCGACCGCAAGGATGTTTATTTCGACACAACAGCCTCAGTGAGATTCATAGCTAATCTTGACCCGCATACCAAAATAGCAGTTGACGAGATTATCGATGTTTACTTTGATACTTCCAGAATACATCTCTTTGAGCCGGGCGAAACAGGAAAAAATATCTGTCGTTGTTAAGCGGCCGTGAGACCATTATAAAACCGCAGATTTAGTTGCATTTGCTCTATCACAAGTTAACCCAATAGTCTTTTTATCTTTTTCGTCAATATCCATCTCTGCAAGTGATTTGAGACTGGGTTGTCGTATCCGGCCGGAAAAGCCGGCGCAAGTATCGCAGCTTTCACATAAATCTCACAGAAAAGTTGATAATGTCGATATTTTGGGACCTGTTTTTCTGCTCATAATGCTTAACAAAGGTGTGATTTTTCATAAAACAAGAGCTGAATTATAGTTAATCTACCCGAAAACGCAAATTATGTTGCTGAAGTCATAAGTGACTGTTTTTCAATGAGATAAACATGTGTGCATGGGTGTACCACCCCGCATTGGCAATCGCACTTTTTTTTTGTATATAATTCAAGTAAACATGAATAAAATTCTTGAAATTATGAAAAAAAATAGATTTTAGTTGATACGTGCTGCTGTGAAGGCTATAATTAGAATAAACAAATAGTTGAATGTTTTAATCGAAAGTGTTTGATTTGTGAGTGTTATTCAGTTAGATAGGCGTAAAGGGAAGGCTAAGCCGCTGTATCAGCAGATATCGCAGTATCTTTCAAACAGCATAATGTCAGGAGTGTATGTTGAAGGTCAGCGTCTGCCGTCAGTTTCACAGATGGTAAAGGATTTTGATGTTGATTACCGGACTGTCATGTTTGCCCTCGAGGAGCTTGGTAATCGAAATCTGATCAAGATTGACGGCAAACGCGCTCACGGGCCCATAGTTATTCAAGGCGGCACGAAAAGGTTGGTGATCTCCTATATTCGCTGGGACCACGATTCAATGTCCTTGGCTTTTACCAGGGGAATCAATCAGTATCTGGCTGAAAGTGACATAGAATGTCTGGTAGTTGATGCCCACAGGTCGTACGATGCCTACATAGAGGCAATGAATCATCTGGCGGAAAATATTAAAGGTGTTATTGTAATGCCTTTTGAGGGAAAGGGTTGTGAGGATATTATCAATAAGCATATAGAAGGCGGAGTAAACGTCGTTCTTATTGACAGGAATCTGCCAGGGGTTAATGCAAGTTCAGTTTCGATGGACAATGTAGCCGGCGCTCATGAAGCGGCAGTACATTTGTTTGAGGTGCAGAAGTCACCGGTATATTACATAGGTTTAACAAGATCCCCCTCATCGGCTTATAACAGGTATTCAGGCTGGCGTACGGCGATGGGGGAATACGGGATTCTTGATTGCAGTAAATATACCTATGATGTTTACGAAATATGCGGCAGCGATCTTTCTGAGCTTTCAGATGAAGAACAGCTCAGGCATTTCACACAGATTGCCGAGAAGCTGTTTACGGAAAATCCCCAGGATAAGTACAGCATACTTTGCTGCGCAGACCTTGTAGCTATGGGAGTTTACAAAGCAGCAGAGCGGAAGGGCCTGCAGATCGGCAAAGATGTGTTTGTTGTAGGCTTTGGTGACAGTGCGTTTTGTGAAAGGCTTACGGTGCCGCTGAGCAGCGTTAATCAGTCCAACGAGCTTGTCGGTTATGAGGCCGCGAAATTTATGGAGACAATATGTACGGGTGAGATGACGGGGCGGATACAGCGTGTCCTTCCCGCCAGGCTGTGCATAAGAGAGAGCAGTAAAGGTATTTAACAAAAGGAAAAAAATGCGAAAAAAAGGTTTTACGCTAATAGAGCTTCTTGTTGTGATTTCTATAATCGCGCTGCTGATGGCAATACTTATGCCGGCGCTTAGCAAAGCACGGAACCAGGCGAAATTGGTTATTGACATGGCCAATAGTAAGCAGATAGGAACCGTTCTAATGGTTTTCAAGGCGGAAAACTCGGATTACGTGCCCATTCTATTAAATCAGCATTCGCAAGTTCCCGCAAAGTCGAGATTTTTATCATTGGCACTTCGTGACCACGTGCAGTTAGGTGACAGCCTGGATCCGGAAGGCTTCTGGGGGCCGGCGCAGCTTGATGAATATTTCAACTCTCACATCAAAGATTATTATGCCTGTCCTTTTGTCCGCAATAAAGCCAGTGAAACGACAAACACTACCGGAATCAAAGAAATCGGCAGTATAACACTTAAAGGCAGTGCAGGTTCTCATACTTTCAAGTCGCTTGTTTATGAAGGAAAGCGGGAAAGTTACGAACCTTCCCTCTGGTGGCTTAAACAGGATTGGGAATATACGAAAAACCATCCATACGGGGAACCTCATGGCACAGCTAAATATGGTTCCTACCGATGGTTTGACGACAGTGATCTTGCCAGGGGCTGGGGCAGCCGCTCAGGCAACGCTGAATACCTAAAACTTAAAAGGATAAGATGGTCTCCAAACCTGGCCCAGCATACCGGCAGCCGAAGCGCCAGTGAGAATATCGCATTCTTCTGCAATGCCGGACAATGGGACAGCTGGTCAACAAGCGGCGGGGGTATAGTCAATTACGGCAGCCATAAGAAAGGAAGATACGGGGGAACGGTAGCAACATTCGCAGATGGCAGTGTTCAGTGGGTGGAAGGTACCCGGATCGGCTGGCATTAATCTTTTTAAGTGTTTATTTGTTAACTACTAACGAGAAAAAAAGGAAAAGATATTATGAAAAAATGTTTGGTTATTTTAGCAGTCTATACATTTCTTATTTATAGTACCGCGGCATTAGATGTGAGTTGGTCTGGTCCTGTTGAGACAGAACCTGATAATTTCAGCTGGGAGAATACTGCCGCTTGGTGGAACGGAACAGGCAATTCCATACCAACTGCATCAGACAGGGTGATTATTCGCGACGGCAACTGGTATCCGGATACCGGCCCGTCTGTATATGCCGGAACCAGTGCGCATGCAGCCAGTCTTGAAATTGGATTGACCAGAAAAGACGGCAATGGATATCTGGTAATAGACGGCGGCGAGCTGGATGTCGCCGGTGAAGTTAAAATTGGAGTAGAAGATCTTTGCAGCGGCACACTTACGGTAAACAGCGGAACGATGAGCGTTGGCGGCAGCTTGTCCGGCTGGCACGGCAGCTCAGAGGTTAATGTTTATGGCGGTCTGCTTTCAATCGACGGTTGGCTGACAGCCGGACAATTTAACGATCAGTGCAATGTGAATATCTATGGCGGTGAACTCGAAGCTAACTGGATTGGCGGTCAGGGGACAATAAACATTGCCGGCGGGACGCTGATTATTGCCCAGTCTGCTGATAAACGCCCGGATCTTCAGGCTAAAATAGATGCCGGAGATATTGTTGCCTATGGGGGTAATCCGGACTATGAGCTTGAGATGAGTTTTGACGGTATTGATAACAGGGTCTATGCAGTTAATATTTATGCTGAGGGACCGTTTGAAACTTATGAGACACAAACTTATTCTGCACCGGTTAATCAGTACAGTGGTACAGACAGGGGGGTAAGGGCTCTTTTCAATTTTGACAATTCTGACGTGACAGGTGTCAATCCCGAAGGCGTTTCAGTGCTCTCTGGTGAAAATTATGGAGCAGCTTTTGTTGACTCAATGGATAATTTCGGACTGGCGGCCAGTTTTAATGGAGCGAGTGACTACATGCTGGTTCCACAGCTGACAGAGCTTTTTCTCAACGGCGAGATGACAGTTGAATGTTATGTTAAAGTAAATGAAATCTATTCAACAAGAACCCAGACAATAGCTGTTTACGGCGAAAATTCGTATGCAACCTGGCGGTTAGGTATTGACACCATGGGGCATGCTTATCTCGAATACCAGGATGGCTGGGAATATTTCAGGGCGAACAGTTCAGCTTTTCTTACGCCGGGACAGTGGTACCATATAGCCTTTACGCGAAGTATAGAACTAATGGATGAAGATGATCCTGATTACGATGAGTATTATCCGCACAGAGCGGTTTGCCGAAGTTTTATCAACGGTGTCTTTGACAGTGAGACAGTTCTGTTCTCAGAGCTTCCCGGGCATACAAACTGGGTTGATCAGAACGTTATGATAGGCAAAGACAGAGGGGATTCTAACCATTTTAACGGATGCGTTGATGAGCTCCAATTCTGCGGCTATGCTAAGAATTTTGAGCCTGTCCTCGAAGATCCATCTTCTCCTTACACACGTCTGGCTTTGGGTACAGATCTTCTGGTGCATTTCGATGCGGATCCGGCAAACTATTATGCTCAGAGTACAGCAAGCGAGCTTGAGGCTCCATTCGCTGTTATGCAGTCTGAAGGCATCAGCCGGCGGGCGGGTTATATCACCATCGACGCGGATGAGACCGCTCAGCCGGGCAGCGGCCAGCATCAGCCAATAGTGGAAATTGACCAGAGTTTTCTTGAAAGCCGTTTTCACGCAGGTGCGATAAGTGTAGAGGCGTGGATAAAGTTAGCCAGCTATCCGATAGCCGGCAATCAGAATTATAACAAATATGTTATTGCTCAGAATGGTGAGCAGGGATACCACTGGCAGCTTTTTGTAAATCCCGACAGGAAAGCTGTTATGTCATACTGCGGCACAGACTGGGTATGGCGTGAAGCAGTGGGCACTACAGAGCTTGAGCTTGACAGATGGTATCACATTGCCGGCGTCAAAAGAGCTTTAAAACAAGGAGCGTCCGGTTGGAACTATGAAACACACCTTGAGGTCTATGTCAATGGACAGCTCGAGGGGATGCTTGAAAAAGCACTCCGTCCGCTTCCTCCAAACGACACCGGTAAGGTTTATATAGGCAACAGCCCATACTGGACGATATTTAATTTTGACGGTTCTATAGGTGAGGTTCGCATCTCAAGCGTTCCGCGTGCCTACAGCTCACCCGAGGACGGGCGTTACGGCTGGTATAACCCGGGAGATGTCAATCAGGACGGTATGGTTAATCTTTTAGACGCTTCAGAAACCGCCGGCCAGTGGCTTGAAAACGACAACGCCTGGCTTGATAAGGGCGGGTATGAAATTGCCTCTGACGGCAGTGAGGATATGCTGTTGTTTATGAATTCAACACTTCCTCAAGACAGGGTTCTGGCCTTTCACAGCGAAGTCTGGAATGGAGCCGAATGGACTGCCAATACCCAAACCCACGGACTTTTCAGCAGTAAAGTGAATATGGCATGGAACCGTGCTTACTGGCGAAAAGATACATGGACTCAGAATTTTCACGGAGAAATATTTACTATCGGAGCAGACGGCTTAATCCGTCTGCATACTGAATCTTTTGGTCAGCGTGTAGATGAAATTGAACCCCTTACCCAGCCGGTATTTGATTCGAGGATTGATCGTTTTCGTTTATTTGTAAATGATGACGGAGGTGAACTCGATTGGGGCCTTGGAAAGGTTTTTGCGCCTGTTAACGCAGACACTGAATGGGTAAGCACGGCGCCGTATGATACTTATATATGCAACAGTTTTGATGATCTCAACAACGGTACCGGTTTGAAATGGCAGGACATCGACAGCAGATATGCCTTTCTTGAAAGATACGGTCCGTTCGATGTAGAGTTTGACGGCGGTTGTGACGGCTGGCCTGTGGATGATGTTATGCGTAACCTGGATGAGGTTATTGTGCTTAATCAGCTGCGTGATAACCAGAATGTCCGTGAGCGTTATTTCTATGGCCGTTCAGGTGATACTTACCTTGGACTTGTTCGCTGGGACGAACACCACAAGGAAGACGGACAATGGGTTCCCGTTGCCAGAGCAGTTAGCAAGCATATAGGATATATGGTTTATATGGGAGGTTTTGAAGGCTTCTTCGAACGCAGTATCAACGATACATTCACGGTTAATGAACCAGATGTATGCCAGGTTACCGGTATTATCGCTTCGGGCGACCTCAATGGTGACTGTTCCGTTGGTGTTGAAGATTTCATGATGATTGCGCAGAACTGGCTCAATTGATATTAGAAAAACTGATTTCTGGCTGATGGCAGTCAGAAATTTAAAATTAGTGGTATAATTACGAAAGGACGATTGTTATGAAAAATGCTGTTTTATTATTAGTATTAGTTGCGGTTACTACGTTCACTGCACAGGCCCTTGATGTTGGCTGGAGCGGCAGTGAGGCTGATAAAAGCTGGGATACTGACTCCAACTGGTGGAATGGCACAGCCAATCTCGCCCCGACACAGTCAGATAGAGTGCTTATACGTGATGGTAACTGGTGGCCGGGCACAGGTCCTCATGTTAATAGTGGTGTAACTGCTTTGGCAGACAGTCTTGAAGTGGGGCTGACCGGCAGGAAGGATGCCAACGGTTATTTGTTTATTGACGGCGGGCAGCTTGATGTTACAACAACTGTGAAAATGGCTATACAGGCAAATGACAGTACAGGCACAATCAATCTAAACAGCGGAGTGATGAATGTCGGCGGGAATTACTACGGCGGCTGGTACGGTGCCGCAACGACAAACATTTACGGCGGTTCACTCAATGTAGGCGGCTGGCTTGTAATAGGTCAATTCGCTTCTTCCTCAGGCAGTGTTGTAAATGTAAACGGCGGTGAGCTTGGTTGTAGCTGGCTCGGCGGCGAAGGCGTGCTCAATCTGGCAGGCGGTACACTGGTTATCAATCAGACGGCGGATAAACGGTCAGGTTTACAGGCAATGGCTGCTGCTGGAGATATAATTGCTTATAATGGTGACCCAAATGCCTCATTTGAATATACATTTGACGGAACCAAGACAACTATGACAGCAGTTCCTGAGCCGACGGTTTTGGTTATGCTGGGCATAGGTTCATTATCATTGCTCATAAAACGTAAATAGAAAATTAAAGTATTAGTCAAATCATTTATATAAAATAAATCCATAGTGCCGGAAGTAAAATTCCGGCACTGATTTTTATCTTATGAATAACACACTAAACCGACGTTCATTTATCAAGATTCTAACAGCCGGCGGAAGTGCGGCTCTTGGATACGACCTTTTACTCAATCAGGTCTTTGCAGGGTTAGAAAAAGATGCTATGGTATTGCGATTTCATGCGAAAGCTGAACACACCGGCGAGCCTGCATCTATCTATTTAAACTTCTTTCAATACGATTTCCACATTCAGAATGGGGATGTTCTGGAATATGATGTTTTTGTTCCATCTTTCTCTTCTATACGCTCTGGTGTGGTAGATTTTGAGTGTGAGGACGGTTCAATATTACGGGATTCAAAGATTCCGGATCAGAATGATTTTTCTGCCCATCCGATGGCTGATACAGGAAATAATGCTGTTGATAAATGGTATCATCGCAGTTTCAGGCTTGACAAATTTGCAGGCAAAAAAATTAAAAGATTCCTGGCAGCAATGAGCTGTAAAGATGCTTCTGCCGGCAGGTATTGTGCTTTCCTGAGAAATATCCGGCTTACTCGAAATGATAATGTAGTTATCAATATTGTACCCAGATGTGATCCGGATGAGTTTTCGGTACAACTAAATCGAAACATGCAGAATGTTTCTCTGGATGTCATTGCGGAGAAGCATATGGATGAACCACGGAGGCAGAATGTCACGGCAGCTGAGCTGGTTGACTGTAAGCCCCTCTCAGATCAGGAAAAGTTTGCTGAGTCACCGACGCTGGCCTCCAGCGATGACGGCAGGGCATGGTGTCTTTGGCTGGAGCGAAAAGATGACAGCCGTGAATCAATAAAATACAATGAATTTAAAGACGGCAAATGGTCCCAGAGCAAATCTCTCAATTTCTTTGACGGGAAATATGAAACCCCGAGAATAGCCTGTAAAGGTAAGCACAGCCCTGCTGTGGTTTGGGTGGAGATCAAAGATGAGCAGTGGCTTCTTAAGGCAAAGGTGTATAACGGGAGCCAATTTTCAGCAGCAAAAAAAATCTGCGGGGGCAAGGTAAAGAATCCCGTTCTTCAGGCATGCAGCGATGGTGGGTTTGTTGCCGCGTGGGAGCAGTACAGCGGCGGCAGATTCTACATTCAGCTAAGCAAATACAAACCGGAGGATAACGAATGGAGTCCGCCCGTAACCGTAAGTGACAGTCAGAGAAACTGCTACAGCCCCGCGGTTGTAGAGGATGGAAACGGTATTGTATGGGCAGCTTACGCAAAGGCTGAAAATGGTGAAAAAAATATTTATATTATAAGTTGCGATTTTTCTGGAAAGACAGCGATAGTTAATAATGAAAAACTGGTTTACAGAAATTCCAGCCGCAGTTATCTTAACGGCAATCCAGCTTTGTCCTGTGACGGTGACAATCGTATCTGGGCAGCCTGGGAGCAGGTGAGTGAGAACAAACGCGACGAATGTATCTTTGAGAATGTTGAATGTTTATGCGGCTGTCTCATTGACGGCAAACTGCAAAAAATAGCTTCCAGCGGCGGCCATTTCAGCGGAAACCGTCCGATGTCAATGGCAAATAACCGTCATCCGCAAATCTATCTCACTGATGATAATAAGATGTGGCTTTTTTCACGGCAGTCATACAGTGATCGCAGACAATGGCGGATCAGTGCGTCAGTTCTAACGAATGACGGCTGGGCTCAAAGCGTAAATGTTCTGGGAGAGATTGCCGCGGGACGAATGGATGTAACATCTGTCTGTAAATGCGATGATGAACATGTCTGGGTCTGTTGGCAAAGCGATAACATACTCTCAGCTTGCTACACAACACTTTTATACGAAAAACTCAGCACTGTTAATGTTTCCAGGCTGCGTCTGAACAAAAAAGATGCCGCCAGAATAAGTTCAGTAAAGTTTAGAGATTTCAAAAAATCAAATTCAACTGCCAAACCGTGTCATTACAGGGGGAAAATAAAACCGGAGAACCGGCATAGAGTCTCATATAACGGCAAAGTATATACTTTGCTAATGGGTAATCTTCACGAACATAGTGATATCTCAAGATGCTGGGCAAACTGCAGTGACGGCAGTCTCGATGAGAATTACCGTTTTGGTATTGATGTCGAGGGCTATGATTTTGTGGCGATTACAGACCATGGTTATGATATGCATGAGGTCAATTGCCGCAAGACCTTCAGAACAGCTCAGTTTTACACTTCAGAACCGTTTTTTATAGGACTCAATGGTTTTGAATGGACCCTTACTGCTGGATTGCCGGATAAAACTGTACCGGGCAACGGGCATAGAAATATAATTTTTGCAAATGAAAAAGAGGCTTTGAAGTTTGTAGATAATGACGTTAATAATATCTATGAAAGCCGCGAAAATCCCAGAAGCAACCGGCCGGATAAACTGTGGGAGCTGATGCGGCATAAGAAGGTTAGAGCGGTAACTATTCCCCATCATATTACAGATAAACATCACCCGATGGATTGGGACTATCATGATGAACACTATCAATCTGCGTTGGAGATATACCAATGCAGAGGATCAAGTGAATACCCTGGCTGTCCCCTTGAGACAACAAATTTGACAAGCCTGGGAGATAAAAGCGTAAGGCATGCTTTAAAACGCGGCTATAAATTTGGTTTTGTCGCCAGCGGCGATCATAATGGAATGGGTGATGGGCTGGCATGTGTTTATGTGGAAGGTTCGGATGTCAGTTCTGAAGCAATTGTTGAGGCCCTTTTAAAACGTCGTTGCTATGCAACAACGGGTGATAAAATAATTCTGGATTTCGCAGTCAACGATTCTTTTATGGGTTCTGAAATTATTACTGAAACCTCGCCTGTTATTACCGGTCAATTCAGTGCCGCAGACCAGGTAAAGGAATTAGTGGTGTTCCGAAATGACAAGATCGTATTCCATAAAGCCGCCGGCGAGTTAAAAGGGCTATTAAATTATAAATTTGAATTTGAAGACAGAGAGTTTTCCCGGAAAAGCTATTATTACATGCGAATCATCCAGCAGAATGGACAGGTTGCATGGGCTTCACCGGTTTGGGTAAACAAGGGGTAAAATCAATACAGTCTGACACTTTAAGAAAGGGTTTCCATGCGAATATTTGTTAAATTTATGGTTTTCTCGTTTATTTTTATAATCAATGCCCAGGCATCTGATTTGGTTCGTTTTAAAGGCGATAGTCCATACTGGTCAGACAAAAGCGGCTGGTGGGACGGCCAGTCAAATATGCTGCCGGATAAGATTACAGCGGCGGTTATTCCCAGCCGGGACAGCACTGAAGATAGACTTACGATTGCAAACGAGACAAATGCAGCAGCAGAGAGTATAACCCTCGGCTCAAAAAATGGATACGAGCTGATGTTGAAGGGCGGCAGTCTCAATGTCGCAGAAAATTTTACAATTTCTAATGATTCCGGTTTCAGCGGTATTCTAACACTTGATTCGGGGTCTTTAGCAGTTGGAAAACATCTTTGTGTTGGTGACAGGGGGCAAGGCCTGCTCAAGATCAAAAGCGGAGAAATACACGTAAGCCAGTGGTTTGTTGTTGGCCAGCACGAAAGCTCAAATGCCCGGGCGTTTCTTGAAGGCGGTAAAATAACCTGCGGCTCAATAGGGGTTGGCAAGCAGGGGAAAATCGACATTGCAAATGGTGTTCTGGAGCTTAGAGGCAGGGACATGGGTACAGAGATCCGCCGGCTTATCAGAGAGCGTAAACTTGTTGCCCATGGCGGCAGCAAAGACTACAAAATAGATATAGAGTGGGATGGAAAGAGCACTTTAGTAAAGGCAGTTCCTGCCGGTGAGAGTAATTACATCTATAACGAGAACGGAGTGGGCGTCATTACTCCTAAACTTCAGGGTAAACCGCTGAGAACAGGCAAGCCCGTCGGTTTTGTTATCCACCCAAACCACAAGGCCTTCGAAGATCGGCTCGATGCGCTCTGCGTAAATGCAGAACTCAGCAATATCTTCCTGTGGAGGATGCTTGACCGTGACAATCTGGTTGTCGATACCGAGGCATTCGTTGACTGGCTCAAAGGAGTCTATGAGTCCGGTCGCCAGGCCTATCCGATACTTGATACATCTGTTTTTCATTCTGGCGGCTGGAGGGCTGAGAAGACAACTGAAGCGGGTCAATTTTTGACGGGCTCCGACGGCAAAATCTGGGAATTCAAACAGCCCGACGGGAGTAGAAGCAGATGGTCTTCTCTGTATTCACCCATTTTCCGTGAGTCGGTCTTCAACTACATTGATCAGCTGATTGACTGGATAAAAGTCAATGACCATGACCATCGGATTCCCGGATACTTAAATGGCGCTGAATGGTTTATGCCTGCGACGGTAGATTATAATCCGCTTGGCATTTCTATCTTTAAAGACCGGCTCAAGGAAAAATACGGTTCTCTTGAAATGTTGAACCGAAAATGGGGAGCGGATTTTGAAAGCTGGGATCAGGTTGATCCGCCAAGAGGGACACTGCTCGGTTACGATTATACCGGCATACGCACAGCCGGTTTTGATACGAAATCGATTAAAGCCTGCTGGAGTTCCGAACCGATTGAGATTCAGGGAGGCAGGGACTATAAAATACAGGTTAAGGTGAGACAGTTCGGTATTCCAGAAGGGCTTTGTGCAGTGAGGCTAAAGTGTTATAATGAAGCCGGAGCAGAAATAAAATATGTACTGGACGGCCAGTTTTACTGGACTTGGGCAGAGGATGGCCAATGGGACATGATTAACGAGACCTGTCGTACTCCTGCCAATGCGGTAAAAGCCACACTTGAGCTGTTAATAAACGCCCCGGGCAGAGCTGAGTTTAAGGATGTCTCGGTGTCTGATTTGGCAGGCAGGCAGCTGCTGGCTGACGGTGTTAACACGATGCAGAGAGCCTCAGGGTTATGGGAATTCACTGCTGAGAATAATATTGGAACAGGTAAGATAGTTTCATGCACACAGGATCCTGAAAACGCCATGTTTGTAGTCGAAGTTCCGCAATTGGATATGCCGTATATAAATACTTCACTGGCATGGGAATATTGGATCACCTTCTGCTATGAGCAGATGGCTCACTGGCTGAATATATGCGCTGAACACATAAAAGATCGCGATCCCGACCGTAAAGTCGTTTCATATATTGGAGCCGCATCCAGTACACATTATCTGGGTGACTTCAATACGTACTGGCAGAGGCTTGATATAAGCCTGGCCAACTCGCCGGCGATCGATGTTAACGGCATTCAGCTCTCCTTTGCCGGGGATGATGTTACCTGTACTACATGCCCAATCGATATTGCCCGAAAATACGGCAAGGATATATATGCTACTGATATGGTGGATTTCCCTTACGGGCTTTATTCCGGTTTTGGCCCGGCATACAGGGCTGTTATGGCCGGCGTTCAGCATGGTATGGATGGCATGTTCTGCTACAGCTGGTTTGATCCGGTAGTGCCTGATTACAACTTTTCAACTTTTACGGACTGGCAGCTTGATAAGTTTACACAGGATGTAAAGACTTCTGTTGAGCTGCTCAAGGGTTATACGCTTGAGACAGATGCGGCTTTTCTCCTGCCGGTAATGTCATATTCACTTGCAGATAAGGGCGGCTATAAATCAGACTGGGTGGATATGGCCGGGGCCTACCATCTGGTGCTTGACAGTGGATATCTGCCTGATGTTTTCACTCCGTATGAGTTGGAAAAAACAGGATTCGAGCTGATACGAGATTATAAGGTAATATTTATGCCGGACTGCCCGGTGCTTGGCGAAAAGGCCAATAATTTGCTTTGTCAATTTGTATCCAGCGGCGGCCATATTATCGGCAGCGGACGGGTTCCGCGAGAAAACCTTACTTATGAGAAACTTGAACAGCTTTTGATAAATCCGGATAAAAGTTTTGAAAACGTAATATCAAGCCTTGAACAGCCATATTCAATTAAGGCAGGTAACGGCCGGGTTACATGGATAAACAGTATGCTTGGAGAAAAGTATATGGGGCCGGTGAGACGCTGGACAGAGGCCGGCAATACTCCGCCGCCGCTGATGCGTCTCGATAATTCCAGAGATGCTAAGTCTTTACGCCGAGCAATTCGTTTGGGGCTAAAGAAAGTTGTTGATGAGACTCAGCCGGGTTTTGCCGCGGAACTGATTTCTTCGAAGAATACGGTTCATTTTGCCTGTTATCAAAACCCTTCATCTCAGCTGCTCTTCCTGCTTAATCAGCATGAGGGAAGGACCCGTGATGTAAAGGTTGCTTCTGACTATATTAATGAAAATACAAAGGCTGAAATATGGTTAGATTTTGACCAGAAAATAGCAGTAGAATCTTCTGAGAAAGGTGTTATAGAAATTCCATCTTTCAGTGACGTATGTATTGTCACACTTAAACGATAAACTGCAGGAAATAACAAGATGCATAATAAACACAATAGGCGGACATTTTTGAAGGTTATAGGGGCCGGCACACTGAATCTGTATATTTCCGGCTGCATCCGAAGAAATACGGGAAATAGAGGAGCAGGAACCAAAAGGCCCAATATAATTTTAATTATGGCAGATGATCTGGGTTATGGAGACCTGAGCTGCTACGGCAATGATTATATCAAAACTCCCAATATTGATAATCTTGCCGCACGCGGCGTGAGTTTTACTGATTATCACTCTAACGGTGTGGTCTGCAGCCCGACCAGAGCTGCTTTGCTGACGGGGCGGTACCAGCAGCGCTGCGGCATTGAGCGGGTAGTTCCTGAATTTCCTGCGAATCCGGATAATTATCAGCGAAACGATGGACTAATGGAGTCAGAAACAACCATCGCTGATGTGTTAAATAAACATTACTCGACGGCAATGTTTGGTAAATGGCATCTTGGCTCATCAGCTCACTTTAATCCCACCAAACGGGGTTTTGAGAAATTTATCGGCTTCAAGTCTGGAAACATAGATTTCTTTTCACATGTAAGCCAGGAAGGCAGGCATGACTGGTGGCATGGCTGTGAAAATGTCAGGGAAGAAGGTTACACAGACCGGCTGCTGACGGATTACAGTCTTAAATTCATTGAACAGCATAAAGACGATCCTTTCTTTTTGTACCTGCCTTACGAGATACCTCACTATCCCTATCAGTCACCCGGCGATTATGACGGCTATCAGCGTCAAGAGAAGCCCGAGCCGCGGCCTGGCAATGTACCCAAGCCATTAGGAGATCGCCAGGATACCGACATGGCAATCAAAGAAATGATTGAAGAGCTGGATTCTTATATAGGGGAGATATCGGCCAAACTCAGACAATTAAATATAGAGAAAAACACTTTTATTTTCTTCTGTTCAGATAACGGCGCCTGGCCACTTGCAGGAGCAGGCTCTAATGGAGCTCTGGGCGGGATCAAAGGAGAGGTCTTTGAAGGCGGACATAGAGTTCCGGCTATTGCATGCTGGCCCGGCAAAATTAAACCTGGTCTCACTCATCAGACAGCGATGTCAATGGATGTCTTTCCAACATTGTTGTCAATAACCGGTATTAAACCTTCCGGCGGATTGGAATTCGATGGAGCCGATCTTACACCTGTGCTGTTTGAGAATAAGCATCTGGCCCCAAGAACACTTTTCTGGAGATATGCAGATCAAAAGGCAGTACGAAAAGGGCCCTGGAAATTGATAAAAGGTATCAGAAAAAATCCGGATACAAATAAGCTCCAAAATGAAAGAGGTGACTATGTCAGCCTTTACAACCTTGATCACGACATTAGTGAAAGTAAAGACATCTCAGCTATGGAACCAGAAATCGTGAATAGCCTGCTCGAAGAGCTTGTTCAATGGGAAAAAGACGTGGACTCAGACTCTTGAGTTTTTATTCTCCCTGATGCGTATAGGATCCAAAATGAAGACAGTACATATGACTCGGCGCAGTTTCTTAGGAAGTATTGGTTTACTTACTTCCGCAACAGCCTTTGAGGGTTGCCTCAATTTTTCCAGATCAGACCGGCTTGATAGAGTGAATCATGATAAGCCCAATATTGTTCTTATCATGGCAGATGATTTGGGCTATGGAGATATAGGCTGTTATGGAAATAAAAAAATCAGGACACCAAATCTTGATGCAATGGCCAAACGCGGCATGAAGTTTACAGATTATCATTCAAATGGTGCGGTATGCAGCCCTACCCGCGCCTCGCTTCTTACGGGGCGTTATCAGCAGCGTACCGGCATTGATATCTGTGTTTCACCCTGGGGGACCCCGCCGTACCAGGGACTTCCTTTAGGGGAAACGACCTTCGCTGAGCTGCTCAAGGATAATGGATACAAGACCGCATTGTTTGGTAAATGGCACCTTGGAATACCAGATGACTTGAATCCAACTAAACAGGGTTTTGATGAGTTTAAGGGGTATTTAAGCGGAAATATTGATTATATTTCACACATCGACCAGGAAGGCAATGAAGACTGGCGGCACAATGGCAGCAAGGTTGTAAGAGAAGGTTATTCAACCGATTTGATAACCGAAGACACTGTCAGTTTTATTAAGGAAAATGCGGACAAGCCGTTCTGTGTCCTTGTCTCACATGAGGCTCCCCATTATCCTTTGCAGATACGCAGTTCAAAAGCTCAACGCACAAAAGGCAAACCGCCGGAGCATACGGCTGAAATAAATACGGATCAAATCTATAAAGAGATGATTGAAATCATGGATGAAGGTATCGGGAGGATAAACACTGTATTAGAAAAGCTCGGTTTGGCAAAGAACACGTTTGTTTTCTTTTGTTCAGATAACGGCGCTGCCTCCTGGATATCAGGTTCAAACGGCCCCTTGAGGGGCTGCAAATCAAGGCTTTCAGAGGGTGGGCATCGAGTTCCGGCTATTGCCTGTTGGCAGGGTAAAATTAAGGCTGATGTTACATCAGACGAAACTTCTATGTCTATGGATTTATTTCCCACTCTGCTGAAACTTGCAAATCTGCAATTACCGGATGAAATCAAAATTGACGGGGTAAACCTACTGCCCTTGTTATTAGAAAACAAACCCCTGGGCCGGCGCACGCTATTCTGGAGTTATAGAGGGCAGAAGGCCGTTAGGAAAGGTGATTGGAAATTGCTTGTTCAGGGCTCAAAAGTTCAGTTGTATAATCTCAAATCTGATCTTGAAGAACAACACAATTTAGCTTCAAAAAATCCCGAATTAGTAAGGGAACTGGAAATGGAGTTTGCTCAATGGGAAAAAGATTTTCATGAGAGGAATAAATGGAGACCTGAAGATTTAAGGCCGTATCCCAAATGAAAGGGGTTCTATAGTGATGTATTGCACTGCAAAGTTGAATCCACTGAATCTTAAAAGGAATAACTATGAATTCGATAACCATCTATAACGCTATCCTGTTTTTGTTTGCCATGAATGTGTTTGCCCGGCAGGCAACATTAAGCGAGGCGGATTTAGATTATTATCAAGACCAGAATGCTGTAATGTGCAAGTTTCTGTGTTCATATTTTGAAGACCATAAGCCCGGTTATCAAAGTGAGCAAAGAAAAGCTGCTCTTTTTCTGGCCGATACTTTAACTCACTATCCGCATCCTCATGCGAAGCCGTTAAAAGATTTATTTTTGAACAGATACAAAACATCCCTTGATAAACTCAAATCAACAGAAGTTGAAAATGGAGTTGCGGTGTGGAATGTGTATAACATGTCTTATATTGTCAAATCTGCTGATGTCACGGCGGCGTTCGACTTAATTCGGCTGCCTGAGAGCCTTAGGAGCCAAGAGAACAAAAGCATAGTGAATGCTTTGGCAAAAGAGATGGTAGAGTATTGCGATATTCTTTTTGTAAGCCATGAGCATGGCGATCATATGGATCCTTTCTTGCAGGCGAGTTTATATCACAGGACAAACCGGTAATAGCCCACGCCGGATTGTTTAAAGGTGAAGATTTTTACAAGAAAATACAACAAATACCAAGAGACGGCAAACAGAGAAAGATTACACTTGGCAGCGGGTATTAAAGAGTATAACAATTTCATACAAACAAAGCGGGTCCCTTCACGGTCTGCGGATTGGTCATTCCTCGTGCAATTGGAATTTGAATTGCCGTGAAAATTTGTCTTATCGCTGCACTGGCTATTTCAAGCCGAGGGTCTCGTCAAAACCGGACATTATATTCATGTTCTGGACTGCCTGGCCTGAGGCTCCTTTTACGAGGTTGTCAATCGCTGCGAAGACGACAATCTGCCCCTTAACCCGGGCCGGATGGATGTGGCACTGGTTGGTATTGGCGACGTCCTTGACAGAGACGGGAGAATCAAATACCTGCACAAACGGCTCGTCGGCGTAGAACCCATTGAAAAGCTCAAGAAGCTCTTGCGCAGAAATCTCCTTAGCCGGCCGGCAGTATATGCTGGAGAGGATCCCGCGGTCGAAGCTGCCGATATGCGGCTGAAACAGCACGCTTACCTCCTTACCGGCTGCCTCGGATGCAATCTGTTCCATCTCCGGTCCGTGCCTGTGCGTTGCGATACCGTAAGGGCGGATGTTTTCGTTGAGGTTTGGAAAGTGCACACCATCGGCGAGTTTTTTGCCCGCGCCGGTTGCTCCGCTGACCGAGTTCACAATAACAGTATCTGTTTCTACATACCCGTTCCTGAGCAGCGGCACAAGTCCAAGCGTCGAGCTTGTCGGGAAACAGCCCGGATTGGCTACCAGAGATGCGGTTTTTATCTGTTCCCTGTAGAGCTCCGGCAGGCCGTAAACCGCCTGTTTGATATTTTCAGGGTCGGTGTGCGGGACATAGTATTTCTCATATATACTTAGGTCTTTGAGCCGGTAGTCTGCGCTGAAATCAACTACCTTAACCCCTCTCTTGAGTATTTCGGGAACATAACTCATTGATACCTTGTGCGGCAGACAGCACAAGGCAACATCGGCCCGGCTTGCCAGCTCGTCAAAGTCCAGCGGTTCAACGTCGAGCTTGAGCCGGCCGGCAAGTTTGGGGTGAACGCTTTCTATGGGCAGTACCTCTTTTGTCGAAGAGGTTATGTATGTTATCTCTGCCTGCGGGTGGCGAAGCAGGATTTCTATAGAATCCAGGCCAGTATAGCCGGTAACACCTATTATCGCGACATTTATCATTGTTATGTCCTGTTAAATATGATTTTAACTTGTATTCAAGATGATTTATAAAAAGGTTTTGTTCGATTTATTCCGCATCTGCGCAGCAAACCGCGGTGGATATGAAGCAAATCGACATCATAAAGATTACCCGCTGAAAACATTTTGCGCAAAAAGATAATTAACGGCTCGGTTATTTGTCAAAGACGAACATGGCTATTGCCACTGTTGTTGTCCAGAGGTCTTTCTGTCCTTTTGCTGTCTGGGTAATGTTTGAGGTCTTTATGAACAAGCCGCTGGATTTATAAGCCTGTTCCTTTTCTGACCACGCCTTATCAGGGTCGAATTCCATACCCATAGTCGTCCCCAGCATTCCTGCCGCGAGGTCTTCTGCCATGTCGGAGGCCTGGAGCCGGTTCATGCCGTGGCCGTGAACTTCGCTGAGATACCCCCATTTAGTCTTATCTTTTGGCATTGCTACTCCAACCGAAGAAGCAACAAGGCGGCCGTGTTCGTCGGTGTCAGCACGTGCCATAACGCAGAAACTTATCGCGCCGGGTGTAAGATACTTCATGCCCTTATCACGGCTGATAATCTTGCAGTACGGCGGCAGGATAGAGGATACCTGCACGAGGTTTAATTCGGCAACCCCCGCGTTTCGCAGAGCTTCTTCGAATGATTTCAGCTGATATTTATGCCTTCCGACACCCTTGGTCAGAAATACGTGTGTTGGAACTAAGTCAAGCATCTCAGTTTGGCTCCTTTGTATGTAAAAGAATCTTTTAATTTTTATTAAGCCCGTCTTTAATACAGGCGGGACGATAGATTGTTAAATAAGACCGTAATCCTGGAGATACCCTCTGAGCACGGTTTTTTCTTCTTGTGAGAGACTCACCATCGGCAGACGCATCTCGTCGGAGCTCATAGACATAATCTCCATCGCGGCTTTAATCGGGATTGGGTTTGTCGCCATATTCAGCAGTGATTTTGACAGCCTGAACAGCTTTCTGTGCATCTCGAGCCCCGCGGCGAAATCACCCGCCAGCAGTGAATCGGTCAGCGACTTGACATCTGCCGGCACAATGTTGGCGACAACGCTTACAACGCCCTTGCCGCCGAGGCTGCAAAGAGGAAGCGTCATAGAATCGTCGCCGCTGAGAATGGTTATATCGCACATTGAGAGTATCTCGCTGGCCTGGTCCATGCTGCCTGTAGCTTCTTTGACAGCGACTACCTGCTCAAGCTCATTGAGCCTTGCGATAGTCTCAGGGGCAAGCCCGTCACCGCCGCAACGGCCCGGAATATTATACAGAACGATAGGCAGATCGACAGCATCGTTAATCGCTTTGAAGTGCCGATAAAGACCTTCCTGTGTCGGTTTATTGTAATACGGGCATACCTGCAGAGAGGCTGTTACACCGGCTTTTCTTGCAAAATCGGTGAGCTCGACTGCTTCGGCAGTGCTGTTTGAGCCTGTACCGGCGATTACCGGCACGCGGCCGCCGACGCGGTCAACTACAAATTTGATCACGTCTTTGTGCTCGTGGTGATTCAGGGTCGGCGATTCTCCTGTTGTTCCTACCGGAACAAGACCGTCGATGCCGTTTTCTATCTGAAACTCAATAAGACGTTCAAACGTCTCGTAATCAACTTTGTCGTTCTTAAAGGGTGTAATTATTGCTGTGAATGCACCTTTAAACATCTAAAAATCTCCAAATTTAATAAATTTCTGCTTAATACATTTCGCTTGATTGTGCCTTTTCAAGCAGTTCGATCATCTGGCGTGTCGCGGCGTGTATGCCAACCAGTGTTGAGCGTGCGACAATGCTGTGGCCGATGTTGAACTCGCAGAGCCGGGCAATCCTGGCAACTGGTATAATATTGCGGTATGTCAGGCCGTGCCCTGCGTGAATGGTAAGACCGAGGGCCTCGGCTGTATCGCGGCCTTTGACAAGGCAATCAAGCTGTTTTTTGATATCGCGAGCTGTTACGGCGTTGGCATACATACCGGTATGCAGCTCGATGGCCTGGCAGCCTAAATCAGCGGCGGCCTGTATCTGGTCAGGGTCAGGCACAATAAAAGCGCTGATAATTATTTTCTTTTTCTTGAGTTTTTTTATTGCCTCGGCTAAGCGTTTTTGGCCTTTGATGCAGTCCAGTCCGCCTTCGGTGGTCAGCTCCTCACGCTTTTCCGGCACAAGGGTCACTTGCTGGGGCACGATCTTTTCGGCAATCCGCACAATCTCATCGGCCACTGACATCTCAAGGTTAAACTTCGAGGCGACCGTCCGGTTGAGAAGCTCCACGTCACGGTCGTTTATGTGCCTTCTGTCCTGGCGAAGGTGCGCTGTTATGCCGTTGGCTCCGGCAAGCTCGCACTGGACAGCTGCCCAGACAGGGTCCGGCTCATCGGCCTTTCGAGCCTGGCGAACTGTCGCAACATGATCAATATTTACATTCAAAACTGCCATATTCAGACTTGTTTTTCCAGTTTTTGTTAAGTTTTACACGGTTTCTAACGCCGAGAAGCATACTTGCTCCAGCAAACGTGCATTTTATTACTATTCATATTATATTGCAAATCATTTAAAAATCAATTACTATAGAAAAATGGAAATCAAAGGCAAGAAAGCCCTTATAACGGGAGCCACCGGAAAGCTCGGCTCGAAAATCGCCGCGGCACTGGCCGGCAGGGGCGCGGAGTGCACCTGCCACTATAACAGCTCCCATGAGTCGGCGCGGCGGCTGGTCGGGCAGATAACTGATGCCGGCGGAAAAGCCAGAGCTCTTTGCTGTGATTTTGCTGACTCAGAGGCAATTTTGCAGCTTCTGGAGCCTGTCCCGCAGATTTTGATTAACTCAGCATCCCTTTTTCTGCCTGACAGCGGTCTTGACACGAACGGGGCCGCGATGATGATGCGGGTAAACGCGCAAATTCCTCAGCAGCTTTCACTTGAATTCGCAAAAGCCGTTAATTCTTCTTACAGCGGGGAAAATCCGCTGGGTAAGATTGTCAATCTCACTGATATCGCTGTCCATCTGAACTGGCCGTCTTACCGGATTTATTCTGATACAAAACGGATTCTTCTGCGGGATACCGTGGAGAATGCAGCAGCCTTCGCCCCGGCTGTAACGGTAAATGCCGTCTCACCAGGACTTATAGATATACCCGATAATGCCGGCCCTGCGGCACTTAGCGAGCTAACCGGCAAAATTCCCATGCTTCGCCCGGGCAGACACGAGGAAATCGTCTCGGCGGTAATCTTTCTGCTCGAAAACGACTACATAACCGGCCGGGAGCTGATTATTGACGGCGGGAGAACATCGCTTAAGGAAGATTAGGCCGGCTTTTATCAAACCAGCTCTCCGGCAGCCGGATTATTCACCGCTGGCGTATTTAAAGAACTGGTCTTTGAGCTCTTTGGTGATCTCGCCGGGGGCGCCGTCTCCAATTTTGCGGCCGTCTATCTCTACAATTCCGATAACCTCCGCGGCGGTTCCTGTGAGGAATACCTCGTCGGCTGTGTAGAGGTCAAAGCGGGTAAGATTCTGCTCAACAACATCATAGCCGAGCTCATCAGATAGTTCGATAACCGTTGCTCTGGTAATGCCGTTCAGTGAGCCGCTGGAGACCGGAGGGGTAAAGATAGTCCCGTTTTTTACGATAAAAATATTATCGCCGGTAGCCTCGGCAACGTAGCCCTCATGGTTATACATGATAGCCTCGAGCATTCCGCTGTCTGTTGCTTCGATCTTTGCCATGATATTGTTGAGATAGTTCAGGCTCTTTATTTGCGGCGAAAGGCTCATCGGGTGGTTGCGGATAACGCTTGAGCTGATAACCTTAAGCCCCTTGTCGTAGAGCTCTTTGGGGTATAGCTGGACATTGTCGGCGATGATTATAATAGATGCGTCTTTGCAGATAAACGGATCGAGTCCGAGCGTGCCGATGCCGCGTGTTATAATAAGCCGGATGTATCCCTGCTTGATGCCGTTGGCCTTAACAGTTTCGTTCATGGCTTTCGACATTTCCTCAATATTTAAAGCAATCTGCAGCCTGATTGCGTCGGCGGATTCGTACAGCCGCACAAGATGCTCCTGTTCCTTGAAAATTTTGCCGTTATAAACACGGATTCCCTCAAAAACACCGTCACCATATAAAAGCCCGTGGTCAAAAACTGAGATTACAGCGTCTTTTTCGTCAACAAGTTTGTTGTTTATCCATATCTTTAAGCTCATCGCGTTACTCCGGTAAATTTATATGAAATAGTGCTTTATAATAAAATCCGACAGGACAGAAAAACTCTCTCCAAACAGGATACATTATAATTATATCTCATTACAGTTTTTTTTCAAATCCATTTTAAGCAGACCTAAACTTCTGAAACTTCAGATAGAATGCAGCAAAAATGATGGTCACCCCTGGCCGTAGTAGGCGTTTTTGCCGTGTTTTCTCTGATAATGTTTGTCCAGCAGGGGCCGGGAAATTTGCTCCACGGCGTGGTTTAGGGAGATTGTCTTTAGGGCGATATCAGCGCATTCTTCGAGTATAATCGCGTTTTTTACTGCATCATCAGCGTTTTTGCCCCATGTGAACGGGCCGTGGTGAGCAACGAGAACTGCCGGCATCTGTGATGGGCCAATATCCGCATCGTTGAATTTTTCAACGATGACCCTGCCGGTGTTCAGCTCATATTCGTCGGCGATCTGCTCCTCAGTCAGCGGTTCGGTTACCGGCACCTCTCCGTAGAATGCGTCTGCGTGTGTGGTGCCGAAGCAGGGTATGCCGCGGCGGGCCTGTGCCCAGGCAGTTGCGGATTTTGAATGTGTGTGGCAGATTCCGCCTATATGTTCGAAGTTTCTGTACAGTTCCAGGTGTGTCTCTGTGTCGGAAGAAGGGTTAAGCTCACCCCAAATCACTTTGCCCCATAGATCGATGATAACGATATCCTCCGGTCGCATCGTATCATAATCTACGCCGCTGGGCTTTATCGCGACAAGGCTCTTTTCCTGGTCAATGCCGCTGACGTTGCCCCAATTGAACAGCACAAGGCCGCTTTGGTACAGCCGCATGTTAGCCTGGAACACTTCTTCTTTGAGCTTCTCAAGCATCAGGCGTTGGCGCTTTCTTTTATGTCCAGCAGCTCTTTCATCACATTTGAAATATCAGCCGAGTGGCCCTTGATCCCGAATCCGTCATGAAGCTGCTTGTAAAGTCTGTACAAATCAGCATATACAGCAACGTTTTCAGGTATTGGCTTGTAGGTCTTTTCCTTGACTGTGCAGATAGCAGCCTGTGCGTCTGCGAAGCTGTCGTATCCGCCGCTGCTGCTTCCGGCGACAACTGCCGCCGCGATGGCCGAGCCGAGTGCGCATGTCTGCGATGAGCCGGAAACCTTCATCTCACGGTTAGTTACGTCGGCGTAAATCTGCATTACCACAGAGCTTTTCTCCGCGATGCCGCCGCAGTTTATCACCTCATTGATTTTCACACCGTATTCTTCGATGCGGTTGATTATTGTCAATGCACCAAATGCCGTTGCCTCGACCAGTGCCCGGTAAATATCAACTGCGCGGGTGTGCAGGGTCTGTCCGACCAGAAGGCCGGTAAGCCGCTGGTCAACAAGCACGCAGCGGTTGCCGTTGTTCCAGTCAAGCGCAAGCAGGCCCGTCTGTCCCGGCTTTAGCTTTTCAGCTTCTTCGTCGAGTAATCTGTGTTTAGCCGATTCCGGCCCGCCGGGCTGAATATAACTTACAAACCAGTTGAATATATCACCAACGGCGGACTGGCCGGCTTCGATGCCGAAATAGCCCGGCAGCACAGAACCGTCAACCACGCCGCAAACGCCGGGAATATCTTCAAGCGGTGTTGACGAATCCCATACCAGCAAATCGCAGCTGCTTGTGCCGATTACCTGTACCATCTTGCCAGGGCCCACACCAGAGCCAACAGCTCCAAGGTGCGCATCAAAGGCTCCAACCGCGACCGGTATGCCGGCGGGGATTCCCAGCTTCCGGGCCCATTCGTTTGTCAGTGTGCCGGCAGCAGTGTCAACAGAATAGCTCTGTTCGTAGAGTCTGTCCCTCAGCTCGCCGAGTTTGGGGTCCAGCTCTGCGAGGAAATCTTTTGCCGGCAGGCCGCCCCATTCATTGTTAAACATTGCCTTGTGGCCGGCGGCGCAGCGGCTCATCTTTATCTTATCCGGCGAGGTGTTGCCCGTCAGCAGGGCGGGCAGCCAGTCGCAGTATTCATACCAGGTATAAGCCGCGTCGAAAACTGCCTCGTCAGTTCGCAGGCAGTGCAGGATTTTGCTGAAAAACCACTCGCTTGAGTAGGTGCCGCCGCATTTGGTGAGGTATTCGGGGTGTTTCTTTTTTGCAAGTTCTGTGATTTCGGCGGCTTCGGCGTAAGCGGTATGGTCTTTCCACAGCCAGGCCATGGCGTTTGGGTTGTCGGCGAATCTCGGGTCAAACGAGAGGGGGGTGCCGTTTTTATCTACGGGCATGGGTGTTGAGCCGGTGGTGTCGATGCCGATGCCTATAATTTCTTTAGGGTCAAAGCCTTGTGTTTTCGCGGCCTCCTTGAGCGCGCCGGCGATTGTTACTTCGATTCCCTTTATATAATCAGCCGGATTCTGCCTGGCGAGATTATGGTCGCCCGGGTCGAGAACAATCCCGGCTTCTCCGGTTTCGTACTCGTAAACACTTGAGCCAAGTTCATTTCCGTTTGAAATATCTACTATCAAGCACCGTACCGAATTGGTGCCGTAATCAAGTCCGATTGTGAAAGCCATCTTTACCTCAATTTGTATCCCGTAACGGGAAGTATTAAATTAACCTTTAAAAATATAATTTTACCGGAAAATCAACAAAATTCACGAAATTTTTATGAATCAAAAAAAACACACTAAAGTTTGAACTGCTGATCCAGCAAAAATATGAAGAAAACAAAAAACAGGTTGACATATCTAAATGTTTAGATATTTTAATGTCATGAATCCCAAAATAACAAACAACAAAGAGCCTCTCGAATTACTTGGAGATGATGCACTGGTTCTGGCATCGGAATGTCTTCGCGTGATGGGACATCCTACCCGCATCCGTATTGTAGAAGTACTGTTGCAGGGTGAGTTTACCGTCGGCGAGGTAGCCCGTATATGCCGTTTGCCGGCGCATCAGACAACAGGGCATCTGCGTCTGATGAAAAACGCCGGCCTTTTGAACAGTAAACGTTCCGGCCGAAGTGTATATTACTCCATATCCGACCCGAGGCTTCCCGGGCTGATAAACTGTATAAGAACGAATTGTCAATGTAACAAACAAAACCAGGAGATATAATGTCTGAAAACCTCAAGATAGTAATTGTCGGCGGAGTTGCCGGCGGAGCTTCGACCGCGGCACGCTGCAGGCGGCTCAGCGAAACGGCAGAAATTCACTTATTCGAAAGAAACAGCTACATATCGTTTGCCAACTGCGGTATGCCCTATTACATTAGCGGGGTTATATCTGACCGCAAAGAGATGAATGTCCAGTCAATCGCCGGCATGGAAAAACGTTACAGGGTCAATGTAAGGTGCGGCTGTGAAGTAACTTCTATCGATCGAGAAAATAAAACAATAACCTATACCGAGATCGAGTCCGGCACACAGGCCCATCAGCAGTATGATAAACTGGTGCTAAGCCCCGGCGCGGAAATTTTCAGACCGCCGCTTCCCGGCGGTGACAACCCGCGGGTTATGTCGCTGCGAAACCTGGAAGATATGGACAGAATAAAACTGGCCGCGGAAAAATACGCTGATAAGCCGGCAATAGTTATAGGCGGGGGGTATATAGGACTTGAGATGGCGGAATCTCTGCGTGAACGCGGCATGGAAGTGATGCTGGTAGAGCTTGCCGACCAGGTGTTCGTCGCCGCGGACCGTGAGATGGCGGCACCGCTGCACAAGGAGCTGCGTAAGCACGGTATTGACCTGAGGCTGCGAACGTCACTGACCTCTGTAAAAGAAAACGGAGATGAGCTGGAGGTAACACTCAACGACGGATCAAAGGCACGCTGCGGCATGGTTATAATGGCGGTAGGTGTTCGGCCCGAGGTAAAACTGGCAAAAGAGGCCGGCATTGAAATCGGCGGTCTCGGCGGGATTGCCGTAAATGAGAATATGCAGACCAGCGATCCTGATATTTATGCCGTCGGTGATGCTGTAGAGGTAACAAACTTCGTTACAAAAACCAAGGCACTCATACCGCTTGCGGGGCCGGCAAACCGGCAGGGCAGAATTGCCGCGGATAACATTTTCGGACGTAAAAGCACATACAAGGGTACGCAGGGCACTTCGGTCTGTAAGATATTTGACCAGACAATAGCCATGACCGGAGCCAACGAGAAACAGCTCAAAAAGCTCGGCATACCCTATGAAAAAATCTATGTGCATCCTCTCAACCACGCCGGCTATTATCCCGGGGCAACGCCGGTGCACCTCAAGCTGCTCTTTGACTCGTGCGACGGCAGGGTTCTCGGTGCTCAGGCGGTCGGGCTCAAAGGCATCGAAAAACGTATTGACGTCATCGCCGTTGCCATTCGCGCCGGCATGACCGCGGAGGATCTCAGCGAGCTTGAGCTTTCCTACGCCCCGCCATACGGTTCGGCAAAGGATCCGGTAAACTTCGCGGGCTTTGTTGCTAACAATGTTGTGATTGGGGATATGGATGTCTGCCACACTGACGAGATTCTCGAACTCGATGAAGAACGCCAGATACTTCTGGATGTACGCACGCCAAAAGAAATAGAGGCCGGCACGCTTCCAGGAGCTACCGCGATTCCGGTTGACCAGCTGCGGGACCGGATTGATGAGCTCGATAAGGGCAAAGATGTTCTCGTTTCCTGCAGGATGGGCCTGCGTGGTTACATCGCGACGAAAATACTCAATCAGAACGGCTTCAAAGCCAGAAACTACACCGGCGGATATCTGACATATCAGCAGGCGACAGCGGATAAATAGAATCAAAGGGTGTCTGACCCCTTTTATTAAAAAAAAGTTGTAAATCACTTATTTATATAGTATAATGATAGAAGGTCGGAAGTATTGTTGTAAGTCAAATGTTTTAAATTGTAATTGTGCGGCTACGACGGTATGAATATACATTTATTCAAAAAATGGCGGCAGTTGATGTTTAGAGAAACGGGGTTATTATCAGCTTGATTGCCGCGGCGATGACGAGGACGGTTACGCTGATGTTAAACCATTTCTGCGGCAGTTTTTTGAGCAGAATAATTCCCAGGACTACGCCGACGATAACCATCGGCAGCACAAACGCTACGGCCTTTAAAGATTCGGCGTTGATTCTGCCTTCGGAGATGAATATGGGCAGCTTTAGCCAGTTGAGTATGAGAAAGTACCACGCCGCGGTGCCGATGAACTTGTTCTTGTCGAATCGCATCGCCAGCAGGTATATCGCCATAATCGGGCCGGCGGCGTTTGCCAGCTGTGTTGTCAGCCCCGCCGCAAAGCCCATGCCGGCAGCGAAGCTCCAGTGCGAGGGAACGCTCTCGGGGTCCTTTAGCCGGTACATCCGCCAGTAGTTGAGCCCCAGCATCGCCAGCACCATAACACCGATCAGCGGGCCGACCTGCGCATTTTCCAGCCGGCGTATCAGCAGCGAGCCGGCAGCGATACCCGCCAGTGCCGGCGGCAGAAGGCGCAGAATATGTGCCCACTGGGCATGCCGTTTATAATACGCCACGGCAAACAGGTCCGCGAACGCCAGCATCGGCAGCAGTATGCCCGTAGAGGCCTTCGCCTCGAAGATGACCGCCAGGAGTGTAACGTTTAGTATTCCCACGCCGGGCAGGCCGGTTTTGCTCAAACCTACAAGCACCGCGCAGAGGCACATAACCGCCCACTGCCACGCCGTTATATCCATGTATGTTATATCAGCCGCTGCTAACATAAAGCAAATCCTTTAATTCAAAACAATTAAGTCAAAGGCAGTCATTTTACAAAAATGTCCCGATAAATCAAAACATTGCTTGACTTTATTCTTATGTAAGACTAAAATAGTCTAATACTGTAAAAATAGTTTGGAATAACGGTTTGAAACAGCCGCTTAATGAATTCAACAATTATAAAAAAGGGATAAATCATGAATGCACGAGAAATAGCAAAAGGAATTAAAGTCATCTCAACAGTCCACTGGGAGCGTCGATTGTTCGATTCACTGATCCCCCTGCCCGACGGCACAAGCTATAACGCTTACCTTATTCAGGGCTCAAAGGGTACCGCTCTGGTAGATACTACCGATCCGGAGCTGAAACATGAACTGCTGGATCAGCTCGAATCTGTGGAGCATATCGATTATCTGGTAACGCAGCACTCAGAACAGGACCATTCGGGTACTATACCTGACGTTCTCGCCCGCTACCCAAAAGCCAAGCTCGTATGCAGCAGCAAGGCCAAAGATCTTGTATTGACACATCTTGATGTTGCTCCAGAGCGTATTCGGGTTGTTGAGGACGGAGAAGAAATTTCACTTGGCGATAAAACCTTGCAGTTTGTTTATACGCCATGGGTTCACTGGCCTGAAACTATGTGTACTTACATTCCGCAAGACAAGTGTCTTTTGAGTTGTGACTTCTTCGGCTCACACGTTGCTACTTCCGATATGTACGTAACAAACAAGGAGCTGGTATATGAAGCGGCAAAACGGTATTTCGCAGAAATAATGATGCCGTTCAGGAATATGATACGCAGAAACCTGGATAAGCTATCTGGTTTGGAGATTGATGTTATCGCTCCAAGCCACGGCCCCGTTTACAATGAGCCGGATTTTATCGTTGATGCCTATAAAGACTGGGTATCGCCGTCAATGAAAAATGAGGTCGTTCTGCCGTATATCACCATGCACGGCAGTACGGAGATGATGGTCAAATACCTTGTCAATTCTCTGGCAGACCGCGGCGTTACGACGCACCTTTTTGACCTGTCCGTAACAGATATCGGTAAGCTCGCTATCTCCCTCGTAGATGCGGCGACACTGGTTGTCGGCACGCCTACGGTTCATATCGGCCCGCACCCAGGCGTATTCTACGCGGCACATCTGGCGAATATGCTTCGCCCGAAGCTCAAATACGCCGCGATTGTCGGTTCATACGGCTGGAGCAGCAAGGCGATTGAGCAGATTTCAGGGCTTATCCCAAATCTTAAGGTAGATGTTCTCGGGACTATTCTCCAAAAGGGCGCTCCCACAGAAGATACCTATAAACAGCTTGATGAGCTGGCAGAGAAAATTGCCAATGCCCATAAGGAAGATGAGCTGGTAACAACTGAATAAACAAGCAAAGGCTCAAACAGTCATAAGAGTGTATATGCCTTTTAAGTAAAGGCTTGCTGAAAAATTTAAAAATTTTTAAAAAAAGGTTTGACGGGATTCTATATAAGACTAAAATAGTCCTATATATTTCAGGTTAGAAACAATAATTTATGGATATCATAAAACGAAATACAGATTATTCATTGAGATTGATCGCAGCGCTTGCCGCGGAAAAACAGGGCTCGCTCTCGGCCGGCAAACTGGCAAAAGAGTGTTCTGTTTCCCATCAGCTGACAAGTAAACTGCTGCAGAAACTGGCTTCGGTTGGAATTGTGAAAAGTACGCTTGGCCCAAGCGGCGGCTACAGGCTCGCCAGAGAGCCCGAAGAAATATCAATAAGCGATGTCGTTGAAACGATACAGGGCAGGATCAATATAAACGCCTGTTTTGGCGAAAAGCACAGATGCCCTTTGAGAAACAAATGTCCGTTCAGGGGCAAACTCGAAGAGCTCCAAAAAGAGATAGACAGTTATTTTGCAGGGACAACCCTTGCGGATATGACAGAAACAGATCACAGTTAAGATTTGTTATAAAATAAGTTATGAGTTAAGAATTCTATTTTAGAAAGGAACCAATATGTTTTGTTATCAATGTGAGCAGACCGCAGGAGGTCATGGATGCACCAAAATGGGTGTTTGCGGCAAGCAGCCCGAGACGTCGGATCTTCAGGATCTTTTGATATATTTGAGTAAAGCAATTTCGATGTACGCCTGGCGCGCGGCCGAGCTGGGGTTTCGCAAGGAAGAAATCGACCGCTATGTTGTTGAGGCATTATTTACAACTGTAACTAATGTTAATTTTGATTCTGAGAGAATTGTAAACTTTATTAAGAAAGGTTACAATATACTTGCAGAGGCCCGCGCCCTGTACGAAAAAGCAGCATCTGACCAGGGCCGGCAGCCGCATAAGATCGAGGTTATTGACTCTTGGAATCCGCCCCAGACATACGAGGAAATGCTTGCAGAATCGCAGGGCATCGGCATCGCTGCCAGACTCTCGCAGCTTGGTGATGATGTAACGGGATTGCAGGAGCTGATCACTTACGGGCTAAAAGGCATGGCTGCATACGCTGACCACGCTGCGATTCTGGGAATCAGCGATCCGGAAGTTTACAAATTTATTCACGAGGCTCTTAATTTCCTTACAGCCGATGAAGGCCGCGACGCAGATGCGCTTACAGCGATGGCGCTGAAGGTAGGGGAGGTCAACCTCCGAGTGATGGAGATGCTCGACGAGGCAAACACCGGTACCTACGGCCATCCCGAGCCGACAGTTGTCAGGGTAACACCGAAGAAAGGCAAGGCTATCCTCGTATCAGGCCATGACCTCAAAGACCTGGCTATCCTGCTTGAGCAGACAAAGGACAAGGGCATAAACATCTATACACACGGCGAGATGCTGCCGTGTCTGGCGTATCCGGAACTGAAAAAATACCCGCACCTTGCCGGTAACTACGGCGGGGCATGGCAGGATCAGAAGAAGGAATTCGACGAGTTCCCCGGAGCTATCCTGATGACTACCAACTGTATCCAGAAACCCGCCGAGACATACAAGGCACGTATCTTCACAACAGGCCTGGTAGCCTGGCCGGGCGTTACCCATATCGCTGACAAGGACTTTACGCCGGTTATCGAGGCGGCTCTGGCAGAAGAAGGCTTCACAGAAGACGCCCCTGAAAAGACAATCACAATCGGTTTCGGCCGCAACGCGGTTATGAGCGTGGCTCCGACTGTTATTGACGCGGTCAAGGCC
Organism: Limihaloglobus sulfuriphilus; assembly: GCF_001999965.1. Classification (GTDB taxonomy): domain Bacteria; phylum Planctomycetota; class Phycisphaerae; order Sedimentisphaerales; family Sedimentisphaeraceae; genus Limihaloglobus; species Limihaloglobus sulfuriphilus. The sequence goes on along the minus strand of NZ_CP019646.1, from coordinate 2,357,293 downwards.
GGCAAGATTCGCCATTTCTTCCTCGTTGGCGGATGCGACGGGGCCAAGAGCGGCAGAAACTACTATACCGAGTTTGCACAGAAAGTGCCCGATGACTGCGTTATCCTGACACTGGCGTGCGGCAAGTACCGCTTCAACAAGCTCGAGTTCGGCGATATCGGCGGTATCCCGCGTCTGCTGGATATTGGTCAGTGCAACGATGCCTACTCGGCAATCAAGATCGCCGGCGCACTGGCAGAGGCGTTTGACTGCGGCGTTAACGACCTGCCGCTCTCGATTATACTAAGCTGGTACGAGCAGAAGGCCGTCTGCATACTCTTGACGCTGCTGCATCTGGGCATAAAGAACATGAAGCTGGGCCCAACCCTGCCGGCATTCGTTAGTCCCGCGGTACTGAATGTGCTGGTTGAAAACTTCAACATAGCACCTATAAAGACAGCAGACGAAGATCTTGCTGAGATACTTGGCTGATTAGAAATTAATAATCAAAATAATTTCGCATTTTGATACCCAGGGCCCCGGATGTTTTTCCGGGGCTTTTTTCTTCCGCATGGGGGTGAAGCTGTCCTTATATTGTTACATAGCCTTACTGTCAATTAAAATTGCAGCAGGCAATACTGTTCGCGCGGGTCGGTAACAGCAGAATTTGCTAAGGCCGATTAACGGCACACTGTCTTGTAAATAATTGTTGATATTGTTTTTACAAAGAAAGTAAGTTTTACCCCTTGTCTCATACGCCAGGATCTCCAGCAAAACCGCCGAAGTCCGGAAAATTACTGATCCGGTTTTATTTATCTGTTGTCTGTGATCTTAACAAGCATCTCAAGTTCCTGGGGGTTATGAGAATAAGCCTCTGCCTGAGTGACCCCTATATGGCCTTCTTTAATTAATCGGGCTAAAGACATGTTGAAACTGTGCATACCATCATGTCCCTCTTTGATGACATCAGAAATTTGAGATTCCTTTTCCTTTTCCCGAAGATATTGCCTGACACCGGGGGTGTTAATAAATACTTCTGTTGCAGGGATAAGCCCGACAGATTCCTGTTCAGAAGGAATCAGCATCTGGTTCATAATAGCAAGGAGATTATAACTCAGATTGAGCCTTACCGCATCATGTTCAGCTTCCTTGAAGAAATTCAGAATTCGGCTAAAAGTCCATGCTGCAGTAGCGGTATGAAGTGAAGTCAACACAAGATGGCCTGTTTCAGCGGCTTTAATCGCAGCATGCACCGTCTCGGCGTCTCGCATCTCTCCAATCATAATAATATTCGGATCCTCTCTCAACACAGCTCGAAGAGCTTCTGAATATTTCGGAAAATCCAGCCCCATCTCCCTCTGATGTATCAAGCCTTTTGTATCTCGAAAGATATATTCAACAGGATCTTCAATGGTAACAATGTGTTTATCAGGACGTCTGCCCAGATAACCTATCATTGCGGCTAAGGTTGATGATTTTCCACTGCCGGTCTCTCCGCCAACAATAATTATCCCTTTCTGCTCGGTGTTTTTCATCAGGTTTTCATAAATCTCCGGGAGCCTTAATTCTGAAAATGTCGGAATGTTATATTTGATCCGCCGCATTGCGATAGAAATCCTGCCCATGGAACGATAAACCTGACAACGATATCTCAGCGGCTTTCCGCCTAAAGATATTTGGTAAGCATAATCTACAGAACCATTCGTTTCAAGGAGTTGCATACTTCGTTCCTTTTGGGTGCCCTCCTGTATGGACTGAATAATACTTTCAATATTTTCTTTTGTGAGAGTTGACCCTTCTCCTGACAATGTTCTGAGTTTTCCATTAATCCGTATGCGCGGATGATCATTGACAGACAAATGCAGGTCGGATGCATTGTACTTTTCTGCAACTGCTATGAAATTTTCTATTTTATAAACCATAATATTCTCCTGCCATTCAATATTAGTAGAAAAGAAATTTTCACATCTGATCAAAACCGCTTGATTTCCATGTCATTGTATCATCAAAATTTGTCTTCACAAAACATTTTAATCATTATTGTCCCCCCCCGACACACGGATTTTTAGTCCCTTAGGTAGTTGTAAGTTATTGTAAAATAGAGATTTACAGGCTATTTTTGGCTTAGAATCTGGTGGTGCAGTCGGAATGCACTCTAATATTCACTCAAAGTACAGTCGGGACACACTGGAGAGTGACACCAAAGTGACACCGGTTTTGCCGAGGATAATCGATATTTCAGCCAGACCCGAGTAACAGGCTACCGTTTGAAATCTGCCGGTTAATCTCGTTTAAATTCATTGGTAATACTAATGATTGCGGGGAATGTACGCCCTGACACTGAAATATGGCAATTAAAAGGCCCTTTTGAGTAGCTGTCGTCTTACAGTGATTTCATTGAGCCATGAATATCCGTCACTCTATTAACTTATGAAAGAGCAAATCAAGTCAAAATTGTCGATTTACAGGTGTTCGACTTACGGTTGACAACTTCAACCTGTTTCTTTCTCCTTATGCTTTTGCTTTAAAATATAATTAAGGCATGGCCAATTCGACAGTTTTTCTATATGCCTAAATTGAACTTGATTTGCAATATTTATCTGATATCCGATATCTCCGATTTTTATTAACTGAATTTCATCTATAAAACACTCGTAAGTATGAGAATACTCATCTTCAACTTTTATATGCATATCATTGAAAGTGAGACTGACAATACACCTCTGGCTTTTATTTTTTTTATTTAGAGAATACATGCACAAAACGCACAATCCGATGCACAGTAATATTACAAGAAAACCAATAATGTGAGAATTAAAGGGGTTGAGACTCTTTGTTTTGCAGTTGTAACGCAACTCATTTATTAACAGTGTCTTACACGCACCTAATGCTTGTTTTATAAAAGTGTTATTCATCTTAGTCCTTTTTAAACGGCCTGCCCCGTTTGTTTATTGTTGATTCGAGCAAAAGGTCTTTGGCGGTTTTCTTTACCCATTCTGTTTCACCAAGCGGTGCACCGCGTTTTAGGGGGGAATTAAAGGGGTTGAGACTCTTTGTTTTTCAGTCATAACGCAACTCGTTTATTAGCAGTGTCTTACATGAATCTAATGTTTGTTTTGTAAAAGTATTATTCATCTTAGTCCTTTTTAAACGGCCTGCCCCGTTTGTTTATTGTTGATTCGAGCAAAAGGCCTTTGGCGGTTTTCTTTACCCATTCTGTTTCACCAAGCGGTGCACCGCGTTTTAGTGAGTTTTCGATCAGTGCGACATCCTTTTTCAGCATATCACGGTGGACAAGATATTTCCAGTTTCGCGGCAGCTTAACCGGCAATTCGCTCACTCTGAATGGAATATCTGGATTGGGCCTGCCGATATGGCAGCCGAAACTGCTCCAGCGGTAGTCGCCTGCATCATCGACCATCTTCGCTTTGAGCGGGTTTGCCTCGATATATCGCAGGATGCGAGTTATATGATTTTGTTGTACGGGAAAACTCTTGAATGAGCCCTGGTAAATGTGGCCCGTGCCGGAGGTGCCGTGTGAAGAATGATGCCGCATGGTATGGGTAACGGTTAACCAGTGCATGAACGCTGAGAGATCGCCATCGCCGCACGGCTCCAGCAGCAGATGCCAGTGATTGCTCATAATGCACCAGCCGTAGATTTTTATATTGATCCGCTCCTGCGATTCGCAGAGAATCCGCTCGAACGCCAGAAAGTCATCTCGCTTTTTGAATATACGCAGCCTGCCGTTGGCACGATTGAGTACATGGTAACAGTAACCGCCTTTGATTTTACGCTTTGGACGTGGCATAATATTGCGATTATACGAGCTTATAATACTTATGTCAATAATAAACTCGAAAATAAAATATAAGCAACTGTAAAACATCAACTTATAAAACAAAGACCCCCAACCCTTTTAATTAACCCTCGAAAATAAAATATAAGCAATTGTAAAACATCAACTTATAAAACAAAGAGTCCTAACCCTTTTAATTAACCCCACTAACCCTTTTAATTAACCCCATAGATGGAGCTCGTGTCCTTTTGTTATTTTGGAAATAAAAATTGGATTTGAAACTGCAACTGCCAGTCCGCACCGGCCCGAGGGGATTCCACATTGTGATATGCTTTTATGGCTGCATTGACCGGCTGTTTTCCAACTTTGAAAACCTTGCCAATGCCGCCGCCGATGGGAATGGTCCATGTTTCGCTGCTGTCAGCCGACCAGTTGGCCGTAATGACCGGGGAAGCCGACAGATACCATCCATCGGCCATGTTATAATTGAGAAACGGCTGGATACTGGTGAGATTGACCTCCGGATCATTTCCAGAGTAAGACCAGAGTTGGGAAATAAGTGCACCATACACCCACTGACCCTTCATTTGAAGTGCCACAAAGGCAGGTCCTGCAGACCAGTTATCCGAACCGAATCGTCCATCAGGACCCGACTTTGTCGGAAATTCCAGATACGCCCCAAAACCGATAATCCAGTCATTGACAGGTTCTTTCGGCGAAAAGAAACCCTGGAACTGGACATTGCCCAAACCATGGTTTCGGTTTTGACCGTCGATCAGCGGGGGCATTTCCACCAGGGGGATAATGGGGCGAGTAATAAAGTTCCAGTCCTCATTCAAAGTGATCGGGATAACTGGTTGGATTAGGATCGCATTTTGTGTCTTGCCTTTGGGGCCCGTTTCAAAGTAGCTGTTCCACTGAAACGGCAAACTGATCATATCCGCCACTGGGTTTTGCGCCTTCTTGGCCAGGTCTGTGGCACTCGGTTCACCTTTCGGTTTGGACTGGCCCTCGTCAGCGGCCATTGCAATCATTGATGTAAAGCTCATCAAAATCGCCACCCATAACATCCTCATTGTTTTTTGTCTTCTCATTGTTTTTTTCTTTCCATTTTATATTTCTTTTCTGAAAAACTGGACTGATTTATAAGCTACACCTCTGCAAATTGTATGCAGGCTAGCGGCATCGTTCCACATGGTGTTGAACGGCGCCTTGAACTGCCCCGAGTTTGTGTCAACCGAGAACTCCTGCATCACTGCATAGTTCATGACGATCGGCAGCCCGTAGATGAAGCCCTCCTCGGCAATAGCCTTGATTTCGGCGATGCCAGGACGAACTTTTCCCGATTTCTTGGCCTCGGAAACAGCGTCGTCCTTGGCGGCGCAGCTGGTGAACAGAGTGACAGCGACAGCCGTGGCCAGCGCTCCTGCGAAGAGTTTGTGCTTTGTTGGATTCATATTCTTTTTTTCTATTCTTTTTTGATGACGAGCGATTCGTTTCAGATATTACGATTCAGCAAACCACGCTAGCCGCTTTCTGCAACCTAAGCAGCCAGCGGGTTCCAGAATCGAAAACAACTTACTTCACAAGTTCAATCTCGCTGGGACGCCAGGTCTTGTTGATCCATGGCTCCAGCGGACCGTACATGCGCAGAATGCAGAACCAGCTTTTGCCAGGGATCGTTTCCAGCCAGTTGCCTTCTTTGCCTTCCGGGGCTTTCGGGCCAAAATAGAGGTCGTAGGAGCCATCTTCATTTTTCTGCACCCCCTCGGTCAGACTGCCTTTCGTTGGAAAGAGTTGGCTGGTCTGAAGCTGGCAGCGGGTCTGGGTGTCGTACATCGTGACCGCCCAGAAGTTGTTGACCGGCACGTTCGGCGGCAGATGCAGCTTATAGGTCTTCGATCCATCGAAAGGCTGGTCGTTGTTGTCCAGCACGGCCAGGGCGTAGTCCGAACCGGCACCCGGGCGGGTCAACGCCATCGCAGGCGTGACGCCTCCGGCGTTGTAGTAGAAGAGCACCCGTGCATCGAGATTCATGATGCCATCCGCTTCGAAAGAGGTGTTCTTGTTGGCGTAAGCCATTACCCAGTTGCTCTTCGAATCCGGATAAATCTTGACGCCGTCGATCCTTGGATCGTAGGTGATGGAGCGTCCGGCAGCGTTTCCAAGCACCGCAGCCTCTTCCAGAAGCATTTTCATCCGCTCGTCGGGATTGAAGGGCTTGCCTTTGACGATACCGATCGAGGCCATGTATCCCCGGACTTCCGGATTGACCGCATCGACCGGTTCATGCTGCACGATGTCGTTCAGGATCTCGTAGTATTTAAGATTGCTCGGGAAGATGGTGCTGAACGCCCGGCCGGACATATTGACCAACTCGGTGGGCGCCGGATTGGCGGCATCCTTGAGCGGATAGATCTTCAGCCCTTTTTGGAAGTTTTCGACCGCCGCTTCCAGGCCGTCCTTGATGGATCCGCGCAGGAAAAGGAAATTCCGGTTGGTTGGCGGCTCCAGCAGGAAGTAGCCGTCCGGAATCACACCCTCGTAACCGGGCGGGATGACGAGGTACTTCCCTCCCTGTCCTCTGTCCGAACCGGCCATCCCCATGTCGCCGACATATCGCTGCCAGGCGTCGTTGAGGAAGCCGAGCATGCCGGGCGGGATCTCGATGACCGTCGGGCCGTCGTTAGCCAGATCCGTCGGGGCGTAGGCATACATCGTCGATGTGTTGGAGGTGATGACCGGCGTCCGGGAATCCATCAGTTTTCTCCAGAGGGCGACCTTGTTCGGCGCATCGGCACCCTGTTCGGCCATGCCCGCAAGGACGCAGTAGATGGATACCGCACCGATGTTGTCGAGGTAAACCGAGAGCGCCCGCGCACGAGTCAGGTAGTCATAGACGCGGTCGTTGGTTTTCCCGATGGGGACACCATCCAAAAATTCGAGTTCGCCGGCCACGGTCTGGACCTTGTCCGGAATCGAAGCCGCCTTCGTTTTCGCCGCTTCACGGGCAGGGTTGGACTGTGCGTGGGCACTCGATACGACCAGCGCGGCCGTGAGAGTCAGTATGGTAATGTTTGGTTTCATGAATTTTCCTTTCTGCATTGTCTATTTCACCTTGTTCAGTGCGGGGGCTTTCCATGTGCCGTCGAGCGCTGCTTCTGCCGGCCAGTAGAGTCGCATGGCCATGAAGAACGGGCCCTTGGGCGCGGGCAGCCAGTTGGATTCCTTGTCCACGCCAGGGGATTCATTCTGGATGAGCAAGGTCAGTCCGCCGTCGGCATCTTTCTTGAACTGCGGCAACATTGGTGAGTTCAGCAAATAGCGGTCGATGGGATTGGCCACCAGCAGGCTCTCCGGCAGCTGATACATGGTGAGCGACCAGAATGCGCTGACGGGCGGCAACTGACCCGGCGCGAAGCGTAGCGTGTAACGGCTCTTGGCGCCGTCCAGCTTCTGGCCGTCGGCGTCGACCGCATACAGGGGATACATCGCTTCCTGCTTCGAATTGCCGTAGATACCGAGTGCGGCGGCCGTCATGCGATAGAGATAATTGTTCTTCAAGTACTCCCGCGTCCCGAACACGTCGCCGGATTTCACTTCCCCCGCATCGAATCGCTTCTTCAGTTTCGCCATCTCGGTCCAGGCGTCGGCCATTCCTTGCTCGATGGCCTCCTTGATCTCGGGGGAGAGCTTGCTCGTATCGATGCTCTTGCCCGCACCGATGCCAATCCCGGCGAAACGCGCCATGAGCTCCTTTTCGGATGGAACTGTCGGGCAGAACTTCAGCACGAAGTTCAGCACATTGAAGAACTCCGGCGAGGTCTTCTGCGTCTCCGGTGTGAGCGGCTTGATGAAATCGATCGCCGGCGCCGTCTTGGGCCCGGACTGGCCGAGGAATGTCGAAAGTGGCTGCGCCTTGTAGCCCGTCTGGATCGCCTTCACCTTGTCGAGGTCGCCCGGGTTGAAAAGCTGGGTGCGATAGATGGCCAGCGCCTGCTCGGTCTCCGAGCGCATCACCTTTGTCACTCCCGCGGGCACCTCGCCATTCCAGCCCGGCCCGGCGATGAGGAAGCTGCCTCCACCGTTGCCCGTGGCTCGACTGCCGATGTAGTCGAAGTTGTGGGTGTAAAGGTCCACGAGCTGGATGCTGAAGTAGCGGCCCTTCTCGATCGGTGGCACGGTGAGTACGATGGGCTCGGCTCGCAGGTCCATGCCCAGGAAGGAATAGGGCGTGTCCGAGTTGGGCGTCTGCACCGCCTTGTCGTCGGGCGTATAGACGCGGGGGATGTTCTTGATCTGGTTCCAGGGCGCCTTGTATTCGGGATTGTCGCGGTCCACGAAGTAGGCGTGCAGGATGCGGTAGCCGTCAACCAGCGGGAAGCCGTAAACGTAGGCATCCTTGGCAATGGCACGCGCTTCCTGAACGGAAACCCCAGCCGCAGTCTGGGCATAGGCTCCCACAAACGACAAGCACAAAAGCAATGCAACCGTACAAACAAGTCTCTTGATTAATGATGTTTTCATTTTTTTTCTTTCATTAAAGATACTATTATGTCAATTTTAGCCTCAAAACAAAATCGTCAGGCCCAGATATGGACCTTGTGCCCGTAAATCAATTCCAAGTTCATCGGAACCGCTGCCGTGGCTGTAGTCGAGTTCTACATAACGATAGCCCATATTAAGGGTCGTATTTTTTGATAATTTACAATCCACGCCTCCAAGTATCTGCCAGGTCAGATCCGATGCGCTGCCGATTCCAAATCCGCCGGCGTCACCTCTTACATTAAGCGACCATGTGTCATTCAAATCCCAAATGACTCGACCTCCGATAAACGGCTCCACCCAATCCTCAGAGGTACCCAGTGTTTGTCCGGCAGAACCGACTCCGGCAATGTTGATATTCAAATCAATTTCCTCTTTCAGATAGGAATATCGAAGGCCCCCGTATGGCTCAAACACAAAACGTTGCAGGTTATCATTGCCAAATCGCTCTTCAAAGAGACGGTAGGTTAATCCGAAATCCGCCATGCCCAGCCGGATATCCGCATCCAAACTGAAATCAACAAATCCTCTGCGACCTTGAAAACTTCCGTCTGCACCCAAATTCATAAAAATCCCGTCAAAGGTCAGTCCCCACTTTCCGTTCCATGCCTCCATACGTCCCATGGCTGTAAAATTAAGATAATCCAGAACATCGCCAAAACTCAAATCGATATTACCTGAAAGGCTTCCGCCTAAAGGCCCGCCGACAGTTCCTTCTGCATCCAGCGAAGGCATCCAGAAATACGGCATTAACCGAATCTCCCAATCGTCTGTCGTCTGTGGTTGGCTCTCAGAGTAAGCTGAGATGGAAATCATCATCACAAACAGAAACACAGTTGAATATCTGGATACTTTTCTCATGTTAATTATCTCCCATTTTTTCTTGTGAATCGTATCTGTTTTTCCCCGCCGGCGAGATAAAAGTTTTCCCTTTCTTCACACTTTGAATGGCTTCAAACAAATCCGTGCCGGCATATTGATTCAGGACAAAGTCCGAAGCGCCTGACGATATAACATCATCCGCAATTCAGGGCTCATCGTAATCGCTCAGAATGAAAATTTTTATATCAGGAAAACGTTTGTGGAGTTTGCAGGCTGTATCTAATTCGACATGACCCAGTAAGGGCAAATCAATAATGGCAAATTGCGGATGAATCTTATTTAAAGCTTCGACCAATGACGGCTGATCGGCGATCATCACCACGCTGGCAAATACGCTTTCGAGCAGTCCGTGAAGGCCTTCAAGGATGTTCTGATGTTTATCGGCAAGAACAATACATTTATTTTCCATAGCACAATCGCGCCTTTGTGAAAAACTTTTTTTACTGCAAGAGCAAAATTCAAAATTATAAGGGAAATAAAAAGGAATGCTACTCGTGAAATTACGAGGTTTGGAGTGAATTTTTTACAGGTGCTTAAATGGTAACAATGCCGTGCTTGATGGCAAAATGAATCAGCTCAGAAGAGAACTTTGTTTTACAGTAATAACGCAACTCATTTATTAGCAGTGCTTTACACGCGCTTAGGGCTTGTTTTGTCAAAGTGTTATTCATCATAGTCCTTTTTAAACGGCCTGCTCCGTTTGTTTATTGTTGATTCGAGCAAAAGGTCTTTGGCGGTTTTCTTTACCCATTCTGTTTCACCAAGCGGTGCACCGCGTTTTAGTGAGTTTTCGATCAGTGCGACATCTTTTTCAGCATATCAGCTTCATGGATTTATTAAGAAACAGCAGAAAACACCGGCGGCTGATATGGATATTGCTCGCAGACGGAAAAAAGAAATCCAAAAAGCACTCAGCAAAGGAAAATAAACATGGCAAAAAATACAGATAAATCTCCGTTGGGATCTTCTTTTGATGTTTTTTTCTTCGTGAAGAGAATATCTACGAAGAATCTACCCTTGCGGCGACCAAACGGGTTCTGGCAATGCAGATTGTCGAAGAAATGCAAAGGCAACACATATCAAAGACCAGCATGGCTCAGCGGATGCATACTTCACGCAGCGCATTAAATCGTCTGCTTGACCCTAATTGTGAATCTATAACTTTGCAGACTCTCGATAAGGCTGCTCAATGTCTTGGCAGACAGCTTAGGGTTACATTGGCTTAGTTTTGTCTCACGAGTTACTTGCGACTTAACCCCAATTTCTCACTTAGGGGTGTAAAACAGGGTTTATGGTAGCGCCCGCGGTGTTGGTGTGTCGCCAAAGGGGGTCTTAATCTTTGACCTGGCTGCTGTATATTTTGGGTGGCTTCTGCAGCGGCAGATCCATGTTCAGGTGGTGCAGTATCAGACGCTGATCTGCCTCGGGCTCGGTGTACCTCTCCATCAAGAGGTACCGACCGTCAAGTGTTTCAAATGTCACATCAAGCATCTGGATACGGCTCATCGTTTCCAGGGCAGCCTGTGCGGTCAGGCCGCAGGCACTCACCCGCAGCTTATGCCGCAATGTCACCTGCAGGCAATAACTTATAAACGCCACAAAGATATGGGCATCAACACGCTCTTCTTTATGGTGATATACAGGGCGAATGCCAAGATCACTCTTGAGTTCTCTGAAAGACTGCTCAACGTTGCACTGCAGCATATACTCATTCCAGAGTGCCTTACCATCCTTGCCCTTCTGATTGGTCCGCAAAAAGTACTTGCCGTCACGATAGATCATATCACGGTATTTCTGCCGGTTTATGTGATACCTGAATTCGCCGGCTTCAATCCGCTCCTTTTGCCCCGGAATATTGAGCTCCACACATCTATAAGCTTTACCGGCCTGCGATTGCAAAGCCCCAAGGCGTTTATAAAAACGTTCATAATTGCGATATCCCTTGAGTTTTTCAAGTCCGTCAAGATATTTACGCAGTTTTCTTTTACGCATGGCCCTCTCCTTTTGCATACGATCCCTGCTCCTGGCAAGGACATAGCATTCGCCCTCTTTTTCGATGTATTTCACATGAACACTGCTGTTTACCTGCTCCCAGTCCTTTTGAGAAAGTTCACTGCTATAATCATCGAGCTGTCTGCGGGGTGTGCCAACAAGATAGCTTATATTGTTCTTACGCATGAACTTGAGCGTAGCTTCCGTTGGTATGCCCCTGTCCATCAGCCAGACCCTGTTGGCCTTGCCGTACATTGTTTCTATCTTGTTGAGCAGGGGTCTTAATGTCGTCTTTTCAGATGTATTTCCCTGAAGTACTTCATAGTCAAGAGGAAAGCCCTCCGGCGTAACAACAAGGGCTATCAGCACCTGTCTGCAATCACTGCGTCTGTCTTTGCTGTGGCCGAATTCTGCCTTGGGATTCTGCTTGCATAGCCCCTCGAAATACGTGCTGGTGATATCATAGAGCAGGATGTCGTACTCAAGGTTGAACATTCCTTGCCAGGTGTCTTTAAGGTATTTGCAAAGTTCGTCTTTGTATGGAAGGATACGGTCAAGACAACGGTAGAGCCTGTTTTTCTCGGCAATCTCAAAATCACAATCAAGGATGGCGTCCATAGCACTCTGGCTGAACCAGTGCTGATGGACAAAGTATTCGGCAGAAGGTTTTATCAGCCTGCTCACCGTAAGCAACTTGAGGACTTTTGAGAATGCGACCGGCGATCTGTCTGTATCAATCCGCTCTGACCAGAAGCGGTCAAAACCAAGCTGATCCCACATCTCAGAAGCCAGCCAGCAATCGCCAAACCTACGCGGTCGTTCCAGTCTCATCTTTGAGATGTTAACCGGTATCGTATCAACATCGTGACAGCTCTGGTTGTCCTGATCAAAAGCAAAAAGGGTTTTGTGTACAGGTTTGTTATCTTCGTTGATTATCTCAATTGATCTCTGCCAGGCCTTCTTTTGAGAGTCGCTGATCTCACCAAGGTAAAGAACCACCTTCTCCACATGCCGATTACCGGAGACCTTCCGCTTCTCAGCAATACTGTAATAGGTGTTGCATTTACCGTTCTTTTTACGCCTGTGCTTTTTCAAATACATACCCAAATTATCGCATAGAAATTCACCTATGCAATAGGGCAGGTCTGTACCAAAGCCAAATCCAGAATCGAAACACCCCTCAAAGGCCAGAAACATCGAAAATATTTTTATTTTTACCGGTTTCGAGACCTAAGTGAGAAATTGGGGTTAAAAGCCAAGTGTCTATCTATGTAGGAATGAAAAGCATGCATTTAAGTCCAAATCGAAGATTACTTTTAAAGTAATAAAACCTTATTTTTAAGTCATCAAACGTATTTTAGGTGGTCCGACACCCGCTTGACAACTACAGCACCTGCCGAAATTGTCTGAAACAACAGACCGTAAACAAACTGCCAAGGCTACCGGGACATGTGATACAGAACCTATTGGGCAGATTTGTGGCTCAAATGACGACCAAGTGCGGGGAAAAGCGAACTTATACGAACTTTCAAAGGGGTTGGAAGTGGTCCCCAAAAACAGCCTTAACGACACAAGAAACCCGCTTTATAATGCTAAAAATGGGGATTTAAAAGAAATGGGCAGGGGCGGATTTGAACCGCCGACACACGGATTTTCAGTCCCTTGGATAGGTTGTAAGTCATTGTTAAATAAGGGTTTATAGTCGTGTTTTGGCTTAAAATCTGGCAGTACAGTCAGGATACACTCTAATACTCACTCAAAGTACAGTCGGGACACACTGGAGAGTGACACCAAAGTGACACCGGTTATTTTGCGGTGCCACCCCTAACATTTTGATTTTAACCAGAGTTTAGCTTCAGGGTGACTTTTCCACGCCTCTTTCAAAACCCTGCAACAATAGATGGCCTCAGATACATCGCCGGGAGAGTAATATTGAGGTTCTTCCTTGGGAACCCGTTTTTTGCCGCTTAAATATCTGGCTACGTATTCATTTTGTTTCTTTGCAGATTTGAATTCTTTATCAGCAGCTTCTTTTCCTTCTGTTGCATAAGCTAAAAGAACCCGTGCCCAGTTGAATACTGCTAATGAATTTTCTTCGTATTGCTTGATAAGTTTGCCGGCTTTATCGTACGATTTATCTGCAAGATAGCAATCGACCAATATGTCTCTGACTCCTTGATTATCATTGGGGTTCAGTTCAAGCATCTCTTCAAAAATGGCAATGGCCTTACTTAAATATCGTTTACCCATAAGCTTGTAACTTGTTGCGAGCTGCATCATTGCACGCATAAACGGACGTGTCTCCAACAGTCCCCAGAAATATCCCTTGTCTTCTTTGAAGCATTTAGCCCCAAGTTCACTGCGACCGGCTTCTACAGCCTTTTCCATGGCATTTGCATATGCGGCAATGGTCTGACATTCAACCTCTGCTATCATAACAAGGGCATCAATACAGTTCGGGTAAAGTTTCAAGGCTTTACGACATAGTCCCAATGCTTTGTCCTCATCATGGTAAATGCAATCCATTGCTTCATATACAAGCTCTTGAGCCTTATGTTTATTATTTCCTCCGGGAAATTTCAGCATATTTGTTCCTATTTATAATCATAAATTATCAGCTATTATATGAAATATCAAAAATTTTGCAAGTTTAGACAGAAAACGATAAATGATTATAATGTAACCATTTATACAATGTATCAGGAAAGGCCATGAATTCTAATTTTGAGATTGTCAACTATGCTGGTGGTTTGATATTAAAAGCGGTTGTGATTGCTGCCGGCTTTTCGGGGCGTATTCGCAAGAAAAGCCTTAAAAGGCTTGCCCGGATGAATGTTGATGAAAAGGATAAGGAGATTTTGTTTCTGCGTAATAAGGTTGAACAGCTTCAAATGCAGAACTCTATTCTGCTGAAAGCTAATTCTAAAGAACCACAAGGCAAACGATATTCTCTGCGTGAGAAATTGTATGTTATTTTCTACATGGAGAATTACCAGATAGCGAGAAATAAAATATCGAAGCATCTTGGAGTTGCCAAATCAACTTATTATCGCTGGCTTAAACGAATTGAAGAGAAAAGCAAGAATCATGTGCCGGCGAACAAGACACCTGATGATGTTGTTTCCCTTGTCTGGGAGATTGCAAGAGCTAATACTGGCTGGGGACGGCATAGAATTGCCAACCAACTTAAATTGCTTGGGATATTCCTGGCGGCTTCAACTTCTCGCAATATACTCAACAGGCCGGAACCGAAGAACCGGCCAAAGATGTCTTCAAAGAAGAAGATAGATAAGCCAGAGGCTCGGCAGATACCGGCATGGTATCCAAACCATGTCTGGTCAATAGATACTACCGTGGTTCGCAAGTGGGGACTGTTCGCCGTGCATGTATGTGTTATCATTGATCACTTCTCCCGTAAGGTTGTCGCTGCTGCCCCATTGGAGGGGCCCAATGCAGGTTGGGTTATCAATATCATGGACGAGGCGATTGATAAATATGGTTCGCCAAAGCATCTCATATCTGATCAGGGAAGTGTATTTATATCTGAGGCGTTCGCTGAATGTCTGCGGCACTATAATATTAAGCATAGGCTTGGTGCCATAGGTAAGCACGGTTCAATTGCGGTAACTGAAAGAGTTAATAGAACACTAAAATCAGAATGGCTCAATCGGGTTCCGATCATAAGAGGGATTGATCATTTACAAGAGCTTTGTGATAAATTCCAGCTTTGGTACAATACCTGGCGGCCGCATATGTCATTAGACGGCAAGCGTCCGGATGATGTATTCTTCGGCAACTTGCCTGAAGCACCGGCACGTGATGCCAAGACGGTTCCGGCAAATATTGAAAGACGATATTTCAGCCAGACCCGAGTAACAGGCTACCGTTTGAAATCCGCCGGTTAATCTCGTTTAAATTCATTGGTAATACTAATGATTGCGGGGAATGTACGCCCTGACACTGAAATATGGCAATTAAAAGGGCCTTTTGAGTAGCTGTCGTCTTACGATGATTTCATTGAGCCATGAATATCCGTCACTCTATTAACTTATGAAAGAGCAAATCAAAGCAAAAATGACAATTTACGGGTGTTCGACTTACGGTTGACAACTACAATGTGGAAGCTGTTTTTTTGTGTATATTAATAGCCAACAATATTTTATTCATTTCAGGGTAAAGGCTGCAAAAAGCGTATATATTGCCGGTGTCGTCGTCAATTTCTACAAGAGGATGACGTATGAAAGTATGTTCATTCTTATATATCCATTCATCTTGATTGGTAAACGGATTATACAACAGAAAACCGTTTAGTGAAAAAAGTACAATTTTGTCATTCCACATCTGAAAATCTGCAATGCTGATGCCTTGATAAATCTTACTAAATTTTTTTCCAGACAATTTGCCCTTTATCTCATATTTGATTTCTTCTTGCCGCTTTAGATTAGCTTCCATATCATTGAAAGATTGAATATACAATCTGATGTAATTATCATCGTCTATTAGCAACTCTTTTCGAAGATTTATAAGTCTATTTTCTTTGCAGCTCTGCACGGCAAATAACACACATAATATAGAGAAAATTAAAATTTTTCGCATAGTTATATACCCTTATGAGTTTACTAGTTCATTTTCCAGTTAGCCATCCTATCAGTTTATACCACCATTTCCATCTAGTCTTCTTGAAAGGTTTGTGACACTGCATAGAGCTTTGCACACAGAAAGCCCCAGCTTCTTCTGATGTAGCAACTTTACTATTAAAAGCAAACAACATGCAACACGTATGACAAGCATCAATTGCTGTTTTAAGTGGGTATGATTTGAGCTTTTCGTCACATTTATCTGTACACTTAAGATATTCATTGCCATCAAGCAATCCCCACGGGTCAAAACCATTTACAGGGTCATGATTAGCGTAAACGTCTAAACCAAAGCCATCCACGTATTGTTTTAGGATGTTAAATTGATTGTTCCAATTTCCATCTGGATTAACACCATGCGGGTCATCTGTTATGAACCTTCTTTCAACTGGAGAATAGTATCTGTTCTTGAGGTAGTAGTTCCCCGTCTCATAGTCGTGGTAGTATCCGTTCCAGAGAATACTAAGCCCGTCGAGGTCAGTGCCTGTGTTGATTACTGAATTTCCCCAGGCGTCATAGTGGATCGGCTCTATCGCTGTCTGGTCGGCGGTTACAATGCCGATGACGCTGCCGCGGTAGTCGGTTGCGAGCAGGCGGCTTTCGCTTTGCCATGCACCGCTGAAACTTGCAACCTCCATGCCGAAATCTGTCAGGTCGATATAGCCGTCATCGTTGAGATCCCACGCCGTTAGAACGGCCGGCTCACAACTCGAATCACACAGCCAGGCCGCGGCGAAATCCTCGATACCGCTGCTGATAAACGAGACATACCCGTTCCAGTCGGCAATCGGCCCCAGCACATGCGGCCTGCGCATATAAACCGCCCGCGAGCCGTCAGAGTAAACGTACTCACGAGTCCAGCCAATACTGCCGGTATCTGTCTGTTCACATTCTGTTATCACGTTGCCCATCATATCATACACAAACCACGTAGTCAAGGTTTCTGTGCCGCCGGAGCCGTCATCAACGTCCACCGCCTTCTTTATCCGCCGGCCAAATTCGCAGATTCAGAAACAATATGCTGGTCATATATGTATTTACACAGAATCGCTATACTTTTTGGAAGAAATTGGGAACTATCTTTCATATTATGTCTATAGATCAAAAAGCCATTTTCTTTCTTAAAATCTGATTTATCAAGTAAATCAACTAACATTGAAAAATCATGTATAGGTAGAATACCTTTATAAGATTTTTTGCCTAATTTTTCTGTTGTAAAATCCCATTCATACGAACGATCTTTATACAAAATCAAACTTTCCTTAATTACCATATAATCAGTAATAATGGTAGAATTCCCACTTTGTTTTTGTTGCTGTTCCAAGTTTAATAGAACACGATTTCCTTCACATTTAAATACTATATTCGTATTACCGTATAGATCACTATTTTCATAGCATCCATGAAATAAAAAGGAAAATAGACTTATTATAGACAAAATAAGTGTTTTCATTCTTACCAACCTCCCATAAATATAAATTCACGTTTTAAACAACAACCTTTTATTGTTCTACGAGTATATCTTCGACAGTTATTTATCATAGAAAAACTTTGCCAACCCGGATCAGGGGATGAACTCACACAAGAAACTATATCTTTGCAGGTTGCACACTTGCACGATGTGCCTTTTCCTCCCCCCCATCTAAGATTTCCCCTTTTACGTTGCTTAGTGGACCAAAGAGTCGTATACAAAAAGTGCCCATCTAATGGATCTGGAGAGAAAACGGACCATTCTTTACCTGGTTGTCCTGCCCCGTTGGGCCAAAAGCTTATTGAACCTCCTTGCCATGAAATCCACTCATGACCTCTGTTTTCACCTGTGCTACCTCTTGATGTTGTTCGTTTCACGACAACACCACAAGCCAACCCCCAATCATCCCTACCATTGACCGGGTCATGCCCAGCGTAAACATCTAAACCTGCACCATCGGCATATTGGTTTAAAATACTGAACCTGTTATTCCAGTTTCCATCGGGATTAACGCCGTGGGGATCTTCTGTCAGGAATTTCCTCTCGACCGGCGAGTAATATCTGTTTTTGAGATAGTAATTCCCCGTATCGGCATCAGAGTAGTAGCCGTTCCAGAGGACATTAAGCCCGTCGAGGTCTGTGCCTGTCTGAATTACTGAATTCCCCCAGGCATCGTAGTAGATTGGCTCTATCGCAGTTTGGTCGGCGGTTACAATGCCGATGACGCTGCCGCGGTAGTCAGTTGCGAGAAGGCGGCTGTTTTCTTCCCAGTCGCCGTCAATATCTGACAGTACCGCCCCAAGGTCCTCAAAGTCAACGCGGTCGTCTGAATTAGAATCCCACGCCGTTAGAACCGTCTGACTGCACGAGGGATAACAAAGCCACGCCTCCGCAAAATCGTAGAGGCCAGTAGAAATGAAGTTGTCATAATCGGCCCAGTCCGGGTTAGTCTTCGTCCGCGGCCTGCGCATATACACCGCCCGCGAGTCGTCAGAGTAAACGTACTCATGGCTCCAGCTCACACTGCCGGTATCAGACTCTTTACATTCTGTTATCACGTTGCCAATCATATCATACACAAACCACGTAGTCAAGGTTTCTGTGCCACCGGAGCCGTCATCAACGTCCACCGCCTTCTTTATCCGCCGGCCAAGCGAGTCATAGGTATAGAGAGCAAAAGCAGCCTCGCTCTCGTCCAATATGCCGTTGCTGTTGGTATCAGAAGTAGATAACCCGACACGTTTTACGCGGCCCTCGCCGTCAAGCCCGTAAACATAATTATCAGACGGCGCTGCCGTCTCTTCGCCGATATCGTTGAGTGAGTAGCTGATATTGTTGATACCGAATATCTCGGAATCATAGCTCTCCAGCCGCCCAAGGTCATCATAACCGTAGCTGTCAACATCACTTCCAATCGTCTTGCTCGAAAGCCTGTCGGTCTGGGGCTGATAGGTGTATGCATTCACCCATACGTTCTGTTGACTTACAGTATCGTAAACGGCCTCCTGACCGATACGCCCGCGGGCGTCAATACTGCCGGCAGCCATAAACCCGCTCTCGCCCAGGTACGTATCAACGACCCTGCCGCCGACATAGCCGTACTGGGTAAGCAGATTGGAGTTGTCTTCAATGCTGACGACGCGGCCAATCTCGTCACGATTGTAGTATGTCGTAAGCCCCGAAGGCCCGGTAACAGATTTCAACCGGCCATCGCTGTAATACTCATAACTCACACCGGCCCCGCTCCAGAAACCGTCCTGTGTCCATTCAACATTGCCAAGACCGTCATATCCGCACTGATACAGCGAAAAGTCCATCTGCTGACCACCGGTATCGAGCAGCCATGTACTGACGAGCCTGCCAAGCCCGTCATGGCCGTAAACACACCATGGACGCGATTCACGGATAAGTGGGTCTTCGGGGTCTTGCGGAAGAGCATAATCAATATTGTTCTTCTCGGCAAGGAACCCCCCGGCATCGTAGCTGTATTCGGTCTCAACGCCGTCAGAGTCCGGGTCGCTGACATCATCGAGCACAACCCTGACCTCTGTATTGCCCAACTTGTTGTAGTAATAACGGATACCGCTGCCGTCATCATATTCAACCTGCGTAATATTATCCATATAATCGTACGTGTAGGTTGTTGTTTCAGCGTTGGCAGTAGAATTACCGTCTGTGTAGGCTGTAATCTCGTATTGCCTGCCAAGCCTGTCATAATTCCAATCGGTGTATTGTTCTACGTATGTTTTGCCCTGCACTCCCATATCAACATCTTTTATAGCTTCAATCATATTGCCAAACCCGTCATAGATGTATTCGTTTACCGTCCCGTCAAAGAGAGTTTCCCTGACAAGATTGCCTCCATGGTAAGCATAGGTTGCAGTCCCTGTAAAGCCTGTCTCTGCCTTGCTTATCAGGCGGGATGCCGGGTCATAACCGAATGCTTCAACTACAGTAACATCATTTACGCCTGTAATCTCGCTTACAGAAAGTCTGCTTCGGGTTGCAATTTTTCCGGTAACAGGGTCATAGTTGAGTGTTTCACAATTCCCGGCAGCATCTGTAACAGTATATTTGCGCCCGAAACCATCGTAAGTAATTGTAGTGTCGTCGGTTATCGGAAGGAGTTCAACTATTGGGAACTGCATGAAAAGTGTTGTTTCTCCTGTGGCGACTTTTTTCTTACAGAGTTGGCCGCAAGTATTGTATTCATAGTCTGTTACCTTATCCAGGCTCAGGTCTAATATTGTTTGGTCAGGGTCTTTGAAAACTGCTTCACGTATTTTTCGACCAAGAATATCATAATATACCTGTTCGCGTCGCAGAATAGTGGTATCGCTGTCTGTAACGACTTGCTCGATTACCTGTCCGGCTGAGTTGAGAGTCTTTTCATAAACAACGCCGCCCATACGGGTAACAGTATCTCTGCGACCGCCCGTATCGTAGCTGTATCGCGAGGTCTCAACAAAATCCAGTATAAAAGACCCCGAACCATTGTCAACAAGTTCAGTGTATATGCTTTCGTTATCAAGCCGGCCGTTGATGTATTGATAACGAGTGTAGTGCAGGTCTGGATTTATATCGTTAATATAGGTCTCAAAGTCATCAAGGCTGCATTCAAATAATCCCTCATAGAGTGTCGTTGATGTGTTATAATCGTATAATTCATCTAAGATGTTTGGTGCATATCCTTTGATGCGGCCAATGAGCAGACCGTTGCCGTCATATTTGAATAATTCGATAATATCGCCTGTCTGCGATGATGACGGATAATCAGAGTAAATCTCTCCATTGTCTGTATAGAAAGACGAGTTATAAACCGGGATTCCCCAATAAGGATCAACAGAGCAGTAGTTGCCAACGCCAACCCCCGCCTTAACTATCATATTGCCAAGGCTGTCATACTGATAAAAAGTGTAACTATCCTCAAGAGAATCAGCCATTGAAGGGTCTGAATAATTTTGTTCAAAAACCACCTGACCCAGGATGTCATAGTACTTAAACGTCTTGGAGACTGCAACCGTTTGACCGGTTAAATCTTCGTCCCATACAGTTTCAATAGCCGCATCGTCAGTATCACCCTGGTAGGTGTATTCAACGTGATATGGAGTATAGTCAGCAGCCGAGCCATCATTGTTGCCGTTGTATTCCTTTTCAGTTCTGCCGTAATCGTCATACTCATAACTCTTTATTATAGTATTGTTTACTAACGTCTGCTCAAGTCTGCCCCGGTTGTCGTAGATGTAAGAAGTGATGATTTTGTTCTGACTGTCGTTTGCGTCAATTAGTTGAACTTCTTTTGTAAGCCCCCGGCCGCCCCTGATCGTTAGAGTTTTTTTGTTTGCAGGATCGGTAGTTAAAACTACTTCATCCTGGAGGTTATAAGCATAGGTAGTAGTAAGGTTATCTACTCCGTAACCGCGAATTTCGGATGTCTTACGTCCATACAGATCGTAACCGTATTGGATTATGTTCCAGTTGTCTGGTGAGTCGAACGGAAAAGAACCATCACATAAAGCAATCTTTACATACTCTCTCTTGCCGGTAAGTGAGTGATATTCATATTTAGTCTGGCTGATAACAGTTATCAGGGCCAGATCCCAATTAAGCGGATTTGGGTCAAGGCCGGTTTGAGGGTCTTTGTATGCGTTGAATGTAGTAATACCGCCGGCAAGCACAAACTCATCAGTAACCCGCGAAGCCGAATCATACACTCTGCCGGTAACAACGCCCGCAGGGCTTATCTGCCAGACAAGATCGCCGAACGCGTTATAAACATACTCGGTGACAAGAGCATCCGGGTTGCTTCTGTTAGAAAGATTGTTCAGGTATTCCTTGTTTATGTTGCCATAGCTGTCATATTCATAGTGCAGTGTTTGAAGTGTGGTGTCGGCGGAATCATCTCCGCCGGATACATCGTCAATTTTGAGTGTTTCGGTAGTCAACCGGTTTTGAGAATCATAGCCATATTTACGGTAGGTTTTTTGGGTATAGTTGTCTGGATCGTAATTTTCATATTGTTTTTGGAGAAGCGTAGTGGGGTTTCCACTGTCATCGGTATATACGCTGTAAGTCTTTAATTCCCTTAAATCTGTGTTGTATTTTTCAAAACCATCGGCTGAGCCGCTTGTGTAGTAATATATGTCTTGTGTCTTACGATAGTTATCGCTTGAATCATATTCCCTGTTTTCAGTTAGCTGATAATCACTGTTGTATATTTCAACTGTTCTTTCCCCGGAAGCACTTCCCCCATCAGGTATAGTAGTATAAGTTGTGCCATCATAAAGGTAAGTGGTTGTATAGCTTGTTGAATTATGTGTAGTATCTGTGCTGTCCCTTTCTTCCTTAAATACACTCACTGATTCCATCGCACCTTCTGAATCATAAACCGTTTCAGAATAGCGGTATATGTAGCTTTCAGGTTCAGTTTCTGTTGCGAGCTCGGCCTCAACACATTCATAAACCTTTTCTTTGCGGCCGCCGCCGGCCAGATTCTCATATTCGTACTTCATAACCATTTTGCCGTCTGCATTGCGTTTGGCAATCAGCTTGTTGTAATCCGGCTGGCCTTGAGTAGTACCGTATTCATAAGTATAAAGAGTGCTTCCGACAGAGTTTTGTTCTTCAATAAGATTTTCATCAGCATCAAGCACCTCAACAATCCAATCATCGCCGCCGCCTGAGCATCCACACCCCGAAGCCCCGGAATTGGTGATAGAGCTAACTCTGTCGTTAGTGTCATAATTGATGGTGTAACTGCGGGAATAGTTGGTTCCAGAAGAGCTTGAAACACTTTGGTCAACAGCAGTTATAGAAGTTATTTGAGTTCTGTTTGTGTTATACTGAAACTCAATATAACAGGGATTTATTGCAGTTGCATCTCCGTCATAAATACGATATATTAGTCCATCGTTGCTGTCATAGACATACCTGTCTTCAACTTCGTTATTTGCATTGGTTATTGTTTTAAGCCGGTAGGAGTTTCCGTCGCTATGTTCAAATATATAGATATAACCTCTGGGGCTTGTTACTTTAACAGTGTCTGAAGCAGCCTGGTACTCAGAACTCCAACCGGGATAATATCCCTCTTCAACATTGTAGAAATATACAGTTCCGGGAAAACGGATAGTCTCCCATTTATCGTTATTCTGATCAGTGTAAACTTCCGCTGAAGGGAGCTGGTTTATAGGGTTGGTGCCGGGTTCGATGGAATACTTTAATCTGCCAACAGAAATTTCAGCACCGTTACAAAGGTTTAGAGTAGCGAATATAGTAATAAAGAATATTATTTTTTTCATGATAATCTCAATCAATGTGAATGTTTAAATAAAGGACAAGGTATGTTATTTGTTTTCCGGCGGACAGGTTAACACAAATTCTACAGAAGCAGTGCCTGATTTAATTTCATTACCGGCAAAATCATAAAATACGCAAGACAGGGTTGCGGTTTCTGTTTTTTTCTTTTCGTACTTAACCATGTTGTTGAGCGGTTCTAATACAACTTTTACACTGTTTCCCCCACATCCTGATTCATCACATTGAGATAGATCGCTTTCTGAAATATTTACCTTGTATAATTCACCTCCAGTGGGCTGCTCTAAGATTCTAACATGATCCGCCTCACTACAGCTCAGTATAATCGTTTGTGTCTTACCGAGAGGACAGCAGGAACCGTCTTTTGATTTGACATTGACTGTCGTTTGGTATTTGCTCCTACTAAGCTCGGGAGTTGGTAAGCAAGCCTCTGGACGATCAAAGATTGCTGTGACTGTTACTTCTTCTTCAATGGTCGAATGGATTGTATGATTACCTAAGGTTTCTCCTACTTTTCCTTTAAAATTATATATTGCAACTGTATCATCATTTTCATCAAGTTTGCATTCGTATTCAGCGTCCCACCCGCCCATTAAACTAAAACCTTCAATTGGATCACAAATAAAAAGGTTAAAGTAATAATTAGGATAAGGTAGTTCTTCGTAAAAATCAACACATCCCAGATAACAATGATTCCAGTAGTATTCCATTTCTGAACCGCTAAGTAATTCTCCATCATAGATATCATTACCTACACAACTGTCATAAGAGTCTTTGGCAAATATTCTTAGAAAGCTATAATGTTTCCTAGTGTCTTCCGTATCAGTCAAACCAAAGGTGTGGTGTGGGTTAATAGTTGAGTCACAAGTGCCATTTTGGCACTCTCTTGAAAAATACAAATCTCTGAAAACAGTATAATAATGAGGTCGAATACTGCAATCTGTTGAAAAGTTGTCACCCTCTAACTTCCAGTCAGGAAATTTGTCTTTGCAATAATGGTCAGCGAATATTGATGATGGAGACGCTATTAAACACAATACAGTCAGAGTTACTAATCCCCAATATGGTTGAGCTTTAAAATTCAACATTATCTGTCCTAAAAGTAAAATATTAAAATCATTAATTACTTTTCGAAAACCAAAAACAAGTTCCCGAATAAAACCTGATTTTAGATATTTTCAGGTAATGTCAATAAGAAAGATGTTAGTTTCATGTATTGTGTTTTTTACACATTAATTACCACAGTAATCCTACCGGAATAATCTGAATATTAGGGCTGTGTTTACAATCGATGACAAACGAGACTTGCCGGGTCTTAATAGTTCGTAACAGGGTAGAAAGGTGAACTTGGGTCAGATTACTTAGCCTTACTCCTCTAAATCAGGCGTGCAATGCTGCTCAAGTTAATTATTTCTCAAAGACACTGCCTGGCCTTAGTAAAATCAATCACCCTTATCACCAAATCGCTCAGGCAAGTTTGCTGTTCCTCGTAACCTTACAATGAAATGGTTTCTTTTTGCTCGAATAATCTCATGAATAAGTCTTCATTTTTTTTATTATATCTTGTCTTTGTTTGTTAGTTTTGCTGAGGGCCTTAATCATTTTATCCATTCTTTCTACATCCGACTCAGCTTGAATAATACCTTTGAGCATATTGTCGCTATTTAGGATTCTGTCTCTGTAATTGATTAGAGTTTTGATGTTCAATGTAAATTCATTTTTATCTTGCATATTATCTGAGGAATAAGAGAGTACTTCTTCCTCAGAAACATCTGCCGTTAAGGCCGCCATAATAATCTCTTTTTCTTTTTCAGATAATTTGATAATAGAAGCTATGAGATGTTCAAAACCACCTCCTTCTGACTGCATATTTTCATCAATATTATTTGGTTCAATTGAAGCGTTTACAAGTGCTTTTTTTAAAGGGTTTTTGCCGACGAGGATTTTAAGATTTTGTTCTAGGGAGTAAATTGGATCATTTGGGTCATATTTATATCGTATCATCCACAAGCGTGTAATCAAATCAGAGCACTCTTTTCTGATTTGATTACGGCTCCTTTTGCTTTTGGCGGTCTTTTCCTTTTCGATTAATTCTGCTATGTAGTGAGACATCCAGATCTGTAAAAGGCTATTGTTGGGGTTAATACTAAGTGTTTTGACAATTTCTTCTCCAAGTTTTGCTATTTCATCCCATTTTTTCAATTTTACCATTTTGACGGAGGATGAAGATTTTTGCTTGGCCATGATCATATTCCTTTGGATCTTTTATAGTGTCATTGTGTTTTCTGATTATTATCCTTATAAGCAAGTCTTTATTGATTTTTTCAAGGTAACTTAAGATGTGCTCTTTCTTGATATTTAGACGGTGACCATGAGTCGTTCGATTATCATACATCTCATTGTAATCACCTTCTTCCCATGACTCAGGTTTTACAACAATATCGCCTTTTGTGGTTTTGTATGTGAGTTTATCTGGTTCTCTTTTGAGTCTTTCCTTTTGAATAAAGTCATATGATGGGAGACTCCAGTCGCGTGGCAAACCTTTGCTTGTTGGATCCATTGTATGCATACTACGCTCAGTATGAAATTCTGTAGTAAAAGGGGATAGCTCAAACCCTTCTTGTGAAATATAATCAATAGGCTCAAAGAACTCTTTGTTTTCAGTGTTTATGAGTTGTGTTTCTATTTCACTGACATTGTGTTGATAGGATATTTTAAATTCAGGAATACCTATCGATTGGGGATATTCAGATGACAGCATTGCTCTCCCCAAAGCTCTTGCGGTTTTTGCTGTGACCAACGCTGATTCGATACTTATAGTAAACGAATGGTTTGAGATTCTTACAGTGTAATATCCACTTATGGTCAGCCATTCTGTATTACACTTTCCAATAAGCCCATAAAGTTGATCTGAAAAAAAGTCCATAGTTAAAGCTTCACTTGGATTTATGTCAATATCTGGGACGCCATGCATAAATCTGTGTAATGGCACTGGACAATGTAGATCGCAGGTAACAAGAGGGTCTGCATCAAAACAATTTCTTGATATCCAATATCCCCAACTACCATATTCATCAGATGGTTCAGGTGTAATTGGTAATTCACGAATCATTTCTCCTGCTGCCATATGCATAGCATGACGTTCAATGTATGTTGAAAGTGTTTCAATTGTAGGATGTGATCCGTGTCGATGTCCAAATAAATTATAATCAGTTCCTCGTACTTTTTTATGCGAATATTTCATACAGTCATTTGAGGTGACTTTCCATTTGTCGCATATCCAAGACTCTGCTCGTACTGCTACATCGCATCTATGCAGGCCGAAACAGTGCCCGAGTGGTGAATACCAGTATGGAAATGTGTCCATGGTATCAAAAGAAAAACGCCATTTTTTGTCAGGATTTGGGTGTTTTCCACGGCGAGTATACCTATTTTGTTTCGGCCAAATCACATGACGTGGCTCGTTTAAAAGCGATAAATAATTAAATTGTTTATTTGTCAAAAGTGAACCGTTAAATCTTTGGAGAATCATTAAGGTTCTTTTCGCGAGCTCCTGCATGCCGGCATGTGGAAAATCTGGGTCAGAGGCATGTTCGTATATTCTTGGAGCATAGTGAAGAAGCGATTTAGGGTTTATGTGTGCAATATGGAGTAAAAGAAACAATAGCCACTCTCGTGCAGACATCCACATTTTACCTTCTTTACTGAAAGTTAGATTGACAAGCTCGGCTAGTAGAGGTTCTGGTCTTAAG
Source organism: Limihaloglobus sulfuriphilus (assembly GCF_001999965.1). Lineage (GTDB taxonomy): Bacteria > Planctomycetota > Phycisphaerae > Sedimentisphaerales > Sedimentisphaeraceae > Limihaloglobus > Limihaloglobus sulfuriphilus. Next base: position 2,330,422 of record NZ_CP019646.1, on the reverse strand, counting down.
TATAACATGTTCCGTGCTACATGAAAAACTCGCCAACGCATACGATTATCCGGCTGTTCTAATAATTTGTAAATGAATTTAGCCAAATTGGAAATGTTGTTTTCCTCTAGATTATCAGCTGGAGAGGGCGTTTTTTTTAGTAATATTTGAAGGGTTGACACAAGTTTATCTTCGGATAAATAACGTCCTAATAAACATGCCGTTTTATATGCTGATCGAGCAGATAGCTGTGGTGCGTTATTTGCCAGAGCTGGAAGTATAACATTAGTTCGTTCATCGTTTGAAAATACTTGATTTTCAATCAGATCTCGGAAATGCGGTGAAATATCATAGTCGTAGCCAAGTATGTCATTAAAATTGTTATCTATATATAGTGGGATATTTTCTTTTGCCCATTCTGATATTCCAGGGGTTTCACACCACTTGGTGATCAGATTATTTAGTATATTCGGCAATATGGTTCGGTAATAGCTAAATGAATCTGGAATCTGGCTGGTTAGAATATTAAGAAAAGCAATTCTTTTGCTACCTCGAATGAATTGGCTGATTTCAACAACTAAAGATATTATTTGCTCTCCCAACAAATCATTGTCCTCTATGATTCCTTTTAAAATGACTAATTTATCAGAGCCTCTGGCTTTTGCCTTTATTAACCATTTTTCACTAAGGTCAATATGTTTTTCGGTTTTGATTTGATTGTCATGATCAGTGTTAATCCAGTTTTCTCTTTTTTCATAAAAGACATAACTATTTGTTAATTCCTTAATCAGAGCAGGAGGCATATTGTTATACTTGCCCCATATTGCTAGTTGATTGCATAGATATGAACGTTCTTCAATCGGTGAATCTCGCCTAATATCGTTGGCAACTCTTTCGAATAATTGGGTAGTGATTATCGGGTTCTCAGATGATATTCCTTTAAGAACCTTTAGTGAATTACACAAATAGTTTTTGTCTATAGTGTTGAACTGGTGAAATGCATGAGAATATATTTGATCTATCTGTTTGCCTGTTATAAGACCAGAAGCAAATTTGGATGATACTTGAGTAATATCCAACCAACCTTTTTTGTCCATTTCATAAACTGCATTTAAGCCTATATTTGAATCGAGTGTGGCAATTGCTTTAACATATTCATCCCAGGGAATACGCTCTTCCTCTTCCATTATTGGCCAGTATTGCTCAATTGCAACTTTAAGTTTTTTTGCTACTAAAGAACGCTCTTCTATAGGTGTTTGATGTGAGCAATATTCTGAAAGGTTCGCTAAGCTTTTGAGATAGTATGACGCATCATCATCAATCCCAGAAGCTGCAACAAATGCATCATCAAAGTATTGCTTTGATATGTCCATATCAATATGACTTAGAATAACTGAACATTTCATAAGTCGTTGAACAGTATCTGAGGCACGAAAATCTTTTTTACACCATTCAGTTTTGACTTTACCAATAAGTTCCAATGCTATATCGTGGTATTCTTTTCGACGTGACAATAAGTCAGCTACTGATAAATAGAGGTTACATGGGTTATATCCTATGATATCTTTACAGGGTTCTAGTAACTGGTCAACTAATGTTGGTTCTGAACCGTTAGTCTTGACTAATATATTGATGGCATTCGTAACAAAAACTTCGTATAGCGGTTCATGTCTATCCCAATGTTTGTATCTATTTTGTGTCCAATTGCTGATTAATTTCTTTAGCTGATTAGTTATAGTATTTATTGAACGGTTCTTTAAAAAAGATTCAGATATAAATGTGTATACTGGAAGTAGTAATTTTATTTGTCTTATACTTCTCTGATATTCTGAAGAGCTACTATAACTACTAGAATTGAATTTCTCTATGTCTTTTGGGAATAATTCCTCTATTCTTAAATTTTCATTTTTCAAGGTACTTTTAAATGCCAAAAATTTAGCAAACATATGGTGATGGTCATACCACTCATTTACAGATAACCAACGGTATATACTATTGTTGTTTTGTAGATTTACATATTTGATAATATCTAATAATATTGTTTTCGAAACACCGACTTTGGCTGCTAATTCAAGGAATGAAATAATCCAAAGTCCAATTTCATCGTGATTATTGCGATTTTTTAAAAACCATTTTTGTAATTTTATAGTGAGTTGTTCAATTTTGGTTTTTGAGGGCTTGTATCCAACCTCATACATTCCTGCAATAGCAGCAACCATATCCAATGTAGAGGATGAGAAGTTGTTGAATGTTTTTAATACATAACTGCGATCATTTTGGATACTAAGCCGTTTGAAGAACTCATATATACTTTGAAGTCTATCATTGGAGTTGACCCAGCAACGCAAAACTTGTTTAGCCTGCTTTATGCCATAAAGGCTCATTGCTGCAAGAGCTTCTGCTGCACTGTCCTTAATAGTATACTGAAATCCTCGCCAATCGTGTTTCTTCATTTCTGTTATATGAAGCTGAAGCCATGCTTTCCCTTTTGCATAATTAGATTCTGCAACATTTCTATTATGTGTGGTTTTAGAGAGTTCCGCTGCAATTCGAAAATAAATGTTCCCGCTATGGCTATTATTTTTCTGCAAACTATTTTCCAATGTTTGATATGAACTGTGTTGAATAACTAGTTCTGGAAAACTTGTCATTGTTTCACTTAAAACATAATCTGTCCTGTTGATTCGTCCAACTTCAAATAATAATTGTAGTGCCGCTGTAGAATTATTTAGAATTGCGGCACTTTTAAATGCATAAATCATACGATCTTGTTCGCACACTGTTTGCTCAATAGGATTATCAATAAAATTAATTCCTGATTTTCCTGTGACAATCCTAAGTAATTCCTCATGTCTCTCCGCATTAAATAAATGCATACATGCATATTTAACGCTATAGACATCAGATTCTATTGTTCTTAAACAATGGTGCGAAAGTGCGTCATGCGCAACTTTGATGTCAGTGCCTTTTAGCTTTTCATCAAGAAATGTTTCGTAATCTTCATCTCGAAAACGAAGTTCTTTTTGGTCATTTAAAACAATCCCCGGTCCCAATCCCTGACAAAATGCTAATACTGTTTCTTCTTCTATGCCCAGGCAATTAGAAATTACTGATATCGAAATAGGGCTAGCTGCCACTCTTAGCAAACTTATTACTTTTTTACTTGATACTTTAGAGGGTAAAACCGTTTCTGCCGACATCAACCAATCGTTGTATAAATCTGTCAGACCAAAGATTTTTGTCGTTTTAATTTCAGCAAAAGCGTCAGACTTACATTTTTTATGTAATTCTTCCAGCCAATAATTTTGATGTCGTGGTACGCCGCATGTCTTATCGTGAAAATCGCTTCCAATTTCAGGGGCAGCATGTGGAAAATAGTTGTGAAGATATTCAGTCGAATTGTTTTTGGTGAAACCCTTTAATTTAAAATCTTTAATGCCTTTTGGAGCTTTTAATTTTGATTTTCTGAATGTTCGGCATGTGTATACTAACTTGACATTTTTCGGTAAAGATATATTCCAGAGTTTTGGAATAAAGCTTTTGAAATCAGTAATTTCTTTATTTCTATCATAGGAATCGACTGCATTATCAGCAGCGTCTACAATTAATACAAGAAGTGCATTTTGCCTGGATAGTTTTTCTGCGGCTTTATTGATAGCTAATTCAAGTGTGTTCCAAGCATCAATCTGGTCAGTGCGGTTTCTTATAAGATAAACATTCTGTTCAACCAACAAAGATAACTCATTTACTAGTTGAGTACATAAAACCTCATCTGGAAATCGGTATTTATTCGGAGTCTCCGTTTTTCCACCAGCATAGCAATCATAAACTACGCTGACAGAACCTTGAGGCAAATATTTCTGCAAGGATTTCATCGTTAAAGACTTTCCAATCCCGGCTTCCCCGTGAACTAGTAATTTATTTGTATCCGGATTTGCAATGAGTTTTGCTAAACTTTGACAATCTTCTGTTTCAATAAGGAGTGAAGGTGATTCGATCAGACATGGAGCAGGAAAAAAATTATCTTTGTTGGTATTAAAGCAACTGAGGACATTGTCAATTGTTATTGTTCCACCATCTTTTTGAACAAATTCTCTTATCAGATCACACAGTTTTAGCAGTACACTATTATGAAATGCCCTGTCAAATGTTTTGATTTCCTCTTCAAGATGAATCCGTTGTAGGATAGGAGATTCAATACCCAATTTACTTAAATCTAAACAAGATAAAAACACACAAAAAGCATTGCTAGCCAAACCTGACGCTTTGTATAGTTTCTCTAACTCCGCTTTTTCATTTATAGAAAAGCCAGATTGTTTTAGTTTGGCAAATCGCCACTTATTTGGTTTGCCCATATTGCGATTAAGCAAGTTCTGTGCTTTGGATACGAGTTTTTGAGACTTAATATTTAATCCACGGTTAGAAACGATTTGCAAGCGAAGTTTTTGGGCGATAACCTTTGGGGATTTCTTCTTGTAATATCCTTCGAATGTAGAAGATAGTCGTCCAATAACCGATGATCTCAAACTTCTCTTCTTTTGACATGTTTGGGATATAGTCCATTGTTTGTTTGATTTGCTTATTCCGCATTTCAATTGAGATATTATAATTTTGCTTGCCTTACTAAAGGTCTTTCCACCATGATACTCGGATGTATCTACTCCTAAAAAAGTTTCAGGGCCTTGACCAAAATCTATCTCATCTTTATATGCCATGCTTTCAACGCAAACTTGTTGGATATTAGAATTATGTTTCAACATTGACAGGCATCGCCTTGCAGTCCAGACAAATTGGAATTCATAGCCGGTAACAGCTTCTTTTGCGCCATCTATTGTTTTTTTCTTGCCCATGAAGCAAATCCTTCTTTATCATTTAAAAGCATTATTATCTCTACAATAATAGTTCGTTAGTTATGCTCGAAATATGAGTATAAAAAGACAATTCTGCTCAAATAACTCACATTGTAGTCATAGGTGAACTTTTGAAAAAACCACCATCTAAACTAATTAGTTTAAACAACACATAGCATTTTAGTTTAAGTACTTACGATTATATTATGAAGTGTTTGATTGTCAATCCCCTCAAAAGAATAAACAATTTGTAATAAATGTGCAGAAAAATCGCGAAATCTGTACTTTGATAGAAAATAATTTGACGCTTACGTAAATGCATCATAAAAAAACACTTAAGGCCGCCTGGCATCAAAATTCAGCCATAAGGCAATAGCCGCAAAAAAATATTTTACGGCCACATTACGCAATAGTATAAAGAATCCTATCTGATTGTCCATAAATTATTTAAGTTTCCGAATATACTTTCTTTATGTTCATGTATCGCGATCAATGCGAAACAAAGCGAAAGGACAGAAATATGAACCAAAAAAAATGATTTCAAATGACTGGGTTTTAGAGCCAAACAAGTACATGGACAAGGCAGAAGCTGACATTTTGCTCAGCACCGTTGCCCGCAGAGCCAAAAAGTATCGGCAAAAAGGGCTGTATTTTGGTATCAGGGACTATTTTGCCATCCATCTTGCCATGATGACCGGCCTTAGAGTGCAGGAAATTGCTGACCTTAAGTGCGGAGACTTGTTTCTTGACGGCCATTTATGTTCGGTAATCGTCAGGTGTGGCAAGGGCAGCAAGAAACGGATCGTCTACTTCAATGGTGAGTTTAAAGATCATTGTCTCGAATACCTGGACTGGAAGGCACAAATGGGTGAGTCGCTTGAGCCGGAAGCTCCTTTGATCGTATCTCGGTCAACGGGTGGGCATATGTCCACCAGAGGCCTTCAACGTATGTTCAAACGTAATGCTCAAAGGGCGGGGCTCAAATCCTGCTACTCGATTCACTGTTTGAGGCACACTTACGCCTGTTTTTTGCTTAAAGCAGGAGACTGGAACCTGCGTTTGGTTCAAAAACAGCTTGGCCACGCCAGAATTTCAACGACCCAAGTGTATGCTGATGTGATGATGCCTGACATGGAGAATGCATTGAATCGGCTTTATGCAGATTAGTGCCCGGTTGAATCAGAAACATCAATTACAGGATATTCACAATAATTACATTTATCGAAAGGAATAATTATGCAAATTGGACAGATTAACTATGTGCGTCCTTCGTCTCCTGTAGAATTCGAGGACGTAGAACACATCTTGACGATGTCAGGGAAAGATTTGATCAGGATTGCCTGGAGCAGTTTAAATCCAAACAGTTCTAATGAAATAAAAGGGGCTTTAGGATGTTTCTTCAAATCCTATTTTAATCTAAAAGATGGTGATGGTACCAAGTGTGTAAATCTATTAATAAATCTTGGTTTGTTAGGCAATAACCACCGTTCATACCAAGATTATTATTATCCGAAATTCAAATTATAGGAGCGGGTAGAAGAATGAATTCACCCAAATCACCTCCTTGTTCCCTTGACGGTGGTAACAGGGATAAAATTTATAAGTACAAAGGAATTCTTCAAAGCTAAGAGGTATCTATAATGAAAGGACTACTTAAAAAAATCGCAACGGCAGCAATGATTTCAGCTGCCGCACTCACGCCAAATTTAAAGGCAGGACAGATGGATCTACATAAGACATATACTCCAAGGCATATCACTTTAACTCAGCCTGATCCACATCACTATTCTGATTCATGGGAAGTATCAGCCTATGTTAGAAATAATACTCGTGATGCACTTAATGAAGGTGTTATTGATTATTCAGATTTATTGACTCAAATCGCAGATTTACCACATAATGTCTCAACTTACAGCGATGACGGTAATGATGCTAACAACATGTCTGACTTTATCAACGGTGCTAAAAATGACAAGCTTCTAGGAGCGGGTATTGGAAACCTTGATAATCAAGGCTTAGGCTGGGATGCTGATGTTCGTGATGATGGAACTGTCTATTTTACTCACAATGGTTTGATTCCAGGAGTAACTTACGTTTACTGGGACGATGGCCTTGCAAAAGAGGTTGATCTTGGTATTGCAGATTCATTATTGAATGGCTATACACTTGGATTAGATCAAAACAGAACCATTGAAGATATGGCAACAGCTCAAAGAACAGCTATGAACATTTATCCAGCTGATGGATATGCTGTAAATGTTGTTCCAGAACCTGCAACTGCAGGACTAATGTTAACTGGTCTTGCTGCAATTGCAGCTTCAAGAAAAAAGGAATAAAGCTATCGTGTGATTAAGTAGTTAGTTACTGTGTTTAAAATTCTCCCTGCCCATGAGAAAGGATGGGGAGACTCTCGTTTTCTTATATAGTCTTCATAAACCCCGTTTTGATTGTATGCATAATAATCCTCAGTTGAAGTTTCAGACATGATTACAGTTGGTTCTCCGTCAATAATTACAATTGAATAGTGAGCATCATTGTCCATTTCGTACCTTGCCAGGACTATTCTATTTGAAGTTATAATCTCACCGCTTTGGTTGATGTACGGCAGATCCGGCGAGTCGCACTCGATCAGGTAGTTATATACGCCTTCTCCTAAAACAACGCCACTAAAGGCCGAATCCTGCCCGTCAACGGCAAGCGAACAGTTGCCTGACCGATCATTCTGCCCGAAATAGTCTGTATAATTGACTTCAATATCAAAAGGATTTCCCGGTGATCTGTCTGGGATATTAACCGACAAACTGACGTTATTAACAATCTCATAGTTCCCGGCTGTTGCAGTACCGATTACATTGCCAGAGGTGTATGATAAATCGGTTGTGACACTGCCGTCCTTAAGAATTATTGGCGATTCAATAGAACCAACTATCATACTCACAGTATAAGTACCCGGCAAAGATAGATTAAAGCCATTTGCGGTCTGATAAAAACCACTGGATAAATTAAGGCCTGAATAATTCTCGCTTGTTTGTAATGTAATATTCAGGTTATCACCAACGGATAATTTTACTCCAGAAATATCCTCAATTCCATTCAAAAGACTATAATTTCTAAAATCTGTTTGATACGATCCATTAACAGAATAATCCCAGTAAGGCAAACCAGTGCTGTTTAGCTGAATTACTTGCATCCTTGTAAAATTGGAAATAGTAATGCTGTTAGGCAGGTATGCAAAATCTTCATCAAACGCGAAGGTATAATTCAACTCAGTATTATTGACACGAGTCTGCCAATATCTCTTCACTGATGATGTTGAACTAAAAGAAGTTTCTTCAAGAGAATTATTGAATGTTCCTGATCTATAAACCGGATTCTGGCCATCTGTAAATGATATGTTTGTAAGGCTATAAACTTCAAAAGAACTGCTGCTTCTCAGGCTGATGCTTGATGGCAAACTCGTATCTTCCAGATACAGTACTGCATCCTGTGCAATGATTGAGCAGTCTTCAAACGAAGAATCAGATATATTGAGACTCGCATTCGTTATGGAAATATTGACGTCTGAAAACGTGATGTTATCCAAAAGCCGGTTTGTATTTCCAACAAAACTTAGATTGCTAATATTGTTGAATAGCGAATTAGTTATAGTATCCGTAGTGTGATTAAACAAATATGAATTACCGGTAGCATTGACATGATTCCATTCAACCTGGGTATTGCTTGCAATAAATGAAGATGTATTCAAATCAAAATATTTCCAGTTGTCGCCTGAATACCCACTACAAAAGACGTCAATTATCCAGTTATTCCCCGGAACATAGACACATTCAGAATTGAGTTTAGATGCTGTTATAGGGCTTGCAAGTATTCCAGCATAGGTTACTGGCCAGACCGAGACTGTGTATTCATCGTAGTTGGATGTATTGAAGGTGTAATTACCATCACTATTGGTCAAATAGTATTTGCGATTTAGTCTTGAATCAAATACGTCGTTCCTAAATTCGTGGGTTGCGAACTCTGCATGAATGAAATGGTCAGCGACCGACCAGGCAGCGTTAGCCATCAGAGTAAATGCCGCCTGATCGGAAACCGATTCGTTCACCACACCCTCGGAGGCGTCCGCAATGCTTATGGAGAAACTATGACTAAGGTTGTTTTCAACGTAAATATCAATACTATTGTTCCATAAAGTGATATCTCTGTCTCCTGTCTGGTGTCCAGTAAGGATATCGGTGTCGCTATCCCCGTCAATGTCAATATACGCTAATGAATTAAAGAATGTTGTACTGTTGACGGAATACTCGCTAGTCAAGTTGTCATAAAAAACTCCTAAACTATTGTCAGCAGGACTGGTATCACCATCATAGTAAAGAGCAAGCAGTTCCGGCATATTGGTATTGGTTGAGTCGCCGGAACCGATTGCCCAGAGCATGAATACATCCGCCATACTGGTTTTCTTATGTAAGGTCTCGTCTGAGAAGTTAACGTCATAAACGGTTATATTGCTTGCAGTAACCGCAATCTCATACTGCTCATCATCGTCGAGGTTGGCAATGAGTATCTTAGAGTCAACGATGTCATGAAGGTTGTATGAAAAAGAACTAAAGGAAGCGTCTTCGTAGCCGTCGTTTAGCATGATACTCAGGCGTGTATATCCAAAACCGCTAAAGTCTCGTAAACATATAAGGTCTTCCTTGAAATCCTTATTGATATCAAGTATATGGAAGTCGTCACAATCCTGTATTATTTCAAACTCATTAGAAGCCGTTAATTCAGGACCAATCAAATAACTTAAATTCACATTGCCATCCCCGCTGATTATCAGAATATCACGGTCAAAATCATTGTTGAAGTTCACCGGACCAAATGCTCGTATAAACTGGTTAGTATGCAATATTGAACTTGAAAAGGAAAAACTATTCTCAAACGTAAGTAGTGTGATATTGGTTTCGGTTTCAATGTTGAGCTTTCCAAGGAGAATGTCTCCGTTTCCATCTGAATCAACGTCAGATACTACAAAGTCATAATCTGAATCAAAATCGGTGTTCTGATAAGAAACCGTATTATAATCCGGTCCCGCATATATCCTTAGATCATCGCCAAGGACGATTAGGTCATCATACCCGTCAAGATTGAAATCATAATTGCCGAGCTTAAAGTCTGAAGCGGTTACCTGTCCAAACGGTGGTGCGATTTCGGTTAACTGCGGCTCAAACTCCACCACTGTTATATTGTCTGGCCATATCATATCGCCCGAAATTGTGTAGTTGCAATCAAAGATAAGTTCCACCTCACCGCTTTCGTTGAAATTTACCGGGAAGGTTGTATTTCTACCGGTAAATGCTCCTGGTATTCCATCAAGGGTATAGTTACATTCCTGGGCATTAATCCTGTTACGACTAAAATCGTACTCGTAGGTTTCCAGTAAAATGTTGTTTTCAATAGATCGCATGGCAGGACGGTCAAGCTGCCATCTAACGCTCCATCTTTCATATATTGTTTGCTCTAATACCTGCTGTCCTTCTCCGCAGTTGTATTGTATTTGGGTGGTTGCAGGTACATCTTCGATAAACGCCTGGTAGAGTCTGTTTGCAGCATTATAGCTCATTGAGTGGTTGGTCGTCCAGTTGTTAAGGCTCGTGTTACAGTTAAGTCCAAGGGCGGTGTTCCCGCTACTGTTTGTGATATTGAGCATGAAGGTGATGTTATCGTGGGCAAGGATAGTTTGGTAATCAGATTCGACCGAAGCATTGTAGTCGTAGCCGTAAGTGGATACGGATAGAACTATAATTGCCCCAATTAATACAAAGATACCCCTCATTCTTTAACTTCAGGTTTTGGGTTATATAAAGGTTGCGATTTAGATTGTAAGAAACCTGCATATTGTTTGGGGCAAATGATGTGTAAAGAGAAAAATGTATTGTATATGTTACATTCTTATTATGCTAAAAATATATATATGATTGAATAATAGTAGGTGTATGGATGTCATAAAAATTAAGGATAATAACTCCGTAACTGGTTGTGGTATATATATTGAGCAGATTAGTTGTGATGAGATATTGTTCCTGGAAGACTTGGTTCAAAAACTTGGTTTTTGTCGAGATCTAAGATATGAACAGCGTAGTTTGAAACTTGCAAGCGGTCTTAATTCGAAGGATGTTAAAACAAGGACATACTCTATGGATAGTAGCCATTTTTCATACATATTTTTAACAACCAACAGATGTGTAAGTATATGTTGGAGTTGTGCTAACCTAAGTGGCTATGATTTGATTAGTATGTATTTTTCAGAACTAGATATGAATTAATCTGGCATCTACATATTTCCCTCCCTGCCTTTGGTTAAGCAGGGAGGGAATCTAATTTACCTGACTAGATTTTCAAGGCTATTGACCAATGGAACATTAGGGCCGGTAGGGTTCACAGTTCTATCAAGTGTGTCTAGTCTTGCCCTAGCAAAATCGCCAAGGTGTGTTTTAGATAGGGCCGGATTTTGGGAAATCATGTCGTACGATTTTGCAATATCACGCATCTGGATTTGATAATCATCTGGAGTCAACATCTCATGACCTTTCATATTATAGAATTACAGTTGATTTTATACCCTCTATAAACAATATAGGGCTACGAAAGCATGTTATTGTAATCTTATCCTCTCTCCGCTACGCAGTTAACTACCATCAAAAAGTAGCGATTTTTTGATGATCAATCGCAAATTAACCTTGTAATATTTTATTATGATTATATATATATATCGACGAGTGTCAAATAAATTCCGAAATATATTAGCTTATTCGGAATATTTTACGGCAAACCATCTTAAAGTAATGAGGTAATAATGAGAAATAATGTTTTGGCAGATGTTTTGGAACTAATATTCGATATATCCTTGAAGACTAGGATCTTAAAAGAATGGCAATCTTCAAATGCCGCAAGAAAACCTAAATACAGTGGAAAACAAATCTTAATTTTAGAATTAGCGGACAATTACGATTCATTGACTGAGAAAGAATTGGGTATAATATTTGGTATGGCGACAAGTTCGGTAAATGATTTAGTTGAAAAGTTAGTTCATGCTGGTCTTATTGAGAAACATCGGAATGAGAATGGGGATAGTAGAGAAAAACTTATTAAACTCACAGAAGAAGGTGCAGATGAACTTTCTGAGATTAAGAAGTTCGGTTCAAAACGCTATGAATATCTTGTTAGTCGATTTCAAGAGTCTGAGCTTGAAGGTTTTATAGATTATCTTAAGTTGGTTGATGAGTCAGTAGGTTCTTCAATGAGAAGTATCATATTCCAGCAATATTAAATGAGCCTGTTTTATTGTTTACCCTTTTTAGGGGTGGCTCAACCTTTCCACCCGTTTTAATTACAGATATTGAAATGATTTGGGTTTATATCAGATATTTAAATCTTATGTTTGAAACCGACTTTAGTCGATATGCTTTATATCCCCATCATTAAAAAGACTTCCCGAGTAAGACATGTCGGGGTAGTAATCAGATTCTTCAGCTATATTTTCATGTTGTTGACTATTGCTATTCTGAGATAACTCATCAGAATTATTCTCAGTTACATTGGTTACCTCAATATTATTTGACGTGCATCCGACAACAAAGAAACATACTCCCAATAAACTCAATAAGAATATTACTCTGATCATCTATGTTAAACCTCGCTCATTTTTATAGCTTGTGTTCTTTTTATTACTTTTCATTTAAATTACTACCTCACAAAAAGGCTTTACGACATTCATCTATCCGGTCGTTCGGAAAGGAAACTTCCTTTCTTATACCACTATTGCGGTCGTCTCAAGCATCTCCTAATCATAATGTCAGTCGTGCATAGATGCAGAGGACTATGAGCAAAACAGGAGGCCTATGATGCTTTCTTGTGAATTTGAAGTTGTTGGTATGTTATTCCACATTCCAACATTTGGTAAATGTAAGTTAACATTTTTCTTGCAATTGCAGTTATTGCAATATTGTGTCCTCTTCTTTTTTTTATTCTGTGATATATTTTTGCTAATGTGCTATCATGCATTATTGCAATGTTTGCACATTGCCCAAGCATCCATCTAAGATGCTTACTTCCTTGTTTTGATATATGCCCTGTGTTACATCTATCTGCTGATTGATTGTTAAGCGGCGCTGAAAACAGGTCAGTAATGAGCGGGTCAAAATAGGTCATTTTGAAAGGAAGTTTTTGCCTTAGAGTCGTTATATTATCGATATTATCGAAAATATAACGGAGGTCTTTATGGCGAACTATCTAAAAATGACTAAAAGAAGTGTAATACAGACATTAAGAGAGCGTAACTGGTCTTGCAGGCGTATATCCAGAGAGCTTGGCATCCACCTGGATACGGTGCGTAAGTATGCAAAATCAGACAATGATAATTCAAAACAGGTCACTAACGCGCCTCCCGGGTCGGTGGCCCAAAGCTCAACCGGTCCGGTAAGCAATTGTGAGCCTTACCGTGAAATAATTAAGAACAAGCTGGATATGGGGCTCAGCCGCCGGCGTATATGGCAGGATCTTCGTGACGACCACGGCTCTGATGTCAGCTACCACAGCGTTCGCAGGTTTGTCAACCGCCTCAGTAAAAATTCGCCTGTTCCGTTCAGGCGTCTTGAATGCAGGCCCGGTGAAGAGGCTCAGATAGATTTTGGTACGGGTGCACCGGTAATAACGAAAGATGGCAGACGAAAAAGAACTCATGTAATACGGGTAGTGCTTAGCTTCTCCCGTAAATCCTACAGCGAGGCAGTTTTCAGGCAGACCGGCGATAACTTTATAAATTGCCTGGAAAACGCTTTTCACCACTTTGGCGGTGTTCCGCAAACACTGATAATAGATAATCTTAAAGCTGCTGTAAACAAAGCTGACTGGTATGATCCTGAGATACACCCAAAAATAGTGTCATTCTGCCGTCATTACGGTACCGCCATTTTACCCTGTAAGCCGTATACCCCAAGACACAAGGGTAAGGTTGAAAAAGCAGTAGCATATGTCAAAAATAACGCCCTCAAGGGCCGCAGCTTTAAGAGCCTCTCAGAGCAGAATCAGTTTCTTCTCAGCTGGGAGAGCCGTATTGCCGATACCCGTATTCACGGCACTACCCGCAAGCAGGTAGGCAAATTGTTCACAGAACAGGAAAAGCCTGCTTTATTGAGGCTTCCGGTTGGAAGGTTTCCTTCATTTACAGAAGCTCAGCGGTCCGTTCACAGGGACGGCCATATAGAGGTAGAGAGGACCTATTACTCGGTGCCTCCGGAATATACCGGCCGCAAGGTATGGGCAAGATGGGACGGCCATATGGTAAGAGTATTTAACCGCAGCATGGAGCAGATTGTTGTTCACGCTAAAGTTGAGCCGGGCAGATTCCAGACTCAGGACGGACATATTCATTCAGAGAAAAGAACAAAGATAGAAAACGGCGTTGTATGGATGCTTGAACGAGTCAGTCTGATAGGTGACAATGCCGAGAGATGGGCCCTGCAGATGCTTGAGGCCAGAGGAATACCTGGTATCCGCGTACTTCTGGGCTTGCTGAATATGACCAATACCTATAAAGGTAACAAAATCGATAATGCATGTAAAATAGCGTTAAGCCACAATGCTTTTCGATTGAAGACCATCAGGAGTATTATTAAACACGGCGGTGACAGGCAGCTCCAGATGGAATTTATAGATGAGCACCCTATTATCAGAGATATCTCCAGTTACGGAGAATTCGTAAGAGAGGTTCTGGGCTGAACAATAATCATAACTTATTCAGGAGCAGATTATTATGAACAATTCACTGCATAACACATTAAAATCACTAAGGTTGTCAGGTATGCTTGAGACACTTGAAGTTCGATTGCAGGAGGCAGCCGGCAACAGCCTCACTCATGCTGAGTTTTTAGAACTGATCCTGCAGGATGAGATGCTGGTCAGAAAGCATCGCCAGATCCAAAGGGGTATTAAGGCTGCCGGGTTTAGAGAACTCAAGACACTGGAGGAGTTTGACTGGCAGTTCAATACTTCGATTAAAAGAAGCCGGATATTTGATATGGCCACATGCCGCTTTATCAGTGAGGGCGTTGATGTTCTGCTGCTTGGCCCTCCGGGTGTGGGCAAGAGTCATTTGTGTCAGGCGATAGGCTATCAGGCAGTCAAGGCAGGCATGGCTGTGCGGTACCGCTCGATATTTGATGTTGCCAGGGATTTTCTGCACGAAGATGCCTTTGCCTGTCAGGATAAGGTAATGAACAGATATCTCAAGCCGGAGCTGCTGATAATCGATGACATGGGCATCAAGCATCTGCCAAAACGCTGCGGCGAGTATCTGCTGGAGATCATTATGCGGCGATATGAAAACAAATCCACGATGATGACCTCCAACAGGCCGCTGGAAGACTGGGGCAAGCTCATTGGTGATGTACCATCGGCAACCGCAATCCTGGACAGGTTTTTGCATCATGCTGAGATCATCAACATCACAGGCCGCAGCTACCGTCTCAAGGACCGTGCCGAGCATGGTGCCTGTGAGAAAAGAGCCGGCCATGAAGGCTGACTCAGTCTTAACCGGCCTGTCCCGCCCGGCTTGCGGCGGCCAGGTTCCGACGAGCTTTTTGGGTGGCCCATTCTCACCCGGCCGCCGGTCCGGGCGAAACAGGCCTGGCGTATCTGCCCAATAACGTCGAAAATAATCGTTTTATCCAAATCCAACTTGACAAATGAAACTAAAAATAGTAAATAACAACTGGTTTAACTGACCCATTTTGAACGCGCTCATAGTGACCTAATTTAAAGCGCCGATTGACAATTGATAAACCGAAGGGTTTAATCCTGCAAAGGAAGTTAACTTTCTTGCATTACTAAATCTTTTGATTTCTCCAATTTCTCCTAATATCGAAATTGACGAATAAGGTGCAACCCCTGGTATACTTATTAGCAATTTTGCAAAAGGATTCTGCTCAGCATAATCCTTAATCATTTGCTCTGATTTTTTGGATTTATGACTTAAGTGTCTTAAAATTCCGATATAATCATCAATCTGAAGTCTTTCAGTCCAATCAAGATCCAAAGACTGAAGGAATTCAATTCCTTTCTCTGTGAAAATGTTATCATACGGATTTTTGATACCTTTTCTTGTTAATATAGCATGAATCTTGTTTTTGATTATGCCTTTTATTCTTCCAAGCGATGCTCGATATCTTGTTATTTGTCTTTGTTCTCTTATTATGTGAGAGGGAGCATAACTTTTTGGTAGCAGATTTGTTCTGACTAAATCTGCTAAGGCTTTTGCATCATGTCTGTCTGTTTTTTTCTTTGATGAAATAATTAATCCTACTCTTGAGGGATTTGCTAATTGTACATTAGTAAATCCTTTATCTATAAGGTAATCATAAACGTATTCCCAACAACTACAAGATTCCAAAGCAATTTTAGAATCCTTACTTATTCTTGTGAAAAATTTATCCAATTCATATGGATCATTGTTTACTTTTTTTTCAAAAAGTAATTCACCTTCATTATCCATTGCATAACAATAGATAAATTTTTTGTGTACGTCCAATCCTACACAACATTTATATTTTAGTTCTGATAACATTTTATCCTCTTTGGAATTTGGCTTTTACCCCCTCGATTTTTCAGGGGGTGAAAGTCAAATCCTTTCAATTTCTTAATTCACAAACTAAAATTTTTTGTGAAACAAAAAATTGCGAGGTTTAACATGCAATCATATGCTATTCCAACGACATTACGCTTATAAATATTACGCCTAATGCAAAGTTTACTCCTCATAGAATTTCCTATAGAGCCTGCTCGGAATCCGCTCCCGATTAGCAGTTTCAAGCTCATCAATTAGTTTCTTTGCTGCAATTGTATTACCGACTCTAAGCGTATTGTAAATCTTATCTAAATCAGTTATGTCAAGATAGGTCATTCCCGCAAGTGTATAGTTTTTGGATTCTGCAAACTCTCTTGCTTCCAAAGATAGACTTCCGATCTGCTCTTCAAGCTCAGAAATGTCCCGGATATACTCCCTAAGATTATAATTATCCGGTATTCGTTCTTGCAAGTATGCCCTCTGTTCATCACTCAATTCTTCATAGACAAGTTTGCGTGGTAGATAAATTGTCATCTTGCCCATCACCCTCGAAATAGCCGGTCATAAAGCCGTGGCGGAATATAGTCTGTTACCTGTTCTTCAAGGTGCTTAGCTAAAACTCTTGCCGAATCAGGTTTTCCTCGCTGAAGAACTGTATAAATGTCATGCATATCTGCAACTCCGGACAACATCATGCTCGCTTCAAGATATTCCTGTGACTCGATTTGATATTGTGCATCTCTTACCATTTCGCCGATCTGAAACTCCAGTTCTGAGACATCTCTGATGTAGTCACGAAGCGGGTAATTCTCCGGCAGTTTAGATTTAAGAAACTCTCGTTGCTGTTCGTTTAGATGATGATATACCAGTCTAGCAGGAAGCCTGGGATCGCCATCAGAGTCCAATTTTGCTACCTCCAAAGTATGTTATATGTTCAAAAGGACGAATATACGAGTCCAGGCCATAGAAATTATCTTTTACATCTTCAAGCTCAGAATAAACGTGCTGTGCTGCAACTAACCTTTGAGCAATATCATCTGCGGGAATACTGCTTTTCACCTCAACTTCCGGTGTTAGAATCTCAACATCAATCATATTAGAGTATGGTTTTCGGCTCAAAATTGCGTAATGTCCTGACATTCCTTGAATCTCAATTTCAGTGTAGCGAGGATGAGAACTGATACCTCGGAGCATGCCCATATCGTATGCCATGTTTAAAACAACTTTTAGTGCAGCATTATCGCCAGTTTTAAATACCTGTTTTGCGTGTTGATCCATTAAAGAATCAATGCTTGTTGATTTGATTAAATCTCCCATTGTAAATCACAGTAATGATATTAATATATGATTTATGAATAATGAACCGAATAGGGTGGTCAGTAGTCGAAGAACTGCTTAATGTCTTTTGGCTGGGGGCATTTCGAATACATGTCTTTTGCGACATTCAATTCTCAGACTCCCCAGCATGCTTCTTGTATTTAATGCCATATTGAATATTAGCGAACTTTCGGGCTTACGAACTGCTAAATTGTTGCTTTCCATTAAAAAATAGAAACCAACTTAGGCAGGTTCTAGCTTTTTCCTACAGTTCTCAGTGCTGACACACATAGTCATTTGAGAATCTTATTTATTGTAATATTTCCCAAAGGGGCCAAAATTTTGAATTAAGCCCCTTTAGGGAAAAATATTCCGGGCGGGGCGAAGGTTTACTAAAATGAAAGAAATATTTGTGTTAAAAGAGGGCGGACGAAATAATCATATTGAAAGCCCCAAAGACCTGTTCAAGCAGACAAAAGAAATCAAGATCGACCACTACCAGGAGAATTGTATAATATTTTATCTGGATACCCGTAACAATATAATAGACTACGAGATACTTTTCAAAGGCGGTGTTTCATGTTGTGCAATTGACCCCAAAAATATATTTAGAAATGTTCTTTTGAAGAAAGCCTCAAATATAGCGATAGCTCATAACCATCCGAGTGGAAATTTAGAGCCATCAAATGAGGATGTCAGGATTTTCAAGCAATTAAGAAAAGCCGGCGATATACTTCACATTACAATACTTGATTTCTTGATATTCAACGAAAAGGAATTTTATTCCGTGAAATGCTATGAGAGGGGATGAATATGGCAATAGTAGAAATCGTAGTCTCAGAGGGGCATACTTATTCATGCCTGGATAAATTAGGGCAAGAATTTACTTCTGTGAGTTATGCGGGAAAATTGTACGGAGGAGCATCCCCTTGTAATAACCCTGAACAAATAACTCGAGCTATTGCAGGTGCAAAGAAATCAATTATTAAGGAAGGCGATACGCCAAAACTAAAAGACCAAAGAGAAAATCTGAGTAAATGGTTGGACTGAGACTTCAGGTTTAACCTGTCGTATATCAAAATTGATTTTAGGAGGTAATAAATGTAAAAGACAAAATGGGCCGTAAAAAGACGGCTTTCTAAATTTTGTGCGCAACAATTCCCTGTACTAAATTATATTGCAGGGCAATTGTTGCTTTGGACGGTTTGCCGCCCCACCGGCGACATCAACCGCCTGGAGCTTTAATAGCTCCTGCTGGAGGAAGAGCATTTGTTGTTGGATCATTTGGATCGAGGCTGTGCCGGTGTTGTTTACAGGTTGAGTTTGAAAGTTCTCATTAGCTACAGCTACATCCTTCGAATATACATTTTTCATCAGAGCCTGTTTAAGGTCACGATTATCAAGATGCACATATACATTTTGATGTTTACTTCCCGGTGTATGACCTGCAAATTTATTGTGTTCAACCCCTTTGACCCCGAGCTTATACACTTCGGTAAGCCTTGTATGTCTGAGTAGATATGTATTTACTCTCCGATTTACACCTGCTTTGTTTGCTAGTGATTGAATTATCCGATTCATGTAGCTGGTTGAAATTGATTTATTCCGTGAAGAATAGTGTTTCACCAATGCCGGAAACACATAATCTTCTGCCATAGGATCGGGGAAGGCCCAATTTTCGTACCAGTGAAATATATAGGGAAACGAATGAAGTATCGGCAAATCCCGATCTCGGGCAGTTTTGGAGGAATATAAATGTACTTCTTTTTCATCCAAATTCACATCACCCCATTTCAAGTCACGTATCTCCTGCGGGCGAGCGCCAGTTTCTACTAAAAGCATCAATAATGCTTTGTCTCGTATTCGTTCAGCAGCATGAAGCATTCGTCTTATCTCATCTGGTTTGAACAACACACTCTTATTTATTTTCTTGGGGTTAACTAAAGGCCCCTTTGTATTTTTCAAAGCCTCAAGCATATCAAGGTCACGATAAAACCATTTTAAGAAACGCTTCACAGTCCTTCGCATCATTATCTTGGTTTGGAGTTCATGAGTTGAATGATTCACTAAAGCCCAAAAATCAATAGCATCATCTTTCGTGATTTTATCAAGGGGTTTTTCAATAACATCCATAAACTGCAACATGTATCGCCGATAATCATTGACTTTTTTAGGACCCGCAGTAGTTGAGCAGTAACGCAGATAGCCGGCCAGTATCTTATTGTCAGCATCAGAAATAGAGTCAGCGAGTTTTTCAGAATCACGGCCATACATCCTATATTCAGTCTTCATATAACCACCTCGTATTGCTTTTGATTTTATAATAAATCAACCCGTTTGGGCGGTTATATACGTCGGCAAACACTGCCAGGTAGTAAAAGGGGCTTTTGCGCTGAAATGTAAATGCCTCCGGGGGGCTACTGTATTCGAGCGTTGTTGCTCGTTTTACACCCCTATTTGGTTGTTTATATTTTTGGTTCATTGTGTTACTAAGTCTGTAGCAGCACAAATATAAATATTGCGCATGGATTGTCTGAGGTAATATATAAATTTTCAACCGGTTAAGCAATTTGCAACATAATGATATTAGAAATATTTTGGATTATGGGTCTTAAATGGGTATACCAGTAACCGGCTGATGTATTCGGGCAATGCAGCTAGTTTCCCGTACTTAATTGGTTGTTTTTGTGCGTTTATTTTAGATCAGATAAGTTGTAACTGGAATATAAATGTTCCGAAATAAGCAGATAGTATTTAACCGTTTATAGTATCTTATATAAATCTGTGCAATTTTCAACACAGACAAAAATGTTTATAATTGCAGCCTTAGCCGTAAGGTGTTGCTGATTAAAAGCTTATGTTGCATTTTTTGTTGGGTGCAAAAAAAACTAAAAAGTATTGGACTTTGGTTCTTTGCTGATGTAAAATCAACATAAATGCAATTTTCACAAGACTTTATTTGGATATTGGAAGCTTTTGAATTGAATAATAACGGTTTTTCTATTCGTTGCCCACACTGTTTTGAGTGGAATGATTATATGTGTAATCCTGACGAAATAGCTATCAGATCTGAAGATGAGTTTAGAGCGATTCTAGATGGACTAACCTCTACCCCTGATACTTTTGAGCATGAGAAATTGTTTAGATGTAAACGGAAACAATGGGAATGTCCAGCTCGATTTGAAGCTTTTGTTTTTCCAAATGAAAAAGATGCTTTGAATCAGATTGATATACCTAAGTCGTGGTCTATGAAAAGAGATTTTCGCTTGTATAAGCATTCTCATCGAGATAATGATAGATGGCCTGATTTTGTCTGCGCGTTGTTTTGCGCGCAGAATGTAATTCGCCAAAAAGATATTAAATTAAGTCATTTTGTAAATACCGAATTTTTAGTTAATGCTTGCGAAGGTATTGGAACCGAAATTGGGGCGCCTTATACTGTATATATTGCAGGTGCTTCAAAATTAGATACAATGTGCAATTGGTTTCCAGTTGATGTAAAGAGTTCTACTTTTTCTGTTCCGCGTGGCTATCGTAAATTTTGTTCAACCTGTAGGCAGGCAGTATACAGTAAAATACTAGAATTATTTATTCATGACAATCCCAATCTCATTTCATGTCAAAAGTGTGATATAAATGATTGTTCCGCGAAAATAAATAATATTGTTGATACTAATATTAATTGGACTGTGTGTCCTGAAATTTTAGAATACAGAAAGCAATATGATCCCTGCTTTATTTCTGATGCAGAACTACTTGCAAAAGTAGAAACGAAATGGAACAAGAGTAAAGAGAGAGATGTGGTTGAACATGAGTGTTACGCTGGATTTACGGAATATGCCAAACCTATAATAGTTCATGATCACTTAATTGCCACTGCCGTTACAGGGCAACGCCTATCAAAATTGAGTGACCTCAGACCCATTAATGAGTTAATAGAAAAATACCCGTTCCTGTCATCGGCAAAAAGTGAATTAGAGAATATACGTAATAGTATTCTATCAGATCAAAAAACCAGTGGCAATAATGAATCTTCATTAAATTGTGAGCTTTTTGAACAAAAAAGTGCAATGATTGAAAGAATAGCTAAATCACAATACAACAATATACGAAGGCTGTCTGAGTCAAGTTTTAAACAAGAATTATTAGGTCGAATTAATGCAGATAGAAATAACCCTGAATTTTTTTCAACTACAGTACCCGATATTCTTGATAGAATGCGAGAGTTTTGGGCATTTGAATCAGCGTACCTTCTCGAATGGAGTGCTGAGTCTGAAGAAGTACTCGTAACAGCAATGAGTCATAATGAAAATAAGCAAATCATAGATTCGCCCGGAATCTCATTAGGAGCACTTGACACCGCATCAATAGAACAATTACAGCAACATCCTGTTCCATATTTATTATTTTGTTCAGAAGAAGAGGATTTGCATGATTTATTAAAGAAACAAGTAGACGCTGCCAAAACGTCGGATAATTCATTTTTAAAAAATCCTTTTATGAAAGTTCTTACAGGGTTGTTTTTTAAGGCAATCTCTGATCAGAGACTAAAAATACCTAGAGGTGCATGTTATTATTTCACAGCGGTACCATTGGCAAACAAATTGCATTATATTTTTGTTTTTGCTGTCAGAGATAAAAAATTAGTAAGTGCAGTTAGACCGCAAGCGGATGGAGGTATCAGCCAAATGTGTCAAGATATAATCTTGCAGACATGCGTTGATATTGTTCACGGTTTTAGTGACGTCAGGGAGTTTTTAGACAAATATGAACAAAGTTGGGTGGACTTTTCTCGCACGATGTCACACAGAATAGGAAATGAGATTGACACAATTAATAATTCTGTCTTTTACTTGGATAAGATTTGTAAAAAGGGAAGGCTAATGAATTCTTTTTGGAAGCAAAAATCTCCCACTGTTAAGAAGTCAATAATAAGTTCTCTTAACATGTTAAATGATCTAAAATTACTTTATGGCAAAATAGATCCCACCATAAAACCTGTTAATCTCGAGAAATTAATATTTCACTCAATTCTTTCATTAATTGACGAGGATTGCTTTGATTTCTTAAATGAATTAAAAATAGAGACAATTATGGTTGATGAAACTCTTTTTTTGCAAGTTTTTAAGGAACTAACAATAAATTCCATTAATATGTCAAATAATTCAGATGTAAAAATAAAATTAGAGATTTCTCAAGAAGGGAATTATCATGCAATTAAATTTACTGACAATTGCCAGGTTATACCAAATGAAGATAGAATGCGAATCTTTGAAAAAAATTATACTACACGAAAAAGCGGAACAGGATTAGGCCTCGCTATCATTAAAAGGATTATAAAAAAACACAAAGGTTCTATTGAGTGTATGCGGCCAGATTCAAACTATAAATTTAATATTAATATACCTCTATAAGGAAAACCAAGATGATTGAAGATAAAATTGTCGTTTTAATTGTTGACGATTTGGAAGGTCAGATCAATACAAATACTGACTTATGTGAGTTGAATGACTGTGAGGTAATTACAGCTCAAAGCTTAAAAGAAGCAAAAGTTAAACTTGATGAACATCAAGAAACAATAGATTTTGCAATTGTTGACTACAAACTTTCTAATGATCCATCTAATCAAGATGGAGCTTTAGTAATTTCGTATATTAATACGAGATATCCTAAGATAAAAACAATTTTTATAACAGCTTATGATGACGAAGTAGCCCTACATGAATTTTATGCATGTAAAGCGACGAAATATGTAAACAAAATGGATGGGGCTGCACCAGAAATGCTTGATGAATGTATTCAAGAATTGATAAGAATGATTAAATAATAGCTTTGTGAGTTTGGATTTTAACTAGTATAAAGTTCTTTGCATTATTTTTACTTAAGTTCTTTACCGTGCTAATATGAAAAATTATTTAAATAATTAATTGTAAATTAATCAAATAGGCACACCCCATGAAAAGGTTAAATGATTCCATAGAACAATGGTTTGAAGTTGAATGCGAATTTAATTCGAAAGATTCTCGGCAATGTCAAAAAACTATTAGTTCTCTCTGTAGGTCGGGAAAGTATATGAAGGAAGACCCCAAAATGCAAGACTTTTCGTTTGAATATATAGAGATAAAGGATGGCATGCTTGATTTTATCTCTAATTCATATCTTAAGCAGTATGTCCGTGCAATCGTTATTGCAAGTGAACGTGAGATTCGAAGGATGGATCGAGTTATATCTCAAAAAGGTGAAACAAAGGGGAAATTGCCACGGTATCTTTCTTTTCTAATGGGAGTTGAGCCAGATAAAGGGAAATTGAGGGTGGATATTGCAAATAAATCAAGTAGTCCGAATGAACCTATGAGACATTGTTTAATTGATGTTGAGCATAATTCCTGTGTATATGTAAATATTTTTATGGGTTCATATCGCCTTGTATAATGATTTTTGCTGACATATGTAACTCTTAGAAGCTACAGTTGTAGTTTTTTATATGTTACTCCTATAAACGATCTCAAACACTCCTTACTACAAAAAAACATTTCATTATCAAGGCTGATGAAATTTCGAGGGCCGATTACTCCAACCTCAAGTTTAATTACATTCTGTCCGAGTCGCAACGGATGCTTGCACTGTTTGCATTGATTAATGGTTTTCATAATCCAATGTTGGATTGAGTCCATTTATAAATGAACTACCGATTTGATTAGTATGAATCAATAAACATGCCATAATCTTAATACCAGATAATAATATAAACAAGGCACTGTTATTATGTCATATGGGTGTTTTTACTGAAATTGAGAAGGAAGCCATTAGAGATTTTATTAGTTTGTATAAGAATTATCTATCTGGAGATAATCGTGCAAATGTCGTTGAAAATGCAGAAGAATTGCTCCAAAAATATTGCAGTGGATATTACGTGCTTTCAGCGGAAGTAGCATTTGCGATTAAAAATGCTCAGGCAATTTCCAGAAATAGATTAAGCAGAAAAGATATAAAAAATATTTTGAGCAAATTAGAAAAAAAGCAAAGGACATTCAAATAAGTCAAATGCCCCTTGCTCTAATTTGATTTTAGAAGTTTCCAGTATCTTTGCGGACTTTGCCCATTCCTAGATCAAGTATAGCAGCTTCATAATTTGAAATTGGCTGTCCATTGAAGTTAGCTCCAGTAACGATTCCATTAGGAGCGTGAACATGTAACGAACCATTGGAAAAATCCTTGATGTAATCTGTACTTCTTCCCATTCCTTGCCCTTGAGAAATGCCATTTCCAAATTTGTCGTGATGTAAATCCATGTTTAATCTCCTGAAATTAAATAAGCTCTAGATTAACAGCTAAAGAAAACTGAATATTTCTTAGAGGCAACTCAAACGATAAAAATAGAATTCATCAGCTGACTCGATATAAAGTATAGAATATTAAAATTAGATATAATGTCAAGTAAAAACCCTTCCACAGTTAGCGGAATTATGACTCTAAAAAATAGTATTTTATGTTTGCAGTGAAAGAATCATGCTAGTTTCAAGTGTAAACATTTACCACTCGTTAACCGCAACAGCCTTAAAATTTGACTTTTTCCACATTTAGATGTTAAGTTGTAACTATTCAGGGGCAAATTCATGGTGTATTTCAAGTTGTGTTCGACGTCAAGTAAAAATTCCTTCAGCGACAATTAAATTTCCCTTTAAGTGTGGGATTGTTTCTCATGGTTAAGTTCCTCTGGGGGTGCCCCCCATGGGGGGCAAAAATTTTTATCGGACGTTATTGCCCCTGTTTCTTGCGTTTTCTGGCCTGTTCTGCCCTGTAGCTGGGCACGTTGAGTTCCAGTATCACGCTGTGGTGCACCAGCCGGTCGATAGCGGCAGCGGTGGTCATTGGATCCTTGAAGATCACCTCCCACTTGCTGAACGGCAGGTTACTGGTGATCAGTACACTGCCGCGTTCATACCGGTATGCCAGCAGGGTAAACAGCACTTCCATCTCCTCACGGTTCTGCTTGACGTATCCGAAGTCATCGATCATCAGCACATCGAACTTCCCAAGCTTCTTGAGCAGCTTGTCCAGCACAAGCTCTTCTTTAGCCCTCAACAGTCCCTGCACCATCAGGTCACAGGTGCCGAAGTACACCTTCCTTCCCTGCCGGGCAAGAGCATGGCATATACCGCATAGCAGGTGTGTCTTGCCGCTGCCGGGCTTGCCGAAGGCCAGTATGTTCTCCCTGCGGTCTGCGAAGCCGCCTTCTGCAAGCACCTTGACCTGTCTGCGTATCTTCAGCGGCAGCCGGTTAAGCTCAAACGTATCAAGCGTTTTTTTCAGCGGCAGCTTTGATGCCTTTACAAGCCGGGCGACCTTATTCACACGACGAAGCTCACATTCCCGCTGAGCAAGCTCAAAGAGGTATTCCTCATAACTAAGCTCATCCGCCGCGGCCTTCTTAGCCAACTCCTGATAGTATTCCCTGAATACCGGCAGATGAAGCTCCTTTAGCAGCTCTGTTAGATGTTTGTTCACAGACATACGCATAGCGGTTCCTCGTACAGTGCATCGTAATAAGCCGGCTCTGGTAGTTCGATACAGACCACTGTCGGATCAGGCGGCCTGGTACCGGCCTCAACGAACTCTCTTACAACCTCGAAGTTGATGTTTTCATCGGTATTGATCTGGAATCTTAAAGCCTCATTGACCAGAGATTCACCTTCTTTGGCAGCCAGTTCAAGTATCTTGAGGTACTGCTTGTTGGCCTCCCTGATACTCAGGCCTTCGCGAAGTATGTCATAAGCTATCCGGAAGATGCTTGAAGGGTACAGATCATCCTTGTAAATGTAATTCTCAAATGCCCCGGGTTTTCTTACCAGCTGGTCGATTATATGCCTGTAGTTGATATGGTGGCCGTTCTCACCACGCAGACGAGGTAGAACTTCGATACAACTCTGTGCATACCAGATCTCAAGGTTGTCGGCATATATACGTACATTAACCGTCTCGCCTACAAGCCTGCTGTGTACCGAATAGGTGTTGTGCAGCAGACGGATGGTGCCGGCCCGGCTGACCTTGCACTCTCTGGACTCAAAGTCGTCATAACGAAGGTGCGGAAGATCACCCAGAACCTTCAGTTCCTCGAGAAGACGATCATGGTTGTTGAGGTTCATCCGATCCGTAATCTTACGAAGGAACTTCTCGTATTCTTCAAGACTCACAAAATCCCGGCTGCCCCGCATAATAAGATGCTGATCTACCGCCTTCTTGAACAGATGGTTGCTCTTCTCGACATCTCCGTTCTCGTGAGGACTGGCAGGGTTGGTCTTTACAGGTTCAAATCCGTAATGGTCGGCAAGCCCCTGGTATTTGTCCGTAAAGATTTCGGGACTGCCCACTTTCTTGACGGCACTGGTAAGATTATCAGTCCTGTGATACCAGGGTACGCCGCCAAGCCTCCATAGAGCGTCCTGAAGGCCCTGTGAGAGACTCTCAAAACTCTCTGAGGGACAGATAGAAAACGATTGCCAGTTCGAATAGCACATCACAAAGTGGTATATCTTATGCTCAAACGGCCGGCCCGCTATCGTGATATTTAACTTGTTCATGCTGGTGAAATCGGAGCAGCACCACTGGCCAGGTTCATAATGCTGGGAGAAAAACACCTCCTTAGATGGGCCGTAAAGGGCCTTCCAGGCCTTGACTTTACGCTGAAGCGTTCGTAATTGACCATTCTGATACCTGCCGGGAAATTTGCCCTGAAGATCGTCAAATATACTTTTGACCTCCAGTGTACCCCGGCTGTCAAACAGCATCTGTTCGATATAAGGCCAGTCGGCTTCAAACGGGTCCTTGCGGGTACGCCAGTTGTGAACCGGACGGCATTGACTGGGTAACTTACCGCTGTTTAGATACTTACGGGCGGTCTTTACACCAATGCCGGCTGCATCAGCCGCCTGATACTTAAACCTGTGTTTGTTCTGCATTTTGAATAATGTCCTTACCTGCTTGTCTGTAACCATCTGAAATCTCCTCACTTAACAAGATTTCAGATAGTTTAACCTATATTCAGCATTTTCCAGTAATTTTAATCGCCGCCGGACGGTAAGGGTAATTATCGCTTAACAAGTTGTTCTATGTTCACTCCCCTAATCGGTTCAAAGTGTATAATTAATAGCAATTATGCTTTTTCTATGGAATTTGACAAGGCCAGTCAGTGGCTTCTAAAGAGCCTAAGACGAATGAAACTCTTAAAACAGCTCGCTCAGCCCATGACGGCCTTCCAGTTGTATAAACGGACGGGTATCAGCAGACGTGACTGTAGTGATGTTATCGTAGAAATGTACAAGGCAGGTTTGCTTTTTTGCCTGAATCCCAAAGCTACCAGAAGCAGACTGTTCGGTCTTACTAAGACAGGCAAATCTATTCGAAAACAGCTTTTCCCGAGAATTGAGCCTTATTATGAGCCAGATATCGACTGGAATGCCTACGGTTATGTGTGTTTTAGCCAGCGAAGTGCAATAATCTTAGCTCTGGACAGCCCCAGGAGTCCTGCAGGAATCAAACGCTACTTACGCCATATTCTGCCTAAGACAAGGATCAGTGCCAACAATATCAGGAACAATATCCCAATGCTAAAGGCTCGCGATATCATTCGGACAATTGATACCAGAGGCGTATATCCTGAATACGAGCTAACGGTTCTTGGTAGACAGCTCCAGACACTGCTCAGGAGAACAGCCTCACCTTCACAATGATAGAGATCAATAGAATTCACCTAATGGATGCCCTTGAAGGGCTAAAGAAGCTTGAAAACGATAGCGTAGATTTGATTGTAACAGACCCGCCGTATAACATCGCATCGGCAAACGCCCTTACAATTCAGCGGGGAAGTCTAAAAAGCACTGAGGCAGCATGGGGTGACTGGGATATGTTTCATCCGTTTGATTACAAGATTCTAATATGCCGGGTACTGATTGAATCTTACCGGGTGCTAAAGCCCGGCGGTTCATTATACATGTTCACAGCACAGGAGGATAATGGCTACTTTATACACAAGGCCAGAGAAAGAGGTTTTCAGCTACGCCGGGTGCTTGCTATGGTCAGGAAGAACCCGCTCCCCAGCTTTTCAAAACGTAACTGGCGAAGCGGGTTTGAGCTTTGCATGTACTTGACCAAGCCTTCAAAAGGCAAAAACTCAGGGTATAAGGATGTAACTTTCAATTTTCTAAGCCAGCAGGACTGTATTAACGTATTCGTGTATACAAACGGTAAAAAACACACTAAGCATCCTACAGAAAAGCCCCAGGATTTCATAGAACTGCTTGTAATGATAAGCTCAAACCCCGGCGATTTGGTGGTTGATCCGTTTATGGGCGGCGGGACAACCGCAGCTGCATCTCGAAAACATGGCCGCAGATTCATAGGTTTTGAGCTCAATAAGGACTATATCAAGATGGGTAATAAGCGATTGTCTGACCTGGAGGATTAACTTTTGAACGCTCTTAACTACATCCGTAATCAGCCGCCCTGTTATCCCGCACAAACGAATGTTATGGATAAGGTCGATGATATACTCGGCGATATTATCAGCGAGGATTCAGGGACTAATAAGGATGGCATAGTTAAAGGTATTGAACATGAGACCCAGCTTGTGATCTGGCAGCTAACCAAGCTAAAACAGATGCACAGGCATATCAAGGAGCAGATTCTAAGGCAGGAATGCCAGATTAACACCGATCTTGGGCAGCTGCATCCACTCGGGATAGATAAGGTCAGGGCTGCTGACCCACGAAGAGCACAATTAATGATAAGGCTTTCTCAGCTTGACGATAGACGGCAGCGTATAGACATTGACTTCTTTGACAGGCAAAGCAGATGTCTTGAACGGCTTATCGGCCTCGCCGGCAAGCATAGACTACTTACTCCATGAACATCGAAAAATTAGCGAGGTGGCTTGAGCCGATTATACCGGATAAGATCAAAACCTGGATGAAGGCTCGTGATATGGGAGACATCTCGATGCGTCAGTTGATTGAAAAACAGATCATTTCAACGGCATACCGTATATTCGGTGATCCCAGGAAAGCTATGATCCTTTCACTACCACCATATAAAATTACGAATAAACCGATTAAGCTTGGAAATGTCTGGTATGATCATAAACGGCAGGTGTTTGGACTTAATTATGAACAACTATTGCAACACACGGCCATTTTTGGACGTTCCGGTGCAGGCAAGAGTAATATAGTGATGAACATATTCAGGCAGTTGATAGGTCGAGATATGCCAACGCTTTTTCTGGACTGGAAACGAAACGGTCGCGAGATTTTGCCGCATGTAACAAAAAAGGTTAATGTCTATACAGCCGGGCGAAAGGTGAATTCTTTTCCGTTTAACCCGTTTATACCACCTCCTGGAGTAGAGCTTAATGTCTATATTCAGCATGTGGTTGATGTGATGGCTGAGGCCTATACCCTTGGTGATGGGGCAAGAAGCCTGATTCAGAAGGCTCTTGTTTCGGCTAATATGAAACTCGGGGTTGCTCCATCAGTGGATCAATTAATTGATGAGTTGGAACTGATATCTGAATCTTCTAAAAGTGATAAATCACGAAGCAGGGGCTGGAAGACTACTGCGATGCGAGCTTTGGAAGAACTAAAATTGGCAAACCTTACGGGAGGAAGTTCTAAGGAACAGCAGATGTTTACTATAGGACTTGCAACTTCGATCAATGTAATCGAACTTGACAGTCTTTCAATCTCAACCAGAAAATTCATCATTCCATTGCTATTCTCATGGATATACCAGGTAAAGCTCTCGAGCAGTCAGCGTGAGAAATTAAGCCTTGTACTAATACTCGAAGAGGCACATAATGTACTATATCGAACCCAGCGATCAACCGAGACACTGACCGAGCAACTTCTAAGACAGGCAAGGGAGATTGGGATTGGAGTAATCCTTGTTGACCAGCAGCCCTCACAGATAAGTCCGACAGTCCTTGGCAACGTTCACACAAGTGTGATTATGAATCTCAAAGACCCGGCAGATATAACAAAGGCGGCAGGATTATCATTGCTTGACGATACCGAAAAATACTATTTAACCCGCCTTGAAATAGGTGTAGGAATCGTAAAACTCCAAAGCACCTGGCAGAGACCCTTTATTGTTAGCTTTGATCACCTGAAACTTGACAAGGGTAAGATCACTGATGAGGTGCTGCTTCGGCTGGCCCAGGGCAAATCTCCGCGGTTCCCCCAGCGTCAGGGCATTTGCACTGATACCGGGCGGGGTTCGCGGGGTCGGCTTGCTGATACCGGCTTTGCCGGGGTAGAAGACGGTGTCCTTCTACTTGTTAATGATATTATTGTTCACCCTGATGATGGAGTAAGGGTAAGATACAAGCGTATAGGTTTGAGCGTTGGCAAGGCCAACAGACTCAAACAGGAGCTACTTGTTCTTGGTTGGATCAGACAGAGAGCGGTTGCAGTAGGCATTACCCGCAAGGTAATACTCGAGATTGCAGATGAAGGCAAACGGGTGTTCGGCTTGCCTACCAAGCTCGATGCAATGCTTCATAGCCCGGTTAAACCTGAGAAGAATGGCAGGATTGATGTCGGGCTTGTTATAGACCACATACAGGCATCTAACGAGGATAATAAACTCCGTAAGGAATCGATGGAACATGCCTACTGGAAGTATCGGTATGCAAAGAAGTTGGCGGAGCTTGGCTATACGGTTCAGGTTGAGGCACCGGTTGGGGCAGGGTTTGCCGACCTTGCCGCACAAAAGGGTCAAGAGCGGCTTATCTTTGAGATAGAGACTGGTAGCTCGGATTTTGTTAAAAACCTCACACAGGGTCTCCAGTTGGCCGACACGGTTGTAATGGTTGCTACCAGCGAGATGGCTATGCAAAGGATCGAAAAAACACTGGCTAAAAAAGGCCTGCTTATTCAGGGCAGGGTTGAGATGGTGCTAAAGGACAAGTCCCGGTATTTCAAAGGGTAAATCATAATGACAGACGACAAACTAAACCAAACATATAACGACAGGAAGCAGGATATCAGTAATCTAATGAGCCTGTTAAGGGAGGAACTCGATCAGGGCGACAATATTCTAAACTGGACACATGTCGGCGATTTAGGCCATATCAAAGAAGAGCTGATTAATATCTACGGTTTTGCATCGAATATCCCGGCGGAGGATATTGAAAAACAGCTTGAACAATATAGAAAGACCAATACTTATCCGGGCTTTTCTGACGACCTTGAGCAATTGGCTGACCGGATCGGGTATTGCCGGTATGTAAGTGAGAGATCAATCGAGGCGGTGGATACCAGCCTAGCCCTTCATTACGAACAGAATGTCAAACACCTTACCGATGTGCTTAACGATGTTGAGAATGGTAAATACAGTGATGCATATCAGGGGATTGAAGAGCTGCATGTATCGTTATTTGACCATATACCCGAGAGGCTCAGGGAATATCTAAAGAATTATGCAGAATAATGCAAGTTATTGCAAAATAAGTACTTAATTGACTTGATAGCCTTGCGAGATTGATGTAAGTTCGGGTCGTGTTAAAAGTAAATATTTTGATAACCCTATACAGGAGAACTAATTATGAAAAAATCAGAGATTAAAATCAATGGACTCTACCTTGCAAAGGTTACCAACCGTACTGTAGCCGTCAAGATTACCGGCAAGCATGCAAAGGAAGGCTGGGAAGCACTTAACACCGCGACCGGCAAAAAGGTGCATATCAAGACGCCTGAGCGTTTAGAAGGCCCCGCCGAGCCGGAGAAGAATACTGAGCCAAAGGCCAAGGCAGAAAAGCCTAAGAAAGCACCGCAACCAAAGGCTGGCAAGAAGGCGAAGGCAAAACCGAGTCCCAAGGATAAGCAGAAGGCTCCGAAAAAAGCATCGCTTTTTGAGGTGGCATTAATAATCCTCAAGGATTCGGATATGGCGATGAGCTGTGCGGCGATAGTTGAGCAGGCAATGGAAAAGGACTTATGGAAGCCAGCAAAGGGCGGCAAGACCCCGGCGAACACGCTTTATGCAACTTTCCTGCGTGAGATTAAGAATAAGGGCAAGGATGCACTTGTTGTAAAGACGCTCCCCGGCAGGTTTGCTTTAAAGAAGTAGAAAAAGAAAAGTAGAATTTTCAAGACCCCGGCTTTAGGTCGGGGTTTTCTTGTTCATGGAAACTCAGGTGTATTACTCCTGTGATGGTAGCGAGTCATAGAGTCTCTCTGGCATGTAGTATTCGAGTTTCTGGTTATGCCCTTCGATAAGATAATTGGCTCGATGCAGATGTCCCTTGCCAAGTTCCTGATAGATTTCAAGGAGATTTGCGGCAGTGGAGTATGCGTCTCCGGCCTCCTGGTAGTCCTTGTTGATAACGTACTGCTCAGCCTCTTCAATGACGTCCTCGATCTGGTCGTAAAAGGAGCTTAGGTCGTTGATATATTCGTTGATATTGTAGCTCACAGGTATTTTAGTCTGGAGCTGGTTTTGTTGTTTTTGAGTTAATTGTTCTAGTGTGATTTTATCCATTTTGCATCAGGATGAAATGGGTAGGTTGGGATAGATAAAGGTTGAACCTGTTTAGGGGGGAGTGTTTTTTTTAGGTATAGAAGTAAGTCTGTATGTTTTAGAGTGATTAAAGGTTGGTGTAGGTATTGTTATAGATTTCTGTTTGGTATTATTGGGGTGTATATGTTTGATTATTAATTTTGTATTTATTGGTATGTTACTAATTTGGTCGTGCATTTTATATGCGTTCCCTACCGGGAACGGGGTGGGTTGATGTGTTATGTATATGGTGGAATGGAATATAAAGCCCCTGGAATGGGAACGTCATATTTGGGTATAAGATTTTCATAGCAAAGCGTTTATGCTTATCTGTTGGTTTTTAAACTAAATTGGGCGGAACAACAGAGTTTAATCATTCTGATTATGTTGCAACAAACATCTTATTTCATTCAAAAAAATACAGTTATTTGAATATAGTGATTTAAATAATGAATATCCATAATGATAGCAAGCAAAATTTGTGTCAGTATAGAATGATAATTCGCTCTTATTATAACCAAATGGCTTATATAGAATTGCAGAGATATCCATAAATTTTGAAAATATTTTTTCTATAATATTCTTATCGTAATATTTGTATCTACCTATTGCAAACAGCAGTTCTTCCGCTAATTTGTAATCTGGAGTGTCGATAGCTTCACAAAGTATACGAGGTTGAATGGAATTAAAGAGATCCAAGTCAAGTATTGTATAGAGTGCTTCGGTTGCGATTTCAGGGTTTTCGTTTAACATCAACAATGCAATACGAGCAGTTTCAGTGTTTCCACATGTCTCCAAACAGACTATTTCCCCCAAAGTTTCTATTACAATATCAGGGGCGTCGAATCTCAATTGTCTTTCCAGCTTTTCAAATATTTTATCTTTTACAATTTGTTGATCAGAAACAAACGTTGGTTGTATTGTTGATTCCATCTTTTTATCCATAGTCACATGATCTAGTTTGATAGGTGGAGTGTTGTTATCTATCTTTTTTGCGGTATGCGGTTCTTGCAATAGGGCACAGCGAATATCATGGGATATGAGCCATTCAAGTCCATTTGCTTTTAGATATGTAAGGATAATGTGACTTATATGGTAAATGTTTAATTTACTTAATTCTAAGATTTTTGCTGTAACTTGTTCTATGCCATGTTTGTGGTAAACTTGGTAGAGTACGTAAGGTATAACTGCGTAAGATAGATGATCATCATAAATCTTAGAAGAAATCATTTCTGATATATCAAGATCGAATAACTTTAGCTTTCTACATGTAACCATTGTTTCAAAAACTATATTTGGATTTGTGTCTTTGAGTTTTCTAAGTAAGTGGAGTGTTAGTTCGTCATGTTGAAATTCTGTTTTACCCAAGAGATTGATTATTTTAATTACAACATTAGGGTTTTCATGTTCAAGACAAGGTAGAAGTCTGTGCAAAATAGATTCATCAATTTGGGTGTCGTTAAGTATTTTTGCTGCAGAAAATGATGTAGTATTATCCCCGAGTTTGATACAGTTTATTAATGAAAAAATAATCTTTTTTTGGTTGTTTCTATTAAGCTTTTGAATGTCAATGTTTTTTACTATGTGAATAATATTTTCATATGAATAATATTGTAACTTATGGATGATTCTGTCCTCTGTTGCATTGTCGTAGCTCATCGCATGTAAATGAGATAAAAAGTCCACAGCTTGGTCTATCTCTCCGTGATCTATTAAGCTTCTTATCATCGAATAAAATCTAGTATAATTTGATTGGTATAGGGCATTTGCAAGATCAGGGAAAAAGCCTGGAAATTTAGGAACTTTTAATAATCTGTCATAAATGATATTTTGGGTAGCTAAAGGAACTTTTGTCTCAGGCACTAATTTGGCAGCCAGTAAAAGCTTTGGCCTGAAAAAAAAGTCATTTTCGTTAAGTATTCTATCAATAATTTCATTGCCTTTTACTTGATTCAAGCCTACAAGGAAACGTAAGACTTCTTTCCATTTTGGATTCCATTTTTCATTAAGTACCTTCGCAATCAAATCTTCATGTTCGCTTATGTGGACAGCGGCAAGGTATTCCTGGAAAGACTGGTGGGAAAAGTATAGTATTTTTTCCCTTTCTTTTCTTCTTATCTCATAAAGTTGTGATAGCCCTAATTTTAATAAAATATCAACTTCAACACTTGCCGAGTAATGAGCCAAATCAAAAGGTATTTGTTGTAAATCTGGCGGCTCATTATTGATCGCATCATAAGACAGTTTTTCATATGAACGTCGTATCTCAAGTAATTTGCTCTCACTAATATTCAAGTTTTCATGTTTGTATTCTTGTGGGTCAAATAAGTAATCAATAAAGCGTTCATAT
This sequence comes from Limihaloglobus sulfuriphilus, assembly GCF_001999965.1. Taxonomy (GTDB): domain Bacteria; phylum Planctomycetota; class Phycisphaerae; order Sedimentisphaerales; family Sedimentisphaeraceae; genus Limihaloglobus; species Limihaloglobus sulfuriphilus. Next base: position 2,294,769 of record NZ_CP019646.1, on the reverse strand, counting down.
AGCTGTGTGCGGTTATCTACTCCTCCAGCTTGCCCCTCAATAATTAATAAGCGTACCATGTAAGCCAACATTGGAATTGATAACATTTCTCTACAGCGATGACAGAGGTCAATTGCTATGTCGTAGTGATCACCATAATATTCTTCAATTAAATCTGGGCTAAATGGTTTGAGCCTAAGAAAAGCTAAATCTCTATTTTGTTCTAATTGTGTTATTGCAAATGGCCTTGAGGTTAAGACAAGTCTATTACTTATTGTCTTTAAAATTTCATCAGCTGCATTTATATAGGCTGATCCAACCCCGGGAATTTGATCAAGGCCATCAATTAGAAAAACAATTTTATCTTTATTTTTTAAAAGGAAACTTTTAGCGTCTTTCACGTAGTCCTTAAACAAATCAGATAAATTTCGCAGAAAGCTTTCAAACTTTTTCTTACCTAAGTTGAAATCAGATATTTCACTTACATGTAAATAGATAGGAATTAATCCATTGTCTTTTTTGATGATATCAAGTTGAAGACGTCTTAAGAAAGTTGTCTTTCCTCTGCCTGTATCTGATGTTAGGATATACCTTCCTTGCAAATCAAGAAGCATATCTCGATGAAATGGCTTCCAATCTCGGTTATGATCAATGAACGATTTTTCTGCCGTGTTTTTCTTTTCATCGAATGTGCCGATCTCAAGCTCCAAAGGTCTGTAATCTTCAATTTTCTCACCATGTAACTTATCTCTCAAATTGTCAATCGCATCCTGTTTCAACTCAGATCGAAATTGTTCTAAATCTGAATCGAAGTTCAGTGCTTCTTCAAGTGGTGTTATCTCATGTGAGCAGACCTTTGTGGTTTCTTTAGTACTGCCATTTTTGTATTTTTTAAATACTTTAACTTCTTTAGGAGTAGTGCAAACAAGATGGCAACCAATATTTTTGATTTTTTCAGAATGGTACGTAGCAAAATAGAGTTGGATAGCGTGCAAAGTTTTATTGTGACAAAAACTTTGCAAGACTCGATTCAAATCACCTGTTGTGCGTGAAACAAATCTGTGGTAACTGTGCATGTCCTTTTTTTCACTAATCGATTTTTGAGACAATCCAAACGATTTGTATATGATTTTGAGCAGGTTTATTACATCAACCTTTTCCTTTTCATTAAGATGGGTGTTTAGGTTGTCGCTAAGGATTTCGTTTTTTAACTCATTGTCTCGTAAAAACTTGACAATTTTAAAGTGCTCATCTGAAAGCTGTTTTTTTTTCTGTTCAAGAGTTTCCATTTTTCTTTATGTTTCTGCAAAACGATAAAATAATTTTTATGAGTTTATTATACTATATTTTATTAAAATCACCCCGTCGTGGTAGTACTTTCCCAAAACCTTTTTAAATTCCGTTTATTTCTTACTCCTTATGACGCCGTTAAAAAGCTATAGATTTTGTGTATTTGGTCTTTCTCGCTCACCTTCGAGTCCTATTGAGAATATAGTAGCTGAAGGTAATTTACCACTTGATCACCCTCCTTTTGTATCATCATCTGAAAAGGAAGTGGCTAATTATATTTATCAGTACTTATTTAAAGAAACCATGCAGACTCATTATATTGCATTTTCATTTAAGCCAAACTGCTCTAAAGTAATCTACGAAGGAGATGTTTATTGCTCTCAGGTGCTGTCAGAGCAAAGTCAAGCCAATATCCTTTCTAAAGTGAAAGATTCGGAAAACTTTTATTATGAAATTAATTAGTGTTTTTTAGAACTGCTGTTTTCGTTATTTCTTTTGTCGTTTGTTGTCTTGATTTTTCCTGCGCAAAAGTTGCGCAGCGATTCCTATAACATCTTTACTTTAATAGCATTATTTGGGCGCAAATATCGCGCAGGCCAAATGTAAGTATTTGCCTTGAAATGGTTTACGTAATGTGTTAATTTGCTCTTGTACTTTATGCTAACAATATAACGAGTTTAGTTAATAAAAGAAAGGCTTTTTATGAGAAATCAAGAACCTAGAAAATCTGGTGAAAACAACAATTCCGCTCACGGCGATCCCGGTAAGGGATCTTCAGATAATATAGCGAAGAGAGTTATTCCATCGTCTTATGAAGATTTCATTATGTCCAGGTTTGTCAGAGTAGTGTAAGGTTGTGGAGGTATATTATGTCTAAGCTAACTAAACGTATATTTACAAAAAAGTCACACCCGGCTCACTTGCCCTATCAGCCGACACCTCCTCAAAGCGATTCTGGTGAGAAGCCTAAAGACTCTGATGATGAGCTGTCATATTTGGAATCTGAAGAGGTCATTGAAAAAATAGCCGGAACCGATCTTGAGTTTGGTGTGGTGAAATCAGTTGAGGTCAAGGGCGATCAGGCCAAAGACACTTCAAAAACTATAAACCGCAGTCTCGGCAGCGGCAGACTGGTCAGTGACATTAATGATGTCTATGGTCAGTGTCCATTTTGCAAACAGGAAGCAGAGGCGGCTTATCGCCGTAAAAAAATAAGCCTCGAAGAGGCCCATGCGAAAAGCTATTATACAATTTCAAGTGCCGGCCAGTGCGATAAGTGTGGAATCAATGCCTGCTCTGTCCATATCCGTCCAGTTAGTATGCCCGATGGTTCAACAGTCCAACTATGCAAGAAATGCAAGCAAAAATATAGGCGTAAGCAGTTGTTAAGCAAGTTGTTATCCTTTCTTGCTTCGCCGTTTAGAGAGGACTCCCGGTCATGAGTATACCGTTGGCACTACTTGAAGAAAATGCTCGTAAGATCAGAGCTCTTGAACAAGAATTGCGAGAAAATGAGCTGCTGAGTGATCCAAAGATACAATTTCTGCTTAAGACCATAAATGAGGCTCGTAACCAAAGAATTTTTGATTCAAAATTAGAGCATCTTTTCGAGTTTCTTAAAATGTTTAATACCGATGCACAGAGAACCTACGATAGTTTTCGACCATACGGGCCCGAAGTGCTGTTAAATCAGGGAGATTTGCATCTGCTTGATCAGATGGATGGCGTTAAGTTTTCCATTGATCCGGATAAACTGCTTACCGGAGCCTTAGTTTTAGGTCCGCAGGGTATGGGTAAATCACGACTTATAACCTCTATTTGTAAGCAGTTATCAATAATACGTCCTGATATAAAAGTACTGATTCTTGACCCTAAAAATGGTTTTAGCAGCTTATCGGTTTTTAGACATTTAGACCTTGGTAAGATGTCATTTGATTTATCATCTCCTTTGGGAGTGGAGCAGGATAATTATATTACTGAGTTTATGCCAATTCTTGCAAATATCACTTCTGTCATCTTCGGGGTAGACTTTTTTAACAGAGCAGTTGATGATTCTCTTTCTCAGCTTCGTGGGTATGGTGGCGATACCACTCTTTGCTTAAAAGATATTTATGAATCTTTGGCTAAGTTCAAGCCAAAGAGTTTTCGTACTCAAGGCTATCTTGATGCAGCCAAATTTGGCTTATCCCAGTTACTCGGCCCTTCAAATATCTTCAGTTGCAGAAAAGGTCTCTCATTAGATTGGTTGTTTGGCGAAAACACTGTTATAAATGCCCGTTGCCTTACCGGCGAGGTTGAATGTAAAGGTCTCTTAAATTACCTCCTCTTTTGGCTTTATCAGAAATATAGGAATGTTTCTGAAACAAAGGTAATCAAGCATCTTTTAATTATCGATGACAGTACGAGGTTTGTAGGTGTTCCCAACACCTTCCACTCCGAGAAAAGAACGTCTCCGTTAGGGCATATATTAGCCGTTCTTAGATCAGCAGGAGTTGCTGTTATGTTTGCAACTCAAATTCCATCACAGATTGACCCGGCAGTATTGGCACTTAGCCGAAATATGTTTGTTGTTGGTAACATCAATGGAGAAAATAACCTGCGTGTACTCCAAAGTTATATGTCACTCACGCCGGAACAAAAGAGCAGTATCCTGCGGTTCCAAAAACGTGAATCCCTTGCGTTTATCTCAGGTTCAGCATGGTCAAGGCCTGTCCACGGCTGGGTTCCCTTTGTTCCCGATGAGGCGGAAGGTGATGTGAATATCACGGATTGCTCTAACATGATCGTACCCTGGCATTCTCTGACTGAGGTTCCAAAAAGTGAGGCCCCAAAACCCATAAAGCAGGTTTCCAATGTTAATACCGCACTTGATAAACTGCTCTTAGACTGTATTCATTATCCATATTCCAAGGTTAGAGAACACATTGATCGGATGGGAGTTTCGGTTCGTGTGTATGAAACTGCCGTGAATTCTGCTTTACAGGAAGGTTATCTACTTCATTCAATGTCAGGCAAGAGTGTGTATTTGATTCCCACAAAACAGACATATGATAAATTCAATGTTCCTGTCCCTTATGAGCGAAGCGTGAGTGTTGAACACTCGTTTTATGTTGGTTTAGCAGCACACTTGTCAAAACAGTGTAAAGGATTAAAGGTTCAGACAGAAACTCCTGCTGGCCAAAAAGGGGCAACAATAGATGTTACCCTGATAAATGGGAAAGCTGAGATGTTTGCGGTAGAAATCACTCTCAATACCGGCAACCTGCTAAGCAATGCCGCTAAATTGCAGGATACCTCATATAAGAAAATAGTATGGTTGACTAAGGATGCTGCATCGGCGAAGGCTGTTAAGGCCTACTTCAATAAAATTACTTCATTGCCAAATGAACTTATCGATAAGTTTGAGTATTCACATTTCAGTAAATTTAATTCATTTCTAAAGAAAGGCATAGTATGAGCTTGGAAAAAATAATCAAAGCGATCATTGTGATCCTGATTCTGCTCAACCTCCGCCAGATTCTGCATATGTTTGAGCCATTGTATCAGTGGATATGCGAGAGTCTGGGTGGGGTGACGTATTGGAGTGATAACCTACAAGCGTTAATGGCACTGCTAACGTTGATAGCTATAGTGGCCTTAATTTTAAGATTTTTTAACAAATAATTCAAGGAGAATTAAAATGAGAGTATTTGCAGGCGGACGAGAAATTAATGTCCCTCAAAGAAGTAACGGACGGGTTGATGCCCGTGAACTAAGAAACGCAATGGGTGTACCTGATAACCGTGTTGTTCTTCAGCAGAAACCCAATGGCGGTAACACTATTATTCCCCGAGACGGTGAGCTGGATATCAAGAATTTTGAAAGATTCATGGAGGCTCCAAGGGCAAGGAGGGGATGTTAAGATGATATCTCAGATATTGGAAGATGATTTAATGCGATTATCTTGTGTGTACAACATCAGTCTTGATGACACTGAACGAAACCTTTATGTAGATAATTTCAATCTGCCTCCAGGTTATAATACGGGTGTTATTAGAGTCCTTTTGGCACTCCCGACGAACTACCCTGAAAGTCCCCCGGGCGTGGGTAGTTCCAGGGTGTTTGTTCCAAGTATGCTCAGGTATAATAATAAGGTACCAAAAGATTTCCATAGAGATGTCGGCCCGCCGGGGTGGAGCTGGTGGTGCTATGAAAGCATTGCCTGGAACTCATCTTCGGATGATTTAATCACTTTTTTTGAATTGTTACGGGCACACATGACAAAGCCCCCAACGAGAGGATAATAAACATGAAAAAGAAAATAATACGATTTACTACTGATTATTACAAAGTTCTGACAAATCATCTAGCTGAATCAGGCTCAGATGAAAGTTTTATCTACGGCTTGTTTTCAAGGGCTATGACTAATGATTGCATGACCTATATCTGCAAACAGTTGGTTGTGCCTGACCGTGAGGAACTCAAGAACCAGTCTTCGGTGTCAATTGAGCCGGATCAGGTGTATCAGGCTTTAGTTTACAGTCTTGCCTTTGATCAGGGACTCTCAATTCTTGATACCCATACGCACCCCTTTAGTACAAAGGCACGGTTCAGCGGGATTGACAACCATCACGGTATGGCGAACGCCAGTTATATCTCGGCAAATTTCCCTAAAACCACTGAGATGGGAATGATTGTTTTTGGTCGCGGTTTTGACAACTTTGAGGCCAGAATCTGGGACAGGAAAAACGAGAGGTTTGAACCAGTCAACCGGATTGAGGTTTTGGGGTCTCCGACCATGATTCTACGTTACGATGTTAACGATGCCAAGGGCGGCAAGGACGACCCCTATGCCCGCCACCGCATCATTCCAGGCTGGAAGCAGGGGCTACTTGAGGATACAAAAGTCTTTGTCGGCGGTCTTGGCGGTAACGGTGCACTGGTATTTGAAAGCCTGCTGGCTCTTGGTGTAGGGAGCCATTCCGGCTGGATCAAGGCATGTGATCCGGACATCCTTGAAGCCTCAAATCTGCCTCGCATTCCTTATGCACGTCCCAAAGATATCGGGGAAACTAAGGCAAAGATTGCACAGGCTTATGCAAAACACCGTGGGCATAAGACAAATGTTGAGTGTTATACCGAGCCGCTTGATGATGCGAAGATGCTGGAATGTATAAAGGAAGCCAATGTTATTATCGGTTGTATCGATAACGATGGGGCAAGACAGACGCTCAATAGCCTTGCGTCAAGATATATGGTTCCATACATCGATCTTGGCACTGAGATTATTCCCGAGGACGACAAGTATGAGTCAATCGGTCAGATTCAGGTGTTTCTACCCGGAAGAACCGGATGTCTTATGTGTTCGGGGTCAATTGACCCATCAAGTGCAGCGCTGGATAAGATGGATGATGAGGCAAAAGCTCAGTACGCACAGGCAGGCTATGTCAGAGGAACTAATTCGACTCCGACCCCATCAGTGCTTCATCTTAATGGTGTTACCTGTCATCTGGCTATTTCTCAACTTGTCAGGATGCTATTTGCAGACGGCATTAACGGTAAAGAATACCTGCATTACAATGCAAGGGAAGCTTCCATGTTCACAGCATCGGTTGATCGTAATGATAATTGTCCGGTATGTGGCAGGCGTGGTTATCTTGGCTGTGGTGATGTTCGTGAGATATCATTAAAAAGCATTATCCCTCCAAGGCCATGTGTATCGCGAGGTATTGACTCTCCAAAGGTTGGCAAGGCGGTTGAGCTGGCAGATAATGCAGAAAACGAAGATACCAGGGCTCAGGTCGAAGCAACCGAAGTAATCGAAGCTCAGGTAGGGCCCCAGGAAACCCAATAGGAGGTCATCATGATAATCCTTGGCTATCCAGGCGGGCATTTAAGTCTGTTGTTTATTTTGATTGATATTGTGATCTTCTTTCTTGGTGTTCGCTTGTTGCGGAACTGGTTGCGTGTGTCATGCTTTGATGCCCTTGATAAGGCAGGTAGTTTGATCGTGTTTCGTGTAATTGACACTGTAAGAAGGTGTGTTAACCCAAACCTTTCTGAAAACAGCAGTCTGGTGCTTGGCATTACTGTATTATCGGTGTTTAAGCTGCTAATATTGGGAATGTTATCCAGAGGCTAAGTGTAACTAAAAGACCGGGCATCTTGCAGAAGACAGGGGTGTCCGGTCGGGTGGAATCATATAAGATGAGTGATGGTAAACATATTATTGCTGCTACCTGGCCTCCAAGGCCTGAAAAATTCCCCGACTTAATGACTTCTATTGAGGCTGCGATGTATTTGCGGCTTGACGAAATCGGTCAGTCCCAAAAACAAGCCTTGCGGAATCTCAAATTCTGGCGTGACAGGGGCGAGCTTAGGGCTACGCGGTATGTCAGGAATGTGTGGTTTTTGCGCTCACAGCTGGATAAGTTCCTGGAAAACAAGACCGAGATATGAACTTAATCTCTTTATATAACTGGATATATGCGTTTTTCTATACCACAATGGTGCCTGTCACCTCCAGTGTGCCCGATTGTTACTTTCTAAAAACAGAAAGGAATAATCATGGCATATGAAAAAGTTGGCGTATACCCAAAATGGCTTGAGCCAGTGCCAAAGGATAAACATGGCAAACCAATCGCAAGAGAGTTGTGGCATCGCAAGCGGCGGCACAACTGGGCAGTGCGATGGAAAAACTGTCATGGAAAACGATACGGCAAGGTGTTCAAGACCAAAAAAGAAGCCGAAAGATTTGCCGGTGAACTTCAGGCGAAGGTTTACATGGGCAAGGCTGACAGACCTAAAAAGGTAAGTCTGCGGAATTTCAGGCTTGAGCACGAAAAGATAATTTTCGGGCAGGTGAGTTACGCCACATATATGGAACATAAGAATATTTTACGGATCTTTGAAAAGTTCATAGGTGAGGCGGTAGAATTAAAGAACATACTGCCCCGTGACGCGGAAGCATTTATTGCAGACAGACTTGCATCTAATGAGTTATCTGTTTCCACGGTCAATAAATACTTACGAACCCTAAAAAGTATCTTCAATAAGGCTATTGACCCACGAGGTTATCTGCCCGAGGGCAGCAATCCTTTTAGCAGGATTAAACCCCGCAGGGTAACTGATAAGCCTAAGCGATACGTGACCATTAAAGAGTATCTTGCCCTGAAGGATGCGGCTGTAAATAAGTGGTGGAAAACTTTCATCGCTGTTGCATACAGCAGTGGGCTTCGTCTCAATGAGATACTTCATTTGACCTGGAATAACATTGATTTTGTAAATCAGCGGATTAATGTTGAGGCAAGGAAATCAAAAGATAACATTATCTCATGGGAGCCAAAGGGCAGACGTAATCGCGTAGTTCCGATAGCTGAAGATGCAATAAAACTGTTGGTTGATATGCAAATAGATTGCCCAGAAGGCCATCCTTACATATTTATTACCCCAGAACGGCTTCAAACTATATTGGAACGAAAGCGTTCCGGAGATTGGCACGAGAGGTCATGGGTAGTAAACAATGTTGGGGCTAATTTCAGCAAAATCCAAAAACGTGCAGGAATTGCCAAAGCCACTATTCATGATCTACGCAGAAGTGCGATTACGAACTGGGCCTCGGCTTTGCCGTTTCAGGCGGTGCATAAATTGGCAGGGCACAGCAGTATATCTACTACGATGGGCTTTTATTTGAGCGTTCGCGAGGAAGATTTGGCTACGGCCGGTAATCTTTTAGACAAGATGCTTAATAAAGAGCTAACGCAAGTGACACCAAAGTGACACCACGGGCTTTTTTAAGGTTAGACTAAAAAAGAAGAAGCCTTGCAAGTCTTTAGCTTACAAAGCTTTATGGAATGGGCAGGGGCGGATTTGAACCGCCGACACACGGATTTTCAGTCCGTTGCTCTACCAACTGAGCTACCTGCCCTTAGGTCAAGGCTAAGAAGTTTATTTAAATCAGCTAATAATGCAAGCGCAAATACGAAAAAAGTGCTGATATTTTTCAAAAATAGCGGCCGCGTCAGTATAAAACAACCTTCGGCCGCGATTATCTATCTTTTTACCCTGGCGTTTCCTGACCAGATACTCCACACCTGCTCTTCGTCTGCCGGTTGGGCGTAGTCGGTAAGCATGGTGGTTGCCAGCGCGCCGGTTGCCCAGCCGAACCTGGCGGAATTGTGGATATCCCAGCCCTTAAGCACTCCGTAAAGAAGCCCGCCAACGAAACCGTCTCCGCCGCCGATACGGTCAAGAACGCCGATAGGACGCGGCTCAATCACTTCCCAGTCGCTGCCGTCTGTAGCGATTGCCCCCCATTTGTGCTGATTTGCACTGATTACTTCCCGCAGCGTATTTGCGAATATCCCCGCATCAGGATAGTTCTGTTTTACCCTGCTGATCATCTCCTTGAAGCTGTCAATTTTTTCGTCGAGGCCTTCGCCGCCGGCTTTGGGGCCTTCTATGCCAAGGCAGAGCTGGAAATCTTCCTCATTGCCGATGAGAATGTCAGATTTGCCGGCAATCTCATCAAAAATGGCTGCCAGTTCACTCTCGCGGCCTTTCCAGAAGCTCGCCCTGTGGTTCAGGTCAAAGGAGATCAACGAACCGTTTTCCTTTGCCTTCCTGGCGATATCAAGACAAAACTGCCCCGTCTTGGGCGAGAGTGCCGCTATAAGTCCAGAGAGGTGAACAATCTGTGCGCCGTCCTGTGCGAATATACGATCCAGGTCGAAATGCTCCACACTAAGCAGTCTGCCAACCTCGCCTGCGCGGTCATTGTGTACCCTCGGGCCGCGCATTCCACAGCCGCTGTCGGCCATGTTGATCTGATGGCGGTATCCCCAGGGACTGTCCTGATCGAATTCAGGCCCCTCAAAATCCATACGCCGGCTGCGGATATTATCCTTGATATAGTGGGATATCGGACTGCCTTTAACAAAGGCGGTGAGAACCTTTACAGGCAATCCCAGAAAAGAAGATATGCTGGCGACGTTGCTTTCGGCACTTGTGGCCTGCATTTTGAAAGTGTCGCTGCAGTGAAACGGCTGTTGATTAACGGGGGTCAGGCGGGTTCCCATGCTGGTAGGTACTATCATTGCATATTTACAGTTTTTCTTCAGTTCAGTCATTTTATTCACCTTTTCTTGGTATTTATTTTATGTTTTGATATCTACACATGAAATATATCGAATTGCGAAATATTTTCAAGTGAAGTTTAAAATTATTTTATAGGTGCAAATGGAGTTCGAAAAACAAAATTTCCGGCAAGGTGAATCCAAGGCTGCCATAAATGCTTGTATTATGTGTTGTTTTAATGTGAATTTTTAAAGAATTGTGTAACGTTTTCGTGTTTTTTCTCTACATTATTAATATTGCAATACCGGCGGCGTTTGTCAGTTTGCGGTATTTGCATATAAAACTCTGTTTTATAAGGAGATATAAAATGTTTGCTAAAAAAGTATTGACACTTGTTGCCGTTGTTTTACTGACGGCTGTAACGTTTATTTCGCTGACGTATGCCGCGGAGGAGGAGAATCAGTCTCAGTCTCGTCAGCCGCAGCGCCAGGCCCGTGATGACCGCGGCGGCCGCGGACGATTTGATCCCGAGGCTATGCAGAAGCGTATGTCGGAGATGATGAAAGAGCGTCTTGAAATCTCCGACGATGAGTGGAAAGTGGTTGAGCCGCGTTTGAGCAAGGTCATGAATCTGTCTCGCAATGCACGTTTTGGCGGCATGAATATGTTTGCCCGGGACGGGAGATTTGCGGGCAGCCGCTCTCAGAGAGAACAGACAGCGGTAGAGAAAGCCCAGCAGGACCTGCGTGAGCTGCTTGATAAGGACAAAGTTTCTCCCGAGATGATAAAAGCCGGGCTCACCGCTCTGCGTGAAGCCCGCGAAAAAGCCAAACAGGAGCTTATAACTGCACAGCAGGAGCTTCGTGAGGTGCTGACTCTCAAACAGGAAGCACAGCTTGTTCTTATGGGAACGCTGGAATAAATAAATCGGCGCAGATAATCCAGCAAATTCAGCGATAAAATATAGGCAGGCAAGGATCATTGCTTTATGAGCAGTTTGTCCTGCCTGCCTGAATTATTTTGAGGTTATTTCAGTTGTCTATTGTCAGTACTCTTTTATCCGGCATGTGTAAATCCGGCATTATCAACTCTTCCCAGATGCAGCAGATTGAGATTTCGGCTGCTGCCGGGCATGGTTTCATGGAAGCATCAGTTCTCAATGGGGTTAAACAAGATGCCGCTCTGAAGTTCCTTGCCGGCGAGCTGGGCTATGAGTATATCGATAATCTTGCGGGTTATGTTCCCGAGCCGCAGTTTTTGGCAAAGTTTTCAGCGCACGTTCTGCTTGAGCGGGGCATTGCGCCAATTCTAAGCAAAGAAGGGCGGGTTTTTGCGGTTATAAGCGATCCGTTTGAAACGACGGGGGTTGACGAGCTCAGGCTGCTTACCGGCCTTGACATAGAGATTGGTCTTGCCCCGAAGACTGACATAAACGAATTTCTCAAAAAATATCTCGGTCTCGGTGCCGACACGATACAGAGCATGGTTGACGAGGCGGCTCAAAGCGGTTTGCAGTTCCTTACCAGCATTGATCAGGAAAACATGGATCTGGCAAGCACCCAGGAAGAGGGGGCATCCATAATCCGTTTTGTGAATCAGATGCTTTCCCAGGCCATTGAGAGCAGAGCGACAGATGTGCACATAGAGCCGTTTGAAAACGAGCTTAGGGTGAGGTATCGCATAGACGGCGTCCTGCAGTCGGCAGCGGTTCCGCCGGAGCTCAAGCAGTTTCAGCCGGCAATTGTATCCAGAATCAAGATCCTCAGCAGCCTTGACATTGCTGAAAAGAGGGTGCCCCAGGACGGCCGCATAAAGGTACTCCTTGCCGGCAGAGAGGTTGATATACGTGTCTCTATAATACCAATGCTTCACGGCGAGGCGGTAGTGCTGCGGCTTCTTGACTGCTCATCAGTTCTGCTGGGTCTTGAGAAGATCGGCATGGGGCCGCATGACCTGGCGGTTTTCGCGGAAGTCATAAAGCGGCCGCACGGAATAATACTCGTTACCGGCCCAACCGGCAGCGGCAAGACAACCACCCTTTATGCTGCTCTGTCCTGCATCAACGACATACATCGCAAGATAGTAACAATAGAAGACCCCATCGAATACCAGCTTCACGGCATAAATCAGATTCAGGTCTCCAACAAAACGGGCATGAGCTTTGCCCGCGGGCTGCGTTCAATTCTGCGGCACGACCCTGATGTAATACTTGTTGGGGAAATACGCGATCTCGAAACCGCCGAAATCGCCGTTCAGGCTTCTCTTACCGGACACCTGGTTTTTTCGACATTACATACCAATGATGCGCCCGGGGCTTTGACACGTCTGGTGGATATGGGCGTTGAGCCCTACCTTGTAGCCTCATCACTCGAGGCGGTGATTGCCCAGCGGCTTATCCGGCTTATCTGCCCCGACTGCAAAACCGCCGTGCCCCAAGCTCAGACCGAGAGCCTGCGGGGCCGGTACGGTGAGCTGATACCCGATAAACTTTATACAGGCACCGGCTGCAGAGAATGTCAGGGCACCGGCTATAAAGGCCGAAAGGGTATATTTGAACAGATGGTTGTAAGCGAGAATATAAGGGCTCTGCTCCTTGCAAACGCCAGTTCAAGAGAAATACGGCTTGCCGCGATGAAAGATGGCATGAAGAATCTGCGGCAAGACGTAAAACGCTACCTTGACAGAGGCGAAACTACGCTCGAAGAGGTGCTGCGGGTAACAAAGGACGAGATGTTGACAACGGAGCAGTAAAACAATGCCGCAATTTAAGTACAAAGCAAGAGATGAACATGGCAAAGAACTGACCGGCAGTATCCAGGCCGCCGAGAAAAAGGCCGCTGTATCCGCTCTTATGGCCCGTTCACTTGTTCCGCTGCATGTTGAGCCTGACAAGGGAAAGCATGAATCGCATAAGCATTTTCACGGCAGACTCAGGCGCTGTGATGTTGAGATGTTTACACGCGAGCTTGGAAGCCTGCTTGCCGCCGGTATGCCGCTGAGCAGGTCGCTTAAAATCCTCGTAAGGGAGACTGAAAAACCGGCACTTGCCCATCTTGTCCAGACGATATACGACAACGTCTCCAACGGCATGAGCCTGGGCGATGCCATGCGGCAGTGGCCCAAGGTGTTTCCGCCGGTGTATATCGCAATGATTCAGGCCGGCGAAACGGGCGGATTTCTGGAGCTTGTACTCGCTCAGATAGCTGATTTTCGAAGCCGTGAAAGGGACTTGATGAGCAGGGTTCAGTCAGCTCTGGTTTATCCGGTAGTGCTCTGCGTACTCGTGGTAGTAATACTGGTGTTTATGCTTACCTATTTTATCCCGAGGTTCTCCTCTATTTTTACCGAATTCGGCGGCAATCTGCCCAGGCTTACAGAGATGGTTGTCAGCGTAAGTAATATGCTCATGAAATACTGGATAATTACAGCTGTAGGAGCAGTTATGTTAGTTGTCGGCATAAAAACCTGGCTCTCACGCCCCGAGGGAAAGGCTTCCTGGGACAGATGGGTTCTAAAGCTGCCCATATTTGGTAAGCTCTCATCACGTTTTGCCTTTGTGCGTTTCGCCCGTATGCTGGGAACGCTGATAAGCTCGGGAGTTCCTCTTATCACTGCTCTGCAGGTTGCCAAGGAATCTATCGGCAATTCGCGGCTCTCCGAGACGGTCAACACCTCCGTTGATATGGTTCGCAGGGGTATGACGCTTGCCGGCGGGCTCAGAATCTGCCCGGAATTGTTTTCCGGTTCGAATATAGAAATGATATCTATCGCTGAAGAGAGCTCACGGCTGGGCGAAGAGCTTCTAAGGCTGGCTGAATTCAATGAAAAGGAACTTGACAGAAACCTTAAAACCGCTGTTTCACTTGCGGAGCCGGCTATGCTCTTTGTCATGGCGGCCCTTGTCGGGACAATTGTTATAGCGATGCTGCTGCCGATATTCAATCTGCAGGAACTGATACATTAAAAGGCAAATGACTGAATAAAATGAAAGGTATGATAATGCTAAACATTGAATACAAACGAAAAACTGGTTTTACACTGATTGAACTGCTTCTGGTTCTGGTTATTCTCGCGGCCCTCGCGGCGGTTGTTGTCCCGAAATTCACCAGAAGGAGTGAACAGGCAAGGATAACCGCCGCCAAAACGGACATATCGAATATCGAGGTTGCTCTTGACGCCTTCGAGATCGATAACGGCCGTTACCCCACAACATCTGAGGGCATTAAGGCTCTTATCGAAAAACCCTCAAACGCTGACGGCTGGGAGACGCCCTACCTGAAACGCGGCGTACCAAAAGACCCCTGGGGGGCAGAATACATCTACAAACAGCCCGGCAGCCACAACGAATACGGCTACGACCTTTCTTCCGGCGGTCCTGACGGCCAGGCCGGCAATGAAGACGATATTGTAAACTGGACAGAAGAATAAATCGCATTCTGCCCCGACAGATTGTTCGGGCAGACTCTGGTGTTGTTTTGCTTAGTGAAGCACATGAGATATAAAACTCAAAAACACAAAACAGGCGGTTTTACGCTGCTTGAGCTGATACTGGTGATGGTGATTCTTTCAACAGTTCTGGCTATGGCAGCGCCGTCTCTGAGCGGTTTTTTCTCAGGCAGACAGCTGCGGTGGTCGGCAGAGCATGTTGTCATGCTGACGCGTTATGCTCACACCCAGTCCATACATCAGAGCCGGATTTACAGGTTGAGCTTTGATTTAAACCAAAGACAGTACCGGCTCTCTTCGCTTGACCGCGGGGAGTATGTTGACCAGGACGAACAGCTCAAAAGCCGCTTTAATATAAGTGAAGGCATAGAACTGGAGTTTGATAATTTCGACAGAGACGGATCGCTGTATTTTATCGAGTTTACACCGGAAGGGTACTGCCGCCAATGCCGTATTGAGTTTCGTGACGAAACCGGCAGAGGCTGGGAAATTCTCTGTCCCAGCCCCGCGGAGAAATTCTTTATCAGAGAGATAGAGGACAGAAATTAAAAGCACTATAAAACATATTTATGCATCTGCCCATAAGGGCAGCAAGCCTGAAAACATGCGGGCCGTGTACGAGCTTCCGGACCGACGCTTGAATCAGTGCGGTTTTACACTTGTCGAGGTGATGGCGGCAATGCTGCTTATTGCCCTTATAATGCCGGTCGCAATGAAAGGCGTATCGTTGGCTGTCTCGCTTGGTTCTCAGACCAGAAACCGGCTCACAGCCCTTGAGCTTGCCGAGAATGCTCTTGCTCAAGCCGTTCTTGAGCAGTCCTGGCAGGGCGGAGAATCTGCCGGAAACCAGAGGCGGTTCAATGTTGAATACAGCTGGCAGATAACCGCAGCAGAGCAGGGAATTGAAAACGTCAAGCTGATAGAGGTTGTTGTTGAGTGGCAGAGGCGTAATGTAACCCAGGAACTTAAATTAAGCAGGCTCTTCTATGAGCGGTAAAATCAATACAACAAGAAATACCGGTTTCACATTGCTTGAGCTTATGGTTGCTTTGGCGATTATGGGAGTTATTGCCCTTTCAATGTACTCAAGCATATTCATTGCCTCCCGGGCAAAAGACACGACGGACGCTGCCTTGGGCCCCTATAATACTATAATGCCGGCCTTCGATATGATGCGCAATGATATCATCGCGGCGATGAGCCCGGGCGGATTATTCGCCGGCTATTTCACCGGTACAGAAGAATCCGCAGGCGATGATTTATACAGCAGTTATGTGTCTTTCTACACCGCAGGCTTCAGACCTTCTGCAGGTGAAAAGGCCTCGAATATTATCAGGGTTGAATACTTTCTCGGCGATGCCTTTGAGTACGATGATAAATACTCGCTTTACGATATACAGGAGGAATCGGAACAGCTTGTTCTCATCCGCCGCAAGACGCTGAACCTGCTTTCTACTGACAGCGGCCTTTACGAAGATGAGATTGTATGCAGGGGGCTTGCTTCGTTTGCCCTTGAGTATTACGATGGTTATTCATGGGTGAGCTCATGGGATCCGGAGGCCTCGGATATTCCTCTGCCCATGGCTGTAAGGGTAAGTTTTGTTCTGAATGAAGATTGTCTCAAGACACAGCAAGGCAGGGCGGCAAAGGAAGATATGCCCGTATATACAAAAACATTCGTCATAAATACAATCGCGGCTGAGCAGGAGGTTAGGGAATGAGCGAGTTTATACGTAATAAACGAAACAGAGCCACGGTACTTATTATCGTTATCTGGGTAACATTGATTATTGCCGCTCTGACGGCGGTCTTTGCTCAGTCTGTCAGGGTTGAATCTATAGCCTCGGCAAACCGCATCGCCGCCGCACAGGCCGAAGCCGCCGCTGCCGGTGCTGTTGATTATGTCCTGGCACTGAGCGGGCAGCAGAGCCAGGTAAATGCGTTGCCGAATGATCTCTGCGAGGCGGTTAAAGTTGGAGATGCCTATTTCTGGCTGCTTCGTGTAAATGCCCTCAACGGAGGGGAATATGATTTCGGCATTATTGATGAAGCCGCCAAAGTAAACATCAATTCCGCCCCGCGGGATATGCTGCTGAATCTGCCGGGGATGAGCAGCGAGCTTGCCGGTTCCATAATAGACTGGAGAGACACAGATCAGGATCTTACCGAGGGCGGCGCTGAGAGTGAATATTACCTGCTGCTTGATCGGCCCTATTACTGCAAAGACGATCGGCTTGAAACCGTTGAAGAGGTGCTTATGATTAAGGGCGGCGGCAGAGAATCTCTCTTTGGCGAGGATATGAACCGAAATGGTGTGCTCGACTGGAACGAGAATGACGGAGGCAAAACGGCCCCCGATGACAACGGAAATGGAGTTCTTGACCCATGTTTTTGCCATTATGTAACTGTTTACTCCTATCAAAAAAATGTCGCGGAGGATGGCGGTGAGCTTATAAACGTCAATGACAAAAAAAATATGTCCAGGCTGTCAAACCTTATAAAATCTGTTGCCGGTGAAGATTATTTTACCATTATGAACAGGATACGCACAAAAAATCATTACTCCAGCCTCATAGAGCTGTTTTACACAAGCATGATGGATTACGATGATTTTAACGCGATAGCAGCCTCTCTGACAGCCGGCGATAAAAAGCGTATAAACGGCCTTATAAATATAAACACAGCTCCGCCTGAGGTACTGCTCTGTCTGCCCGGACTGGAACAGAGCGATGTAGATGCGATAATCCAGCGGCGAGGGAAAACCGGTGACCAATCTTCCGACACATCGTCAATACTCTGGGTTACAGAAGTGCTTTCGCCTGAAAAGGCAGTTGGCGTTGGAAGCCGCATAACAGTAAAGTCTGACCAGTATTCAGCGGATATAGTCGCGGCAAGCAGTGACGGCAGGGCTTTTCGGCGTTATTTTGTTGTTATTGATACCGCACAGGAAGAGCCGAGAATTTTGTTAAGACAGCCCCTGAGCCATCTTGGCTGGCCGCTTGACGAAGATATACTGGATAATCTTAGAGATGGGAAACAGATCTAAATTGAAGAACAATAAAATCAGAGCAAAAAATACACTCTCCATAGTCATAACTCCGGATCAGATCGCAGCAGCGGAGCTTTCTGACTCTTCCGACGGCCCAAAGCTGATAAAATACGCCGAGTATAACCGGCGCGTTTCAGTCAACCTGGATGAGCTCGGAGAAGAAAAAGACGCTTTCATCGCATTCCTGAAACAGAATCGATTCAAATTTAAAAACGCGGCAGTGGGCATCTCCTCAAGAAATGTATTGACTACTCTTGTTGATGTTTCAAAATACGCCGATGCTGACAGGGATGTTTTCACTTCGGCAGTTCAGCTTGATCTGGAACAAAGGTTCGAGTTTGATGTAAAGGACGCAGTGTTTGACTGTGTGCCGTTAGCCGGCAATTCGAATCATATACTTGCCGCGGCGGTTCTGAACAGAGACATTCAGTCCGTTCGAGAATTATTTGCCGGAACAGGCATCTCTCTTGTCTCGCTAAGCGTCTCCCTGCTCGCTCCCCGGCTGCATAGAGAACCCGGCGTGTGCGTCAATCTTATTCTATACCCCCATCACACGGGATTTGTTGTTTTTGAGGATTCCTGCCTTCAGACGCTCAAATGTCTCCCATCAGGCTCAACCCGCCTTGGGAAAACCGCCCCGGCAGTTGCGGAGCTCAAAAGGCTTCTGCTTACAATGCAGAATACACAGGGCATAAGCTGCCGGATATGGGGCAGTGAATCGCCCGCAGAAGAGGTCGTTGACAGCTTCAAAAAGGTAATACCGGACACCCGTTTTGAGCGGATTTCAAGGCCCTCCCAGCTGGAATGGATCACCGTTTCCCTTGGAGAAAGAATTTTAGACGGGGGCTGTGAGCTTGACTTTGTAAATACCCATTTTGGCACTCACAAAAAAAAACGAAGCGGCTGGTCAGGTCGTATAATCGCGGCTTCGCTTTTGGTGTTAGCTTTTGCGGCCGTCTTCTTTGGCGGCTGGTATATGGACAGCAGAGACGCCGAAGCGGCTGAGCAGCAGTACGCTGATCTCTCCGAACGGCTGGAAACTGCGCAATCTGTTATACAGCGCGTCAGCCAGGCACGGCCGTGGTTCAGCAGCCGGACTTATTGTCTTTCCAGTCTAAAAGAGCTCACGCTCTGCTTTCCTGAATATCCGCATATATGGCTCTCGAGCCTGGCACTGGATGAAAACTTTAACCAGGTCATATCCGGAAGTGCGGTCTCGGAAAACGCGGTACTCGACGTTGTTGAGGCTATGAACTCAAGTTCAGGTTTCAGCAATATAAAGATATTGTATTTGCGAAAGATGAACAAAAATTCCGATACGGTCACATTCGCGGTTAACTTCAAATACGAAAGGGACAACTAAATGGCCCTGACCAGACGAGAACACAGAATACTAATAGTAACAATTGCTGTTGTCGCCCTGGCTGTACTCAACAGCTATGTTTTGAATCCGATTTTTGAACTGCGGTCAGCCGCGGCAGAGAGTGCTGTAGAAGCAAGGGCGCAGCTTGAAGATGCCTTTAATATACTGAAACGAGAAAAGTTGCAGAGAAAAAGATGGCAGACAATGCTCCAGGCCGGTCTTTGCTCCGATCCTGAAAAGACAGAGAGCTATGTTGTGCGGTTTATTGATGACTGCTGCCGCCAAAACCGGATGAGGGTCTCGAGTGTACAGCCTCAAAGGCTCTCGCCGGAAGAATATCTCGGTGAAATTGAGATAAATGTTTCCGCTTCCGGTTCTATGTCCTCGGTTGTTGATCTGTTATGGGATATTGAAACCGCGGATATCCCTGTGCGTTTAAAATCAATTCAGCTTGGCTCAATCGATGAATCAGCGGAGACAATGTCTATACAGCTTAGCCTCTCGGTGATTTATTTTATCAGCCGGTCTTCTGCGCAAAGCCCGGAGGCGGCTTTCCTGGATATAAATGATATGCCTGCTGAAAATGAATACTCTATAAGCTGTACTGTTGAAAAGGCGGTGTTGATATGATTCGCTGTTTCGCCATTTTGATGCTCATCATCGCCGCTGCGGCAGCGGTCTTTACCCTGGCAGATACACCGCGGCAGGCAGAACCCCGGCGAGAGGATTTTGACATTATCGCAAAGGTCAATATCTTTTCAAAAAACAGGAGCCCAGGGTCTCAGCAAGCTCAAATGGATTCAACCGATACAGAGGAGCAGACGCCCGTAAAGAGAAAGTATATTCTTCGGGGTATAGCTATTTCAAACCGGCACAAGCAGGTCTTTATCGAGGATCCTCTTAACGCCGGCGTAGAGATATACACTGCCGGGGAGATGATTGGCGGCTTTACGATAAAAGAAATAAACACGGATAATGTCGTAATAACAGATGGCAAGGACAACTACGAGATTATGATAGGTCAGTTTTTATCGCCGGAGCCTTCTACAGACTTAGAAATCAAAACTGAGGCAGAGCCCTCCCCTGATTCGGCAGAGCCCGGGGATATGCCCTCTGGCGAGTCCGGCGAGGATGAGGGGCAAATACTGCGTAAACTCATGGAACGAAGACAACAACAGCTTGAGAATTGATCTCATAAGGATAAGAAAATGCATAAAAAAGAAAAAACAAAAAGTTATCGTAATAACCTCTTAGCGGCCTCATGCCATGCGGCGCAGGGGCTTTGTTTCAACCGGCTTGCGGCTTTGATACTGCTCTTGCTTTCGGTTTTAGTGAGCCTGCCCGCAGCCGCACAGGATACACCGTCCTTAACAGATAAACAGATCATACTCAACTTCCGTGATGTGCCTTTGGGTGATGTTCTTGATTATCTCAGCGAGCAGGCGGGGCTGATTGTGGTCTCGGACGTAGCGATGGATACCAGAGTAACCATAATAAGCAAAAACCCTCTTAGCATTGACGAGGCCGTTTCGCTGATTGATACGGTGCTCAAAGACAGCTACCTGGCGGCGGTGCGGACACAGCGTACCCTCAGGATTGTCTCAATCGAACAGGCCAGATATATGAATCTGCCGGTTTCTTCCGGAAGTGACCCCGCGGCAGTGGTTGGTGGAGACAATGTTATTACCCACATCATTCCAATACGATACGCCAACGCGGTAAATCTCAGGGAGGATCTAAGTTCCCTGCTGCCTGATTATGCTGTGTTAAGTGCAAACGAGGCAAGCAACAGTCTGATAATCACAGACACCTCGGCAAATGTAAAAAGGCTCATAGAAATCGTCAGAGCCGTTGATACACAGATGTCTTCGGTGGCCGACGTTCGTGTTTTCCATCTTGTCTATGCCGATGCAGAGGATACGGCTGATTTGGTCAACCGTGTATTTGAACAGGAACAGGCACGCAGTACAAATCGCGATAGTACAAATCCGTTTCAGAGAATGATGAATTTTGGCCGGGGCGGTTCCTCACCCAGAGACTCCTCAAGAGGCAGTAATGGCGGCCAGTCAACCGGAAATACGAATGTGCGGATTACTGCCGCGGCGGACAGAAGCTCAAATTCAGTAGTTATCAGTGCTCCAAATGACACTATGGATGTTATTGCCGAGATAATCAAAGAGCTGGACTCTAATCCTGAATCTGAGCAGATGATATTTGTATATACACTCAAAAACGCTCAGGCGCCCAATATAAAAAAGGTTCTCAACAACCTCTTTGAAGAACTCAAGGATTTGAAGAACCAGGCAAGCGGGCGAAACAATAACGTCGGAAGAGGCAGCTCATCATCAAGAAGTGCCGGCAGCGATCTTTCAGAAGATTTCTATGTAGAGGCCGATGCGGATACAAATTCACTGCTTATTATGACCTCTCAGAAAAACTATGCCAAAATAGAGCCTGTTCTCGATGAGCTGGATAAGATCGTTCCGCAGGTACTTATCAAGGTGCTTATCGCGGAGGTTACAACCAGCGACGGCCTTGATCTGGGCACAGAATTTTCGGTACTTAATATGAGAAGCTCCGGCGGAGAGACGCTTTTCGGGACTGAATTTCTGCCGGATAACATGAACGGCTTTATGACCCGCACTCTCGAGGGCGACCTTGATTTTACCATACGTGCGCTTCAGGAAATCGGCGATCTGAATGTGCTCTCACGTCCTTATATACTCACCAGCAATAATCAGAAAGCTACCATAACCGTCGGCCAGGAGGTGCCCTTTGTTACCGATACAAGAGTTACCGAAACCGGCCAGACCATCAATTCAATTTCATACGAAGACATAGGTATTATACTCGAGGTAACGCCGACAATTAACAATGAGTCGCTGGTAATAATGGATGTCAAACCGGAGATATCAACCATGACCGGCGAGACGGTTCTGATATCGGATAATGTAGAAGCGGCTGTTTACGCAAAACGCTCCACAAACAGCAGGGTGGCGGTGGCAAACGGACAGACTATTGTTATCGGCGGCCTTATGCAGGATAAGGACACAGATACTATCGAAAAGGTGCCTCTGCTGGGCGATATACCTCTGCTGGGGCTGCTTTTCCAGAGAAACCGCACAAAAACCGAGAAGACCGAGCTGCTGATATTCCTGACTCCATTGGTAGCACAGAGCGGCGAGGATCTGGAGAATATCTCAAACCAGGAAAGCTCAAGAAGCAAGATTCTCAACGATCCGCAGAAATATCCCTCATTACAGGAACATATGAACAATATGCAGTCCCCCGTAGAGACGCATTGAATGCGTCTCTCAACTAAATATGGCGACAGGTCTAAATCCGCATTGAATGCGTCTCTCAGTCCTGGTGTGTGACATTTTTTTGTGGGGTGCTTTGGAGTGCGCGCGACAACGAGCGCAGCGAGGCGGCGCCGTTTTTTGTTATTTGAGCGTTATGTTATAGTTTCAGCGGTGTTTTCGTTAGAAGAGCGGCTTTAAAGCGGTGTCGCGCTGCCGCTTGCCGCCGCACTCCAAAGAAAAATGTCACACACTCAACCCTGTTTGCCTTAAATTTTTCTCTTGAATCTTTCCTGCATAAGGTTTAAATTTACCTCAGCGGCAGTGTTTCTCGCAAACACTCTGTAATTGTTTGTTTATTTGAATCTCAGCTTTTTACTAAAAGGAATTTAGAATGAATATATATCTCGATTGCATTCCATGCTTTATACGTCAGGCACTCGACGCCGCCAGGCTCGCCACAGACGAGCAGGACATACAGGAACAGGTACTTCGCGACGCTTTGTGCCTCGCGGCAGATGTTGATATGACTTTGAGCCCGCCGGCTATCGCGCAGCAGATACACAGACGGATACGTTCTATTGTGGGCTCGGAGGATCCCTATTTCGAAATGAAACAGCGTTTTAACCGGCTGGCTATGGAGATTTTTTCCGAGCTTGAATCGGATATAGCCGAATCTGCCAACCCCCTTGAGACTGCTATGCGGCTTGCCATTGCGGGCAATATTATCGATTGCGGGGTGAAATCATCCATCCCCGAAAAAGAGATAAGAAAAGTTATAAATGAATCGCTCACGGCGGATTTTGAGGCGGGCGAGCTTGATAATTTTCGCCGCGATGTTGCAAACGCGGAGAGTATCCTTTACCTTACAGACAATGCCGGCGAGATCGTCTTTGACAAACTGCTCATAGAACAGCTTCCAACCGAAAAGATTACAGTCGCTGTTCGCGGTTTTCCCGTCATCAATGACGCGACAATGGAGGACGCAGAGTTTGCCGGTCTGACAGACATGGTAAAGGTAATAGACAACGGCTCAGACGGCCCCGGCACGATTCTTGATACCTGTTCTGATGAATTCCTTGACTGTTTCAACGCCGCATCTCTTGTAATCGCAAAGGGGCAGGGAAATTATGAGTCCCTCAGCGATGTAGATAAGGATATCTTTTTCATACTCAAGGTCAAATGCCCGGTCATCGCAAGCGATATCGGCTGCGAGGTCGGCAAAATGATATTAAAACGATAAAACAGCTTTGACTCTTTATTTTGCCATTTTTGATAGAGGTAAAAAAAGCGGTGTTCTCTGCCCGGGTCGGTAACGGCAGTATTTGTCAGGGCAATTGATTACCCTTTTAATTCTCCCAGGCTCGGGGGTTGTATGTTGCTTCCGCTCTGCCCATTGTGCCCCAGATAGTCTGTTCTTGGCCGCGTCTTAATCCATAGCGGCCGTCAGCCGGCAGCGGTGTCATTGTCTGGTTCCCGAGCTGCCAGGCAGTATAAAACATCACGAGGCGGTCGTTCTCAAATACTACGGTTGGTGCCATAATGCCCCAGCTGTCGAAAGAGTTCTCCGTACCTTTTTCAAGAATGGTTTGGGGTTTAGACCAGGATTGGCCCTCCGCAGAGTGGTAATAGGTGATAGACTCATCATAATGAAATTTATCAAGGCCTTCCGCCTTGCCCGGGTAATTGGAAAACCAGGAAGGGGACTGTGTTGAGAAGACGTGGTAGGCGCCGTCATGGTAATGCACTTCGGTGATGTTGGCCCCGTTGATCAGCGCATCATCTGCCGCCAGGATCAGGTTTAAATCTTTATCAAAAACAGCCTTGTATAAGGCGACTTTCTTGATGCCCTGCCCGGGCACACCGGGGATCTGCTCATCGGGTTTTTGTAAAGTCAGCCCGATGTAAAACAGCTCAAATCTCCCATCTTTAAGGACAACACTGGGCTCCTGGGTGTTATTGTCATGATGAATAATGCTGGTATTGTGAGGCACAACGGGTTGTTTAATCTTGGTGAATTGAATGGATTCATCAAGCAGTTTTTCCCGGATTGTTTTGCCGTTTAGTTTTAGAGTCGCCCCGCCAATCTGATATCTGGAGAGAAATTTCCTGCCGTTGCGGCTTCCCAGTGCCGAATAAAACATAACTAATCGATCCCCGTCTTTAATGACAGAGGGCGTTTCAAGGACATCGTCACACCATGCCTGCGGCCCCGGCATTAAACATGGTGTTTGCCGCAGTGTCCAGCTCAGCCCCTGATCGCTTGAGAATGCGTATGCGATGCTGCCCACAAAATCATCCATCTTGTACGCGTCTTGGTTTTGCGGGTCGAAAGATATCCAATATTGCCCGTTTTTCTTAATATAGAAGTTTGAAAAGAAAGCGTGATAGCCCTCTTTGTCCTTGATCACAACAGGGTCCGACATGAACGTGGGCCGGCCGTTTGATCCCGATGAGATAACCGGCCTGTCATCAGGGTTTTTCTTAAATTCTGTAAAAGGTCTTTGAGGACGGCTTGACATAGCGGCAGCGGTTGAGACAACACAAATCGCAATGACGGCGGCTTTGAGAGCATATTTTGCACATTTACCCATTGGATTCTCCAACGAAAACGACATTCAAAGTGTCCAGAACGAAAGGTAATAGATGCCCCTTTTTCTAAACGCTTTTGAAGTATCGTCTTGCAAGACTTCTGACGTTAAAATTGTATTTCTGGATGTCACATTATAATATTATAATTTACTCTACCATTGATATTCTTACTGTCAATCGAAATTTCATCCGGCTGTATTCTCCGCCTCTCGTAGCACCAAAGAAAATTAAAGGACTGCGGGACATTTGTTTGATATGGAGTGTTTGGGGGTATTGTCAGGGGTTTTAATTCCTAATTCCTAATTCCTATCAAACAAGTAAATAAATTCTTCATTGCCTTCAATGCCTGCATGGTAAATAATAATCAATTATGCCCTCCGTGTCCTCTGTGTCCTCCGTGGTGTATTAAAGCATTTTAGCCACAGAAAACCTGAATCAGGCATCAGCGAAGAAACAATCAGAGCCGTTCTTCACTTGTTTCGCATTCTGATAATATTGATAAATAAGTGAAGAATTATGGAGCGGTTAGTTTAGACAAAAGATGACAGACAATAGGCAATACTAATTACGAGTTAAGTGGACAGGATTGACAAGATTTACAAGTTTTTTATTGGAATTTAAACTCCGCTGTGGTAAAATACTTGCCAACAGTAATGATAAAGAATCCGGGTATTGTGCTTGAGCGGAAAGTTGCATTGTCTGGAATAATTTAAGATGAATAATACTTTTACAAACAGCTTGGCCGGCAAACATAAACCATTTATTTATAAAGGTATATGTGCGTTTGCTCCAAAAAAAAGATTTAGACTCTTTATTTCTTCTCTAATTTTTGAGCGGTCTTGTGAAGATATTAGTATTCAAAATAACAAAATCTATAATGAAATTATAAGGTGTGCCGATGAGTGCAACAACAATAAGTGAAAGAACCCGCATTGCCGGCGAGTGTTTTAAACGGGCTGTTCGAAAAGAGCTTGATAAAAAGGCCAAACTCGGCCAGTATGTAATTATTAACCGAGATGGCAGGCCCTGCCGGGTAACGGCAGAAGAGGCATTAAAAACAGCTGATGGCAAAAAGAACTAAGGCAGTGACGTTTCTTTTAATCGTAACATTTTGTATTAAAACAGGTTAGAGTTGTCAGATGGAAGTGTATTTTTTATTGGAATTTAAAACTCCGCCGTGGTAAAATACTTATTATCGGTAATGATAATGATAAAGAATCCGGGTATTTCGCATGTCCCGGACAATTGCATAGGCTGGAATAAATAGCTTTATTTGCGAGGTGGATATGGCAGAATACAATGGCAATAATATATTTGAAAAGCTGGGAGCTTTAATACCTGGTTACAAGGGGTATTCTGAGAGGGAAGGTCGGAGAGAAACAGACAAAATTCTCCGGGAACAAATTGTAGACTCTCTTAATAATAATATTTCTGTGCTCTACAAATGGAATAGAGCGTTCTTGAAAGAGGGACACCTTGAACAATTGACCGAAGTTGAAGACATTGAGAAAAAACTAAGAATTATCACTGACCAAATTAAATTTGCACAATGTGGAGATTCTGGTTTTTTTGACGTTGTTCAGGTGAATGAGAAAACTCTTGATAACTTATATTTATATGACATGGCCTTTAAAAAAAAGGTTGATGAATTCATTACCAATCTGAACAGTATTAATTCTCATCAGAGGAAAGGTGTTGGACTCGAAAACCTTTCTGAGCAACTAGACTCACTAAAACAGATAGTCGAGAATAGAGATAAATTAATTACGGAGATAGAATGATGCCAAAGTTAATGGAGGTTCTTGAATATCTTGATGATACTGGAAATGTGATGGTTGCTCGTATGCCTCAAGAAGGACCCTGTGAAATTAAATGGGGAGCACAACTCACTGTAAGGGAAAGTCAAAGTGCAGTCTTTTTTAGAGATGGCAAGTCTGTGGGGGTTTTTAAAAGGCCCGGACGTTATGTATTAAAAACACAGAACATACCGGCTCTTACGAAATTTGTAACTAAATTCGGGTATGGACCTGATAGTCCTTTCCGTTCAGAAGTATATTTTCTGAATATGAAACTTTTTAGAAATCTTAAATGGGGCACTTCGGAACCGATTATTTTCCGCGACCCTGAGCTCCAAATGATTCGTCTTAGAAGCTACGGAATATTTTCAATTCAAATTAAGAATCCAATTGTTTTTTTAAACAAAATTGTTGGAACTCAAGGCGTCTTTACTGATGCTGAAATTAAAGATTACTTGAAGAATATTATAATAACACGTCTAATTGATATCTTAGGTACTCAAGTAAAGAGTGTCTTTGAATTACCCAAAGTTTATGATGAACTTAGCACAGGTACAAAAGCAGTTTTAGAAGAAGATTTCGAAGCTTTGGGATTGTTTATTGTAGATTTCTTTATCAACTCAATATCGCCACCTGAAGAAGTTCAAAAAATCATTGATGAGAGAACGAGTATGCAGGTTATTGGTGATATGAATAAGTACATTCAGTTCAAAACAGCAAAATCGTTAGAAATGGCTGCCAATAATCCAGGAGGACCAGCAAGTGCGGGTGTTGGTATGGGGGCAGGACTTGGGATGGGTATGATGCTCCCACAAATAGTTCAACAATCTTTTAACTCTCAACAGCCTGCGACTAATCCCTCGAAGTCTGTTGAGATAACGGAAAGTGATCATAAATCTGACCCCATTTCCAAACTTAAAGAACTTAAAGCTCTTTTAGATTCTGATATTATTAACAAAGATGAATTTGAATCTAAAAAGATAGAGTTATTAAAACAGATATAGATGGAGATGTTATGAAACTTTTATTTTCATTGATTATCGCTATAGGATTAGTGGTATGTATTATATTGGCAGTTGAAGGAGCTTTCTCAACTTGGCAAATGATTGTTGGGTTTATCATCTGCTTTCCTCTCTCTTTTATTGGAACACAATGGAGGCGTCCAATAACTATATTTCCTATCGCAATTATTGCTATGCTAATACTTTACTTTGGAATTGAGCATGCATGGCACGGCTTAATCCCCGGAGGAATACTAGGAACACTTCTAACTGTTTTAATTTCAATAGGCTGGATTAATCCACATGAGCCGTTTTCCAGAAAAGATTATATAGAGAAAATAACTACAACAAGAATAGAGGAAGAGTAATGTCTGACTTGAACACTAATGATAAAGCGATTGTTTTATTTCAAGAAGCAATAGAATTATTAAGTAACAACTTTTATATTGATGGGATATCGAAGTTCAAAGAAATAATTGCCTTGGACCCCGCAGGCGACCTAGCAGATGATGCTCAATTTAATATTGGTTTGTGCTATATGAAGATGAATGCAATTAAACAGGCAATTGAAAACTTTCAAAAAGTTATTGATGAATATCCTGACTCAATAATTGCTTTTTCTGAGCAGAACCTTGAGTACGGTCGTACTCCAGCTAAAGCATACTTGGGCCTTTTGACTTGTTATATTCAACTTGGTAACCAGATAAAGGTCAAAGAGTGCTTAGAGGAACTAAAAGATTTCCAAGATTCTTATGTAGTCATAACTAGTGGAAAAGAAGAAGAAAAAATCTTATATTATGAATTAGCAAAGCAAGCAATCGAAAAGTCAAAGTAAGGGAAAATAGAATGAGTTCGCAATGGTTCTATCACCGTGATGGGAAAAATATTGGCCCTATTTCTTCTCAACAACTTAGGAAGGCAGCTAATAATGGAGGGTTATACCCCACAGATATAATTTGGAAGGAAGGTTTGAAAACATGGGTTTTGGCTTCAAAGATAAACGGTTTATTCCATGATAAAACCAATGAGAACTTGGTTGCTCAAAATCCTGACGCCCTCCCCCCCTTACCTGCATTAGATTCTATAAAAAGTTTTGAAGTAGGTTCAAATTCAAATATTAAAATAATGACATATTTGATTGAAATCGCTATGGCGGATGGGAATTTAAACAGCTCTGAAATGAAGGTCATCAAGGCTCTGCAAGCCAAATTAGAAATTTCTAACGATGAAATGAAAAATATTATGGGTTCTTTTAAAGCTGGTATTGTAAATCATAACATAAATATCAGCATGCAGGATTCAGTAAATATATTTTATTTATTGGCAATGTTATCTGTCTCTACTGGCTCAGAGCAAAGAGAATTACTTGATACACTTATTTACTATGGAAACAAATTAAAACAGGACAAAAACCTGTTAGTGCAGCTTGCCAAAAGCATCGAACTGGGAAATAATGATGAGTGTGTCGATCTAGATAATGACTATGATAATTCAGCACAATCATCAATTAATAAATTTTTTAAAGAAAAATTTCCAGAATATTATCAAGATGCAGTCAGATTTTACAAAGATATCAATTACCAAATTACAAACTCTAGATTGTTTTTGCATAACATTCTTGCTGTAGCAAGAGCAGATAGTTATTTAGATGGATCAGAAGTTAAGCTCATAAAGAGTTTTTGTAAGAAAGCTGGGATAGGACAAAACGAATATGATAAAATACTAAGGGAAAGTATTAATAATCCGGGAAACGTGATTTTAAATGGTTCACCTGACGAACAATGGGGTACACTGCTAACGCTGATTAAAGTTGCTATGGCAGATGGTCAAATGTCTAAGGATGAAATTGACATTATAGTAAAATACTGCCGTCTTCTCGGAATTTCAGATATGCAAATCACTGAGATAGAAAGTCTGCTTTTTGAAAACCCTAACGATATTTCAAGGTTAAGTTCTTTCTTAAATTCTGTCAGGAATTCCAGTCAGCAGCCTGAACAACCGGGTCGCTTAGAAGGCGGCGATTTTGAAACTGATGAACATAATCAGACAATTGCTGGTTTACCTCTTATATTTTGGTATACCATTATCTCTGTCATCTTTGTGCTATTTTTAATTGTAGTGGTTCAGAAAGTGAAAATATCAAGTGCAATAATAGGCATAAAAAAAATAGACAACCTAGTTTCTCAAGCTGAAGATTATATGGATAAAGAACAGATATATGAATCGTTAAAAATATATACAAAAATTGACAAGTTACTGGAAGCCCGAAAAATAAAAAAGTACGCTACTTCCAAAATAGCAACAGTGAGGGCAAAGAAAGAAATTGCCTTAGAACAATGGGAAAAACTCGGTTATGAAGAAATATCTAACACATGGGAAGAAGTTCAGCAGTACTTGAAGGAAGATAACTATCTTGCTGCTGAAAGAACTCATGAAAAACTTAAGTTGCAAATCCAAAACAAACATAATGTTAAAGATAGTTATATAAAAAATATAGTTGATAAAGCTGGAACCGACTCCTTCGTCTCAGATATTAAAGAAACTCGTGCACAAGTAGCTCATGAAAACTGGATTAATCCGGATCCTATGCCAATGTTTGTAATGTTAGCAATCGGTGCTTTGAGTATGCTTTTTTATGTTATTGCTTGGTTATTTACAAAATACCAGAGATTGCTGCTTGTTGCTCTAATGCTAATCAATATTACGATTTTAGTACTTGTAACAATGCCTCTGAGCGAGAGATTATTAGCCTTCTTCTTTGGCCCTGAAGAACCGTTTGATATTGTGGAGAATTATATTATATTTTCATGGATCCCATTTGTATTTAGTCTCCTCGCTTTTATCACTGCTTGTTCAGCGTTTAAGACAGTATGTCCTGAATGCCAAATATTGTTTGCAAAAATTCTTGATAGCAGTCAAGTGGTTGGTCAGTATCATCAGAATATACTAACAACAGAAACAGACAAGGTATACAATAATCAGCGCGAAGTTATAGGAACTGTTGAACGAGATGCTGTTCATCAATTTATGGTTCAAGTAATATCTGATTCATGGCATTGTAAACATTGTGGACATACGCGGATTCAACTCCCAAGTGCAATTAAGTTAAATCCTGTTTTGTTATCCTGTTAGTTTTTTCCTCTTATAGAATACTTCATTTGGGGTTAAAAATCCAAGAGATTTTCTGGGTCGATTATTCAGTCGATTCATTATGTGCTCAATCTTCTGATTGGTCAGCATTCGGATGTCACTTCCTTTTGGTACATACTGACGGATCAAGCCATTGGTATTCTCATTCAAGCCCCGCTGCCATGCACTGTAGGGATCGGCAAAGAAGACCTTAATTTTAAGGTTATGGGCAATAGATTCATGGTTTGAAAATTCTTTGCCATTGTCCACTGTCAGTGTATAGGTTCGTCGGGGCAGCGTGCCGATCAGGGCGATAATGGTCCGTTCAACCGCTTCGGCGGTATAACGATCTACCTTACCGATCAGCGTCAGCTTGCTTTTGCGGTCAACCAGGGTTACCAGGGCTCCCTGATGGTTTTTCCCCACGACGGTGTCGCCTTCCCAGTCCCCGATGCGGTTTTTTCTCTCTACAACCGGTGGGCGTTTTTCGATACCAACCCTGTTTTTGATCGTTCCACGCCGGTCCCGGCTGTTTCTTCGTTTTCTTCTTTGTTTGGTCCCGGCAATCCGCAGATGGGTATACAGGGTTTCTCCCCGGGCTTTATCCTGCCAAATGTGCTGGTAAATCCGCTCATGACTGACGGCCGGCCCCTGCCAGTGGGGATCGGTTTTCATGCGTTTTGCGATCTGCTCCGGCGAATGTTGCTGCCGGAGGCGGGATTCAATGTATTCTATCGTCTCCGGCTTCATTTTGACTGCTTTACGGGCGGCCATCCGTCGATATAAAGCCTTTTGCTGGGCCTGCTTAGGGCGATAGCCCCGCAGACCTGTATTGCGGGCCAGTTCCCTGCTGATCGTGCTGGGAGAAACGCCCAACGCCGCAGCTATTTGTTTTTGTTGATTTCCTGCTTGCTTCATGGCATATATTTCGATACGATCGTCTTCGGTGAGCTGCTTGTACGCTCTCATAAGTGTTCCTTTCGTTGAGGTCACCATAATTCAGTGAGAGAGTATACCAGCTCACCACAATTTTGGCGACTTAATTGCACTTATGAGTTGAATCCGCTATAGGTGGAACACAAAAAGAACTACTTCAACACGAGAGGGCTAATAGAGATGATAGATAGCATTCACAAAAATATTAAGTGTAAATACTGTAATGGGCGAATTGGTCCCCAGGAAAACTCAAGTCTGTTGGAGTGTCAATGGTGCGGGAGTAAATTCAATCTTCCGCTTGAGTTTCAAAACTCGGAAAAAAGAGAAACGCCAAATTTATTAGATATGGCAATTAATGCGTACCAAAAGGAGGATTATAAAACGGCAATGTCGTATTATGATTCAGTTCTAAAATCAAAGCCTACAGACTACCAGGCATGGTTGGGGAAGGCCAGAAGCATGTTTAAATTTCCTGAGAATATGACTACTCCTGGCTATATGACATTATTTGTAGAAGCTTATAAAAAAGCTTGCTTGAATGCACCTGACGATAAAAAAAATGAGACAATAAACGAAGCTGGCGATATGGTTTTCACGTGTATTGCTACACGTGAGCTGTGTTGGCAATACATGTTATTTGTAAAGAATAAAGAAAAAATTGATGAACAAAAAATTAGAAATTTCAATGATGCTTTGGCTGAATCGGTCGATTCTTTGCTCTCCGCATCAGAAGTTGTGACATACCCCGGGCTATTTCAGATGGGTGAAAG
This sequence comes from Limihaloglobus sulfuriphilus, assembly GCF_001999965.1. Classification (GTDB taxonomy): domain Bacteria; phylum Planctomycetota; class Phycisphaerae; order Sedimentisphaerales; family Sedimentisphaeraceae; genus Limihaloglobus; species Limihaloglobus sulfuriphilus. The sequence continues at coordinate 2,262,065 of NZ_CP019646.1, read as the reverse complement.
ACTTCATAGGGTATTTTTTAGAGGTTTCATTAGGGCTGATGGCAAAATCCGACGAGCAAAAACGTATGTCGATAAAAGGAATAAACGAAAACTTGCTGTGATGTATGAAAGATTTTCGCCGATATATTCTAAATTGCCACAATTGCCTTTATCTGATTTATCCCGCGGAACAAAAGATGGTTCCAAAAAACAAAATAACTAACTAAGAGAAAAAGGACTGCGGGACAATTATTTGATAATATACTATCAGATATATATTTATATCATTTTATGGTACGTTGCAGGCATAAATTCAGCATTTCTTTGGGGAACAGTATTTAAATAGTTAGGTCAAAAAGTACCGGCGGAATACAGACTTTATAATGTCTGCCCTTCTGAAGTGCTTCGCTCCGGTTTTTTATTGACTCGGATTGTTTGGGGTGTTAGTCTAAGTATATGTTTAGACTATATCCCATATCAGGTGTTTCCCTCAGGGCAGTAATTGCGTTTATGTTGTTGGCGGTTTCTGCCGCGTCGCTGGGGATATGCGATGAGCAGCCCTGGCAGAGGGTCAACGGCGGGTATGCCCTGAACAGCGGCTCTCCGGCTCGGGGTTCTGCGGTGTTCTTAAAAACCGTGGTAACCGGCAGCGGAGACCTGGTTTATATCTATAACGACCAGAAAATCCCCGCGGCGATGGGCAGGTTTCAGTGCTGCGGCAGTCAGCCCTCATACCAATGGCAGGTTTATTCCGGCGGCAAGTGGTCTGCTGATTCGGACGCGGTGCCGCAATCCTTGTCCAATACGATAGCCGCGTTCTCTGATCCGGTGAATATCTTTGCCGTTGAGGGGAGCGAAGATGCGTTTTTCGCCGCGGCGTGTTTCCCATCCGGCGGTATCCGTAACTCTCTTATAGGAATGGATATACACGGCGGCGTTGTCAATCTCGAATACGACGGCACCGCCGGCAGCCGGTTCTGGGTCTCTGGCGCAGAGTATCAGCGGTTCGGCATGTCGGCTCTGGTGGATGCCTGGAACGGTGTTAAAGGAGATATGGCTTTTGATCCGCACAGCGGAACAGGGATTCTCATAAGCACAAAGGGCGACTGGCTTAACGGCGGCTACGGCGACAAGCTCGTTGCCGTAAATTACGACCGTAACAACTCAAAACAGCGTTGGCGCAGGTGGGACAGCCAAAACGGCGGCTGGTACAAGGATAACTCATGGCCGCCGACACGTGATGTCGCCAGGTATGCCCTGCCGAATCCTAAAGCTGCCAAGGGCGAGAAATATACCAACCCCCGTATAGCCCGCATCGACAATGGCAGATATATTGTAACCTTTGGATATGCCGGCACTAAAGGTTCCATTACATCGATGCTGCTTTACGACGAAAACGCCGGCGGAGAGTGGTCGTGGTTCAACGGCAGCGGCTTTTCTCAGGGCGGGTCCTTTGACTATGCCCCGATTGTTGATTCCGATGTCAGCCGCACGGTGAGGCTTGAGGTCTTGCAGGGCGGCGGCATAAAATTCTTCTATCAGAAAAATAATCATGTCTATGAAAAGGGACTCAAGTTTAAAGAAACGGGCTTGCAAATAACAGAAACGGAGAACCAGCTTGCCGCGGCGAGCGAATATATAACGGTTCAGGACAAGCAGGGCGGTCTCTGGCTGTTCTATGTACATAAAAATAATGAGCTTATGCTTATAAAGAAGCCCTCAGCGGGCGGCTGGACACAAGAGCGGCTTGTTTACACAGGCGGCGGCTTAAAGATAAGGATTCTCGATGTCAATTTCGCCGGCAAGGACCAGATGCCCATAGCATTTACAGCCGAGCAGGACAAAGACGGCAGCTCTGAAATCTACGCTGTTTCGCCGGACTGCAAATGTTTCCGGCAGGACGAAAAGCCGCTGCGGTTTAAATCTCAGCCCAAAGGCATTACCGCCGATGCCCGCATTAAATACGCCGGCGAAACGGTAAACACCGCAAAGCCCTATGCTCCCTATGGCAGTCAACACCCCGCCAGAATGGTAATAGACAGCAATCAGTATCTTTATTCTGTGAATTCTGCGGTCTGCAATGCCGTCATCAGAGACAAAGACGAAACCTCGCCGGAAAGGGCGGTAAGCTGGGGCGGTTTCTGGGACCATCTCTACTTCCCCGGCGGCTGCTGCGTGGACAACATACGGGGCAAAGTTTACATGTCAAACCGCATCATCGACGGCGGCGGCGGGAGTGCCTGGGCAAACAGCTATATCCGCGAATTTGACATGGATTACCGCACCAAAAGCCTCGGCTGGAAGAAGCTGCGAAGCAAGGTGCCGCCAGGCTGGGACAGCAAATACCGCTCAACCATTTTCGGCTCCGGCAAGTGGATCTCAGATATCGCCCTTGACCAGTCCCGCGGCCGGCTCTACGCGGTATCCGCAGGCGAATGCCGCATCAAGGTTTACGATGTCAATGGAAGTAAGCCCGTTCTCTCAAAGACCTTCGGAGGGCCCGGCAGCGCTGCGGGAGAATTTCGTTTTCCGCAGGGAATCGATATTGACCCAGATGGAAATCTTTATGTTGTTGACATCGCAAATCACCGTATCCAGAAATTCGCTGCCGGCGGCAAATTTATAAAATCCTGGGGCTCGCCCGGCAGAGATTCCGGCGAGTTTGTATATCCATACGATATTGCCGCTGACCCCAAGTTAGAGCTTGTTTATGTTGCCGACCCGTTCAATTCGCGGCTTCAGATATTTGACCGTCAAGGGCGGTTTATATATTCATTCTCAAGCTGGCAGCAGCAGGGCAAACCGGCACAATTTGGAACCTTATCAGGTGTTGCCGCCGATGGGCAGGGCAATATCTATGCCGGAAACGACAGGAACGTTTTAAAGTTTACAATTGTCGGATTTGACAGGGATGATGACAAAAACGGGATTCCCGATTTACTCGAAGGCGGCGTTCATGCCATACGTGTGCAATCAGTCGGCGGGGCGGTTATTGAGCCCGCGGCGGATATTACGCTTAAAAAAGGACAGGATGCCGGTTTTCGAATCAGTTTCCCTGCCGGCCAGAGTGGCGACGTTATCGTTGACGGCGAGTCTGTAGGCGCTGTTACTGAATACGAGTTTAAAGGAATCTCGCAAAACCATTCTATAACAGCTCTTGCGGGCAGAATATACAACCGCACATCCGCCGCGGTTTATGAGACGATCAGAGACGCTGTCTCCCATGCCTCCGCCGGCGATGTTATAGTGCTTTCTCCCGGTACATATAACGAGCAGATCAACTTTGCGGGCAAGGAGATACGCATAACCGGCATAGACCCGCTGGAACCGGAGATTGTCGCCAAAACCGTGATTGATGCACAGGGAGCCCAGGCCGCGGCGATCTTTACGCAGGGTGAGGGCAGCGGCGCGGTACTTGAGGGCGTAACGTTGACCAACGCTTCAAGCGGATTGCTTGTAATGTCGTTTTCCATGCAGGCAAAACAGGCACGGCCGATAATACGAAACTGCAAAATTACCGGCAATACAGTCGGGGTGTTCGTAATGGGCGGCACTCCTACGGTGGAAAAATGCTGGATTGGAGACAACAAGCAGAACCAGCTGGTATTGGCAAATTCATCTGCTGTAATTCGTAACAATACCATTGCATCACCGCAAATCGATGACGCCGATTCAAAGGCGATAGTGATTCAGAATTCTCCCGACGCTGTACTCGAGGACAATCGGCTGGATGCTTCTGGCGGCGATTTGTAATTTTGGCTGCTCATTCACTAAAATAAATTTGCCGTAATGCAAAATATGAAAAATAATGTTGCTTTAGCCACCAGAAATGATAAGATAATGTAATGTTTTAAAGTTTACATATTATTATAGAATCTTGCCGGAGGTAAGCAAATGCATAATAAGCTCAGCAGGAGATCCTTTTTGCTCCATTCTAATATGGCTGTATTTTCAGGTTATATTTTGAGAAGGAATATTCTCAATACCGCTTTTTCTTACGAATCCGGAGCCGGCTCAGCTCCCGGTAATTGGGCCTTGAGCCCTGAGACGCTTGTATCGGGCAGAAAAACACGTGTTGAGCTTTGCTATGAGCATACAGGTCTGGGTCTGCCGGCAGGGTCTTACCACAGGGTTCTTATTGAGCCTGTAAGCGTAAAATCTCTTTTCCACTGCCCTCCGAGCACTGATATGAAAGTGGTTGAATACAAAAACACTCTGCCAAAAGTTGATTTGATACCTCAAGCTGTTCATGGTGTTGGTTTCCGTGAGGTTAAGATGGTTTTTCCAGAAGGCATAAAAAGAGGTGATAGTTTCGCTGTACAGCTTGGCAATACTGATGATAAAGGTGAGATAACCGCTCTGATAAATCCGGTGCCGGTCAGTAATCTTACATTTGAAATTTACACGGGATTTGATGAAACTCATGCCGCAAAAGCGTCTGATAAAAACACTTATAAACAACCCTGGAATCCGCCTCAAGCCGGAAAAGAATATGACTGGCAGGTCAAAGGCTGGGCATACGCGCTGCCGAAAATAAACATTAAGCCTGCTCCTGCTTCGGCACTTCGAATATTCGCCCCGTCTCTTGTGAAGGCCGGCAGTAAATTTGATATGCGGATTTCTGTAACGGACGAATTCGACAGCAGGGCATTTCCTGTATTTGAGGGCAATGCAATAATTGAGGATTCAACCGGTTTTGAGGGGGCATCTAAAACTTTAAAATTTTCTAAGAAGGATAGATGCTCTAAATTGCTTAAAAATATATCTATTACTAAACCTGGGATTTATCGGCTTAGAGCAAGACTCGACGGGGCAAAGGAAATCTTTGAAAGCAATCCTGTAATTGTTCGCAATGATGTTAAGGCTCCCATTTACTGGGGGAATATCCATAACCACGGCCAATACTCGGAATGCTGGGGCGATGATCTGGATACATTTTACAGTTTTGCCAGAGAAGTCTCTGGAATGGATTATGTTTCACTGAGTGACCACCTTGGAGCTATGCCCCGCAAACAAGGGGGTGCGGGTCGGCTGCTTCGCTGGAGGCTCGGACATCCGGTAAGTCCCTATGAGTCTTGGAAAGATACCATAACTGCCGCGAATCGTTACAATAGCGATGATTTCGTAACTCTTATCGGTTATGAATGGTCAAGCATGGATATGGGGCACTACAATATCTATCTTGCCGAGGCAGATATGGATAATATGGATAAAATTTTTACAGACAAGTATGAAGATTGCGGATTTACTCTTCAGGAAAAACTTAAAAACTGTGAAGCGCTTTTCATTCCGCATAAACACGCAGACGTATTCCCTTACCGCCCTTTACAGGAAGTGAGCAACTCCGCGGGAAAAGCTCTTACGCCATGTATCGAGGTCTATTCTGATTGGGGAGATGCGTTCGACCCGTACGGCAGGTGGCCGGAACATTCACTTTTCGGGGGGGTGCGAAACAGCGATGCCCACAGTTATCTATGGGCACTTGAGAAAGGTTACAGGCTGGGTGTTCTGGGGGACTCTGATTCTCACACCGGCCTGCCCGGCA